>NZ_DASSMH010000041.1:0-7319 GCF_035688975.1 Intrasporangium sp. | reverse complement strand
CCCCCCAGTCGAGTGGCCACTTCCGCACGGACGGCCCGCACCAAACTGGCCACTCGACTGACCGCTGGCGCCCCCACCCAAGTCGAGTGGCCACTTCCGCACGGACGGCCCGCACCAAACTGGCCACTCGACCGATCGCTGGCGCCCCCACCCGAGTCGAGTGGCCACTTCCGCACGAACCGCCCGCACCAAACTGGCCACTCGACTGAGCGCCACAGTCGAGTGGCCACTTCGCACGGCTCAGGCCCGGGAGAGGTCCCAGACGGCAGCCCACGGCACGTCCCAGCCCCCCACCCCCAGGCGTCGGGAGACGAAGGCGTCCCGCGGCATGTCGACGACCTGCCCGGCCGACGGCTCGTAGACCTCCAGCCCTTCCCGGCCGGCTGCGGGCACGACGAGGACGACATGCCGCGGCAGCCACCGGTTGCCGACATAGAGCAGCGCCGGGCGGCCGGGGCGCGCCCGCCTCAGGAGTGCGGCATACGCCGCTTCGAGGGTGGCCCGACCCCCGAGCCGGCACCACCCGACGGCGTAGCGGGCACCTGGGCGCGCCCCACCGAGCTCGAGCTCGCGGCGCGCGCCCCACGGCGGCGTACCGAGCGCCCGAGGCCAGGGCGGCTGGAGCCGTCCCCCCGCCCCCACGAGCCCGTTGGTCCGGGCAACGACGACCCGCTCGTATGCCGCGAAGCGCTCGGTCTCCGTCTCACCGGGCCGGTCCCCGCCCGGGTCCCACCCCCGGCCGGCGCCGAGCCGGATCCAGTCGGCGAAGGCGGGGTCGAGCAGCATGCGGGCCACGATGAGGCACGCCGAGCCGCACGTGGTGCCGGACTGCTGGACCGGCGCGGGGTCACCGGCCCGCAGCCGGAACGGCGCCGCCACGGGTCAGCCCCCGGCGTGGTCGGGCGTCAGGCCGACTCCTTGCGCGGGCGCTTCGCGCGCGGCTCCACCCCGCGGCGCACGATGGTCGGGTTGACGTTGTCGAGCACGACCTCGCGGGTGACGACGACGCGGGCGATGCCGTCGTCGCTCGGCACGTCGAACATGACCGGCAGGAGGACCTCCTCCATGATCGCGCGCAGGCCCCGGGCTCCCGTGCCGCGCAGGAGCGCCTGGTCGGCGACCGCCTCGAGGGCGTCCTCGGTGAACTCGAGCTCGACGCCGTCGATCTCGAACATCCGCTCGTACTGCTTGACGAGGGCGTTGCGCGGCGTCGTGAGGATGTTGACGAGCGCGCTCTGGTCGAGTGGCGTCAGCGTCGTCAGGACCGGTAGGCGGCCGATGAACTCGGGGATAAGGCCGAACTTCAGCAGGTCCTCGGGCATGACGTCGGCGAACCCGTCCGTCTGATCCTTGGCGCTGTGCAAGGTGGCGCCGAAGCCGAGGCCCTTGCGTCCGGACCGCGACTCGATGATCTTCTCCAGCCCCGCGAACGCGCCCCCGACGATGAACAGGACGTTCGTCGTGTCGATCTGGATGAACTCCTGGTGCGGGTGCTTGCGCCCGCCCTGCGGCGGCACCGACGCGGTGGTGCCCTCGAGGATCTTCAGCAGCGCCTGCTGGACGCCCTCCCCGGAGACGTCGCGGGTGATCGACGGGTTCTCGCTCTTCCGGGCGATCTTGTCGACCTCGTCGATGTAGATGATGCCCGTCTCGGCCTTCTTGACGTCGTAGTCGGCGGCCTGGATGAGCTTGAGCAGGATGTTCTCGACGTCCTCGCCGACGTAGCCGGCCTCCGTCAGAGCCGTCGCGTCGGCGATGGCGAAGGGCACGTTGAGCATCCGCGCGAGCGTCTGGGCGAGGTAGGTCTTGCCCGAGCCGGTCGGTCCGATGAGCAGGATGTTGGACTTGGCGATGTCGACGTGGTCGTCGGACTTCTTGACGCCCTCGCCGGCCTGGATCCGCTTGTAGTGGTTGTAGACCGCGACCGCGAGAGACTTCTTGGCGTTGTCCTGGCCCACGACGTAGTTCTCGAGGAAGTCGAAGATCTCGCGAGGCTTCGGCAGGTGCTCGAGCCCGAGCTCGGACGACTCGGCGAGCTCCTCCTCGATGATCTCGTTGCACAGGTCGATGCACTCGTCGCAGATGTAGACACCCGGACCGGCGATGAGCTTCTTGACCTGCTTCTGGCTCTTCCCGCAGAACGAGCACTTGAGCAGGTCTCCGCCTTCTCCGATGCGTGCCACCTGAATGCTCCTGGATCCCTCGACGACCGTGTGCGCATGGGTGCGCACGCTTGGGGGCCCGGCTCGGGGGCCACGTCTCATTAGACGACGGACCGGCTGCCCGCGTCGTGCGCAACGCCGCTTGTCCGCTGACGGCTGACAAAGCCACGTCGGCTGGCTCGAGCCCACCACCCTGCCACGCGCCGCGCCCCCGACCGGACGCCGACTGAGCCGCGGCGAGGCCCCGAACCGCGGGGTCCGCGGGGAGGCCGCGGACCCCGCCGGCGTCACGAGGTGAGTCGCCGCGCCTCCGCGACGTATGTGGCCTCCGCCTCCGCCCGCGACATGCCGGCGAGCGCCGCCCACGCGTCGTGCTTGGCCCGCCCGACCGGGTTGGTGAACCCGGGCCGCTTGCCCGCGACGTCGCCCTGCGTCGCCTGCTTGTAGAGGGCGTAGAGCCGCAGCTTCACGTCGTTGCCGGGGTCGCGGGTCACCGCGTTGACGGCCGCCACCGCGGCCTCGAAGTCGCTTTCGCCCATGGGTCCCTCCTGATGCGATCCCGCCTAGATCCTCGCGTATGCCGCAGTGGGGTCAGGCGGTGAGGGAGGCCTTGCGCGAGGCAAGCACCTCGTCGATGAGGCCGTACTCCTTGGCGTCCTCGGCGGACAGGATCTTGTCGCGCTCGATGTCGCCGCGGACCTGGTCGGAGGTGCGGCCCGTGTGATGAGCCAAGGTGTCCTCGAGCCAGGTGCGCATGCGCAGCACCTCGTTGGCCTGGATCTCGATGTCGGAGGCCTGGCCGTAGTCGCCGCCCGAGAGCGCCGGCTGGTGGATGAGGATGCGCGAGTTCGGCAGGCCGAATCGCTTGCCCTCCGCGCCGGCTCCGAGGAGCACGGCGGCCGCCGAGGCGGCCTGGCCGATGACGAACGTCTGGATATCGGGGCGGACGAACTGCATCGTGTCGTAGATCGCCGTCATGGCCGTGAACGACCCGCCGGGGCTGTTGATGTACATCAGGATGTCGCGGTCCGGGTCGAGCGACTCGAGGACGAGCAGCTGCGCGATGATGTCGTCGGCGGACGCGTCGTCGACCTGCACGCCGAGGAAGATGATGCGGTCCTCGAAGAGCTTGTTGTAGGGATCCGAGCGCTTCATGCCGTAGGAGGTGCGCTCCTCGAACTGCGGCAGGATGTAGCGGCTCTGCGGCTGGGGGTACGGCTGGGCCACGGCGCCGAGACGCGAGGCGGGGGTCGTCATCATGTCGGTCTTTCCCGTCCTTGGGCCGGTGGTCACTTGGTCTCGGTCTTGGCGTCGGCCTGACCGACGCCGGTGCCGTCGGTCGCCTGCTCCGAGCGCTGGAAGACGTGGTCGACGAAGCCGTACTCCTTGGCCTCCTCCGCGCTGAACCAGCGGTCCCGGTCGGAGTCCTTGGTGATCTGATCCACGCTCTGGCCCGTGTGCTGGGCGATGAGCTCGGCCATCTGCTTCTTGACGAAGAGCATCTGCTCGGCCTGGATCTTGATGTCGGTCGCGGTGCCGCCGATGCCGCCGGAGGGCTGGTGCATCATGACGCGGGCGTGCGGTGTCGCGTAGCGCTTGCCCTTGGTGCCGGCCGACAGCAGGAACTGGCCCATCGAGGCGGCCATGCCCATGGCGACCGTGGCGACGTCGTTGGGGATCCAGTTCATCGTGTCGAAGATGGCCATGCCGGCCGAGATCGAGCCGCCGGGGCTGTTGATATAGAGCCAGATGTCCTTGTCCGGGTCCTCGGCCGAGAGCAGCAGCAGCTGCGCGCAGATCGCGTTGGCGTTGTCGTCGCGCACGTCGGAGCCGAGGAAGATGATCCGCTCCTTGAGCAGACGGTTGTAGATGTGGTCGTCCAGACCACCCGGCATGCCGTTGCCGTTGGCGGAGATGTCCGCGGTCACCATGTCTCCATCGTCGAAGTTCTCCAGCCGGGCCCACCAGGTGGTGCGCGGGTCGCCGGCTGGCTCGTCACTGACCCTAACGTGCAGGGCCGACAGACGATTTCCCGACCCGAGCCGTGTTCGCCGTCAGCGCACAAACGGCCGGTATGCCGCCCAGGCCGCACCTCGCCGCCACGCCACCACGCCACCACGCCCCCACGCCGCCCGGCAAAGGGTGGCCGGCTCCACCACCACGGAGCCGGCCACGCCCTCGCGGCGCAGGGTCAGCTGTTCAGGCCGTTGTCCTGGCCCGACTCCGCGGCGTCCGAGACGGCACCGGTGGGGTCGAAGGAGGACCCGTCGTCCTCCGTGGTCGTGTCCGTCGGGATCGTGGCCGGCCCCTGGTCGACCCCGGCGACGTCCTCGGCGCCCGCGACGCCCTCGCGGGCCCCGGCCGCGACGCCCGCCCGCAGGGACTCGGGCACGTCAGCCTCCGCACCGGCGTCGCCGCCCGTAGGCCTGGCGTCGCCGCCCGTCAGGTCCGTGCTCGGTGCCTTCGCCCCGCTCGTGTCGTCGAGCCGGGCCGCGCCGACGTCGAACCCGCCCATGTCCTCACCGCTGACCGCGCTGCTGCCGAGGCCCTCCCCCTCGGTGACCTCCATGCCGAGGCCCGCCCGGTCCTCCGCGGCGCCCGGCCCGCTCTCTCCCGCCGCGGGCGCCGGCCCGGAGCCGGTCCGCGACGCCTCGGTCGGTCCAGCTGCCGCCTCGGCCTCGGGCGGTGTGCCGACCCCGCCCACGCCGACGTTCTCGCCGGCGGCGCCGCCGGAGCGGTCCTCGGCCCCGCGCTCGACGTTCGCCTCGTCTTCCGCCTTGTCGAAGACACCCATGTCGTGACTCCTCACTTGTCGCAGATTCCGTAAAAGGGTCCGGCCGCCACCACCCGTGGCTCCGACCAACCCATACCCACTTGCGTGGGCACGGCACCTCGGGGCACACGGCATACGCGCCAGACACCCGCGTCGGCCGGTGCCATGGACGACGGATGCCGGTGACCGTCCCGGGGGATGGTCACCGGCATACGCCAGACGGATCGGCTCACGCGAGCCGGGGACGCGGGGACGCGCTCAGGCGTCGGCCTTCTCCTCGCGGGTGGGGTCGGACTGCGAGCCCTCGGCCTCGTCGACGGCGATCTCCGCGTCGGTGACGACCTTCGCCTCCTCCGACGCGTCGCCCGACGCGGCACCGGGCGCATCGGTGGCATCCTCGTCCTCGTCCTCGGTGCCCGGGACGGTCTCGTTCAGGTCGACGACGTTGCCGGCCGAGTCCTTGACCGTCACCTTCTCGAGCACCGTCGCGAGCGCCTTGCGACGGGCGACCTCGGCCACCATGGAGGGGATCTGGCCCTCCTGGTCGATGGACTGCGCGAAGGTGTTGGGGTCGACGCCGTACTGCTGCGACATCATCACGAGGAACTCGATGAGCTCCTGCTGCTGGACCTGGATCGACTCCTGCTCGGCGAGGGCGTCGAGGAGAAGCTGGGTCCGCAGCGACTTGCGGGTGCTCTCGTCGACCTCGGTGCGGTGCTCGTCGTCCTCGAGGCGGCCCTCGCCCTCGAGGTGGGAGTGGATCTCCGCCTCGATGACGCTCTCGGGCACCGGCACCTCGACCTGCTCGAGCATGACCTCGAGGAGCTTGTCGCGGGCGGCCACCCCCTGGGCGAGCTTCGCGTCGCGCAGCGCCGCCCTCTCCACGTCGGCGCGCAGCTCCTCGAGCGTGTCGAACTCGGAGGCCAGCTGGGCGAAGTCGTCGTCGAGCTCGGGCAGCTCGCGCTCCTTGACGGCCGTCACGGTGACCGTGCACTCCGCCTCGGCGCCCGCCCGGTCGCCTCCGGCGAGGGGCGCGGTGAAGGTCTTGGTCTCATCGGCCCGCATGCCGACGAGGGCCTCGTCGAGGCCGTCGAGCATGTTCTTGGAGCCGACCTCGTAGGACACGCCGGTGACGGAGTCGACCTCCTCGCCCTCGACCTGCGCCGACAGGTCGATGGAGACGAAGTCGCCCTCGCGGACCTCGCGGTCGACGCTCTTGAGGGTGCCGAAGCGGGCCCGCAGGGTGTCGAGGCGGTCCGTCACGTCGGCCTCGTCGACCGTCGCCTCGTCGACGGTCAGCTCGATGGAGCCGAAGTCCGGCAGCGTGATCTCCGGGCGCTTGTCGACCTCGACGGTGAAGGTGAAGTCCTCACCGTCGGTCGCGGGCACCTTGAGGTCGCTGATCTCGGGCTGGCCGAGCGGGCGCACCGCGTGCTCCTCGAGGGCCTGGCCGTAGAACTGCGGAAGGGCGTTGTTGACCGCCTCCTCGAGGACCGCCGCGCGGCCGACGCGCTGCTCGATGATCCGGGCCGGGACCTTGCCCTTGCGGAAGCCGGGGACCTGAATCTGCTCGCCGATGGCCTTGAACGCCGCATCGAGGCTCGGCTTGAGCTCCTCGAAGGGGACCTCGACGGTCATCTTGACCCGGGTCGGGTTGAGGGTCTCGAGCGCACTCTTCACTGCGGGTACTCCGTTGGCTTGGGCTCACGGCCGGTGGCGGCCTGCTGTCTGGGGAATCTCACGGCGATGCGGCGGGCATCCGACGGAGGGCATGCCGCCGCCGTGCCGCACCGACGCACCATGCTAGCCGTCGCGTGGCCGATGGCTAAATGCCCGCCCGGCCGCGGCGGACCCCGCACGTATGCTCGGGAACCATGAGCACCGAGCCCGCGCCCTCGCCGGCCTCCGCGCTGCGACCGGTGCAGCTGGTGAGCGCCGCGGTCGCGATGGGGTCGCTGATGGTCACCGCGGTGCGCATCGCCGTGGACCCCAGGGCGCCGATGCCGTCCGTGCCTGCTGTCGGCGCCGTCCTGCTCGCGCTTCTCGCCGCGGCCGTCCTCATCCGGCGAGTGGGGTATGCCGTGCCCGCGCTGCCCCTCGGCCTTCCCCGTGAGAACGCCGTGGCGACGAGCCTGCGCTTCTTCACCTCGACGACCACGGTCCGGACGGCCCTCGCGGAGAGTCCGCTGCTCGTGGCGTTCGCGGTGTCCTTCGCCCTGGAGCCTCGGTCGTGGCTGCCCCTGCTCATCGCCCTGCCCGGCTCGGTCGCGCTCTTCTGGCTGCACGGGTGGCCCTCGCCCCGCAGCGCCGCCGGCACGGAGGACGGGCTCGAGGCCGAGGGGGCCGAGAGCTACCTCAGCGAGACCTTGGGCTTCCGCCCACCG
>NZ_DASSMH010000040.1:0-6605 GCF_035688975.1 Intrasporangium sp. | reverse complement strand
CCGAAGGTGTCTCGGTAGGCCGCCGGCACCCGCTCGCGGATGGCCGCGGACAGCCGCGCGGCCACCGCGTCGGGGTCCTTGGGCGCGAGCTTGGCCGAGACGTTGGCCGGGTAGACCGAGTACTCCGTGGGTCCGTCGATGGCGCGGATGTCGCCGCCGACGAGGTCGTAGAAGAGGCCGCGCCTGCCGATGAGCTTGCCGATGGCGCCGCCGGCCGAGGCGTAGAGGACGCGGCCGAGGCCGGCCTCCTCGATGGCGAGCTGCATCGTGAACGGCGAGCCGAGCCCGATGCCGGCCGGGGTGCGGGTGACGTAGCGGGACAGGATGCGGGCGGGGCGGCCCACCTTGATGTCCCAGAGGAAGTAGGACCGGCCCTGGGTGATGGCCACGATCTTCTCCGAGATGAAGAAGTACCACCGGCCCCGGGTCGCCGTCTCGTGCTCCGGCCCCGCGGAGGGCAGGCCGGCGAAGAAGCGGTCGAGGTAGCCGAGGGTCTTGGCGTCGAGGTCGTCCTCGCGGGCGTAGAGCTCGGTGCGCAGCGGGTAGCGCCGCACGACCTCGCCCGAGGGCAGCACGAGGTCGAGCTCCTTGCGGGCGTTGGGCTCGTAGTCCGTCTTGACCCGCGGCGCCTGCGCCTCCGCCGGCTTCTCGTCGAAGTACTCCTGCAGCCACAGCTCGAGGTTGATCAGCCGCCAGAACGTCATCGAGTCGACGTCGTTCGTGCCCTTGATCCACCCCTCGAAGGCGTGCACCACCTCGGTCTGGTTGAAGTAGGGCCGGTTCGCGAAGGACTCCGAGAGGAAGATGCCGTAGAAGTGGTTCTTGAGCCGGAGAAACCACTCCCCCTGCGGCGTCGTGAAGCCGATCTTGTTGCGGCGCCGGTTGATCGACTCGGGGAGCAGCTCGCGCGTCGCGTCGCGCAGGACCCGCTTGTTCCAGCCGTCCTTGATGATCGCCTCGTCGGAGAGGCTGAAGACGAACTTCACGACCTCCTTGTCGAGGAACGGCACGCGGCCCTCGAGCGAGAAGCGCATCGTGTTCTTGTCCTCGTAGCGCAGCAGCGACGGCAGCGACCCGACGAAGAGGTCCTCGATGAGCCGCTTCTTGAGGTTGCTGCCCTCCACGGTGTAGCGCTCCCCGGCGTATGCCGCCGTGAACGCCGGTGCGAGGAGCTGGGTCGTCGGGACGTCCTTGCGCCCGCGCAGCTTCGCCTTGAGCTTGAAGCGGCCCAGGCGGTAGATCACGTCGAGCGACCTCGCCAGCTCGGCGGCCGCCTTCCGCGCGCCCTCGGCACGCAGCTGGCGCAGGTAGACGAAGTAGTAGGGGATGTAGCCGGCCATCATCTCGTCGGCTCCCTGGCCGTCGAGCAGGACGGTCACGTGCTTGGTCGCCTCGCGCATGACCTGAAACTGGGCGTAGGGGCCCGAGGAGATGAGCGGCTCCTCCTGCGTGCGGACGAAGTCGCGCAGGTCGGCCTTGAACTCGTCGGCGGTGGGCCGGATCTTGTGCGCGGCCACGTGCCCCTTGCAGATCTCGAGGACGTCGTCGACGTACCTCTCCTCGTCGTTGATCGACCCGGGGAAGACGGCGGAGAAGGTGTTCTGCTGCGTGCCGACCGACTCCGTGGTCTTGTCGCCCTCGTTGATCAGCCGGTTGATGACGACCGCGACGGCGGACGAGTCGAGGCCACCGGACAGGGACGTGCCGACCGGCACCTCGGACTGCAGGCGCAGCCGCACGGCCTCGACGAGCCGCGCCTTGTACTCGGCGGCGGCGGCGGCGTCGTAGGGCCGCTGCTGCGTGGCCAGCTCGGCCAGCTCCTGCCGGAGGCGGGTGAAGGGCCGCCGGTCGACGCCGTCGGCCGAGACCGTCATGAGCTCGCCCGGCTCGAGCCGCTCGATGCCGTCGAAGAAGGTCTCCCGGCCGTCCTCGTGGATGCGGAAGCGCAGGTAGCGGTAGATCGAGCGGTCGTTGGGCTTCTTGTCGTAGTGACCGCTGGCGAGGATCGGCTTGATCTCGCTGGCGAAGAGCACTGCCTCACCTGCCTCGCCCGGACCGGGCACCCGGCATACGTAGAGCGGCTTGATGCCGAAGTGGTCGCGGGCGAGCGTGAGGGTCCGGGTCTGCCGGTCCCAGATCGCGAGACCGAACATGCCGTTGAAGCGGTCGAAGGCGTCGTTGCCCCACTCGGCGAACGCCTGCAGGACGACCTCGGTGTCGGAGTCGGTGGTGAAGACCCGCCCGGCCGCCTCGAGCTCGGCGCGCAGGTCGAGGTAGTTGTAGACCTCGCCGTTGTAGGACAGCGTGTAGCGGCCGTCAGCCGTCGCCATCGGCTGCTGGCCGTGCGCGACGTCGATGATGGACAGGCGCCGGTGCGCGAGCCCGACGAGGTCTTCGGTGAAGGTGCCCTGACCGTCGGGCCCGCGGTGCTGCTGGCAGTCGTTCATCCGGGCGAGCAGCGCCTCGTCCGCCTCGAACCCGAAATAGCCCGCGATGCCACACATGCGCCCAACCCTAGTGGCCGTATGCCGTGAACCCTCCCCCGACTGGCGGCGTCTCCGTCTGCGGGAACTCCCCCCACCTCTTCCGACGAAAAGAGCTGCCATGCTTCGTGTCTCCCGCTCCGCGTCGTTTGTCGCAGGCGCCCTCATCGGCCTCAGCACCCTCGCCACGACGACCGCCTCCGCCGACGACGGCGGCGGCGAGTCGCCGCTGCTGCGCTCCTCCGTGGGCGCGAGCATGCCGGACGACCACGACCTGTTCATGGTCCAGCCGGGCTCCCTGCCCTGGGTCATCGAGGAGGGCGACGTGCGGCTGGACGGCGACGGGAGCCTCCGGGTCGAGGTGGAGGGCCTGATCGTGCCCACCCTGCACAAGAACCCCGTCCCCATGCTGGCCGCGAGCGTCGCGTGCAACGGCGCGGTGGTGGCCACGACCAAGGCCGTGCCGTTCAGCATGGCCGGCGACGCGAGGATCCGCGCGCACGTCATGCTCCCCATGCGCTGCCTGGCTCCCGCGGTGCTGCTCAACCCCGCCAAGAGCGACGGGACCGTCAACGCGGGCTTCTTCATCGGGGCGAGCGGCCGCTGAGCCCGGGGTGTGACCCCGACCGAGTCGCCGCGGTCCCAGCCCGGCGCTGGGACCGCGGTCCGGCCGGTGGAAGGCGCGTCTCACTGCGGCGCGCAGGTCACTCCCATTCGATCACTCCCATTCGATGGTGCCGGGCGGCTTGCTCGTGACGTCGAGGACGACCCGGTTGACCTCGGCCACCTCGTTGGTGATCCGGGTCGAGATCCGCGCCAGGACGTCGTAGGGCACCCGCGCCCAGTCGGCCGTCATCGCGTCCTCGGAGGCCACCGGCCGCAGTACGACGGGGTGGCCGTAGGTGCGGCCGTCGCCCTGGACGCCGACCGAGCGCACGTCGGCGAGCAGGACGACCGGGCACTGCCAGATGTGGCGGTCGAGCCCGGCGCGGGTCAGCTCCTCGCGGGCGATGGCGTCAGCCCGGCGCAGCAGGTCGAGCCGCTCGGCCGTCACCTCGCCGATGATCCGGATGCCGAGGCCCGGCCCCGGGAAGGGCTGGCGCCACACGATGACCTCGGGCACCCCGAGCTCGAGGCCGACCTGGCGCACCTCGTCCTTGAAGAGGGTGCGCAGTGGCTCGACGAGCTTGAACTGCAGGTCGTCGGGCAGGCCGCCGACGTTGTGGTGCGACTTGATGTTGGCCGCGCCCTCACCGCCGCCGGACTCGACAACGTCGGGGTAGAGGGTGCCCTGCACGAGGAACTCGACGGGGTGGCCCTCGCGTGCCCCTGAGCCGACGACGTCGCGGGCCGCCTGCTCGAAGACGCGGATGAACTGCGTGCCGATGATCTTGCGCTTCGCCTCCGGGTCGGTCACGCCGGCGAGGGCGGCGAGGAACTGCTCGCGCGCGTCGACGACGACGAGGTCGACGCCGGTCGCGGCGACGAAGTCCTGCTCGACCTGCTCGGCCTCACCCTCGCGCAGCAGCCCGTGGTCGACGAAGACGCAGGTGAGCTGGTCCCCGACCGCCTTCTGCACGAGGGCGGCCGCCACGGAGGAGTCGACGCCACCCGAGAGCGCGCAGAGCACCCTGGAGTCGCCCACCCGCTCGCGGATCGCCTCGACGAGCTCGTCGACGACGTTGGCCGGGGTCCACTCGGGCGGGATGCCGGCGCCCTTCCAGAGGAAGTTCTCCAGCACCCGCTGGCCCTGGGCGGAGTGCAGCACCTCGGGGTGCCACTGCACGCCGTAGAGGCGGCGCTCGTCGTCCTCGAAGGCCGCGACCGGCGTGCCCGCGGTCGAGGCGGTGACGCGGCAGCCCTCAGGTGCGACGGTGACGGAGTCGCCGTGCGACATCCACACGACCTGGTCGCGGGGCTGGCCGGCGAAGAGCGTCGAGCCGCCCGCGTCGATCGCCGCCTCCGTCTTGCCATACTCGCGGGAGCCCGTGTGCGAGACGGTGCCACCGAGCGCCTGGGCCATCGCCTGGAAGCCGTAGCACATCCCGAACACGGGGACACCGGCGTCGAGCAGCGACGGGTCGAGCGTCGGCGCGCCCTCGGCATACACCGAGGCGGGACCGCCCGAGAGGATGACGGCGGCCGGCTTCCTCGCGAGGAGGTCCGCCACGGGCGTGGTGTGCGGCACCACCTCGGAGTAGACGCGTGCCTCTCTGACCCGGCGAGCGATGAGCTGGGCGTACTGCGCTCCGTAGTCGACGACGAGGACGGGATGCGCCTGCAAGTCGGTGGGGTGCGGCTCGTTCACCGGCCAACTCTATCCGCCGCGGGACGCCGCCCCGCGCACCCGTCGTCCCGCCCCCCTACGTCACTGCTCCACTTTCTGCAACAGTGACGTAGGCACCGGGCACTGCCCCGCCGCCCCCTACGTCACTGCTCCACTTTCTGCAACAGTGACGTAGTGACGCGGGGTCGTGGGTGTCAGGCCGGGCGGGCGCCGGCCGGGCCGGGGTCGGCGACGTAGGCGCGGTGCAGCAGGGCCCGGGTCTCCGCCGTGACGCGCCGCTCGGCGAGCCACGGCAGGAGCGGCACGAAGCCGGTCAGCAGGTGCAGCACGATCCGCTGCGGAGTCCAGGCCGACTTGATGCCGAGGTTGGCGATGGACACGGCATACGCCATGTAGATCACCCCGTGGATGGGGCTCCACACCTGCGAGAAACCGGGGCTCTTGGGCGGGCCGTACTTGACCACCATCGCCGCGATGAGGACGAAGAGGGCGAGGCCCGCGACGATCGCCATGACCCGGTAGAAGGTCAGGGCCGAGCGGATCTGCTTCGGCTTGGCCAGGCTGGTCGGATACGTGCTCACGCGTGCGCCTCTTCCTTGGGGACCAACGGCTCGGACCGGGTCGGTGGCTGGACTCGCATCATCTTCCACCACATCCAGATCGCGAAAATACCGAAGACCCACCACTGCACGGCGTATGCCGCGTTGCGCAGGTTGAGCGACTGGCCGGGGTCCGGCGGCGGGACCCGGGTCAGGGCGCCCGCCGACACGGAGGCGACACCGGTCGGGACCAGCGAGGACTCCGCGGACGCGAGGACGACGACGTTGTAGAGCTCGCCGGGCCACTCGTTGACGAGCGAGGCGAGGTCGAGCGAGCGCCGCTGCCCCGGCGGAAGGGAATCAGCGCCGCCGCGGGGCGACTCGCTCGGCCCGAGGGTGCCGGCCACCTCGACCCGCCCCGTCGGCGGGGTCGGCGCCGTCGCGGGCGCGCCGTCGACGAAGCCGCGCAGGACTGCGACGGTCCCGCCGGTGTCGGTGACGAGTGGAGTGACGACCCAGGACCCCTCATGAGTGCCGAGCCGCCGGCCGACGACCACGAACTGACCCTTCGCGGCATACGTGCCGGTCACCGTGACCGCGCGGTTGGACAGCTCCGCCGCAAAGGGCGAGTGGGGAGCCGTGACCTCCGAGAGCGGCCTGCGTGGCAGGCTCGCCGCGGCGGCGATGGACTCGCGCCGGCCCTCGTCATGCGCCACGCCGAGCTGCCACAGGCCGAGCAGCGTGCACGCCGCAACCACGACAGCCAGCAGGGCGAGCAGGCCCAGTCCCCGCGGGGAGAGCAGGCGTCTGGACACCGTTCCAGCCTAGGTCACCCAGGCGCCGGGGCTGGACGCGCCTCGGGGAGTCCGTGCCACACTCGACGACCATGCAGCTGCTCCGACCCGGGCTCGTGGCACTCGCCGGGCTCGCCGCCCTCGGGGGGTGCGGCTCGGGCGACGCCCCGCTGACCCCGGTGACCGTGACCGTGGCCGCGCCCGACGCCGGGACCCCGGCCGCGGCCACCCCGAGCTCCGTCCCCACGGTGGGGGCCACGCCGACGGGCTCGGGCCCGCGCACGCTGCCCTACCAGCTGTCCGCGGGCTCGCCCGTCGGCGCGCCCCGCACCTTCGCGGAGGCCCAGGGGCGGCTGGCCAGGGCCGTCGTCGACCCCGCCGTCAGGGGCACCTTCCGCAGCCCGACGGGCAACCTCTTCTGCGACGTCAGCGCCGGCGCGGCGGTGCCGGCGTGCGAGGTGGCGCAGGGGCGGGTCGCTCCCCCGGCCCCGATGGTGTGCCC
>NZ_DASSMH010000039.1:0-17563 GCF_035688975.1 Intrasporangium sp. | reverse complement strand
CGCGCTCCTCGCGGACGTTGCGGCCCCGCCCGGCGAGGGTGCCGTCGGGGGCGATGACGACGGCGCCGACCGGCACGTCCTCGGAGCCGGCCATGGCGCGCGCGAGGGCGAGCGCCTCCCCGAGCCAGGCGGCATACGCCGGCGGGGTCGTCCGGGCGCCCGAGGAGGTCTCCGGCCTGTCCTTCACCCGCTAAGTTTCCACCCATGGAGGTCTCCGTAGCCGACCACCCGCTCATCGCGCACAAGCTGACCTACCTGCGCGACGAGCGGACGGACAGTCCCACCTTCCGCCGCCTGGCCGAGGAGCTCGTGACGCTCCTCGCCTACGAGGCGACCCGGGAGGTGCGGGTGGAGCCGTTCGAGATCCGCACGCCCGTCGCCTCGACGACGGGCATCAAGCTGGCCAAGCCCAAGCCGATCATCGTGCCGATCCTGCGCGCCGGGCTCGGCATGCTCGACGGCATGGTGCGCCTGCTGCCGAGCGCCGAGGTCGGTTTCCTGGGGATGATCCGCGACGAGGAGACGCTGGAGGTCTCGACCTACGCGAACCGGCTGCCGGACGACCTCACCGGCCGCCAGGTCTTCGTCCTCGACCCCATGCTCGCCACCGGCGGCACTCTCGTCATGGCCATCGACTACCTGACCGGCAAGGGCGCCCGGGACATCACGGCCGTGTGCCTGCTCGCCGCGCCCGAGGGCATCGCGCACCTCGACAGAGAGCTCGCCGGTGCCGGAATCCCGGTCAAGGTGGTGCTCGGCGCCATCGACGAGCGGCTCAACGAAAAGGGCTACATCGTGCCCGGGCTCGGCGACGCCGGTGACCGTCTCTACGGCGTGGTCTGACCCGAGGGCGTATGCCGCCGAGCCCGCCGTCAGCGGACCTGACCCTGGGCGGTTGGTCGCCGCGAGGAGTGGATCAGCTGAGCGCAGAGGCACCGCGTGCGTGGCCGGCATCCGGTAGACGGCGTAGGCCGCGACCTGGGCCGTGTGGCGAGAATAGGGTCGTCCGCGGGTGCCACCGAGCGGTAGCGGGCGACCAGGGAGGCGGTCGCGCGGGCGAGTTCGGCCTCCCGCAGGCCGCGCCCCGCGGCTGCGAGGGGCCTCCGCAGCGCCGGACCGAGCGGCTCCTGCGCCTCGCGCGACATGCCGCGACCCTATCCGGGCCGCCACGCGACACGCGGCCGATGCTCGTGAGCCGCTGGCACCACATCCGGCACACTGGTCACAGAGTCTGCCGTGGAGACCCCCTGCGGCCTGTCGCCGTTGGAGGAGTGGAAGTGGCCAAGGTCAGGAAAGTGCTCCTCTGGATCGTCCTCGTGTTCTTCGTCTACGCGGTCTTCACGTCCCCGGAGAAGGCGGCCGACATCGTCACGAACATCTGGGGTGTCATCCTCGACGGCTTCAACGCGATCGTGCGCTTCTTCAACTCGCTGCTCAACCGCTGATGCCCGGCTGACCCGCCATGGACCACCTCCGGCAGGACGACCTGCTGCCCCCCGGGCTGGTTCCCTACCTGCTTCCGGGCGAGGTCATCGTCGTGGCGGCCCACCAGCACTGGGCCAGGGTCGCCGAGCCGGTCGCGACGACCACGCTCGCGCTCGTCGTCGCCCTCTTCGTCGACGCCAGCCTCACGAGCGCGACCCGCTCCGTGGGCACGGTCGTGTGGCTGGCCTTCCTCCTGGTCGTATGCCGCCTCGTGTGGCGGCTGCTCGAGTGGCGACACGACTGGTTCGTCGCGACGGACAAGCGGCTCCTGCTGCTGCACGGCCTGCTGACCCACAAGGTCTCGATGATGCCGCTCGTCAAGGTGACCGACATGAGCTACGAGCGCTCGCTGCCCGCGCGGGTGCTCGGCTACGGCCGCTTCATCATGGAGAGCGCCGGCCAGGACCAGGCGCTGCGGGTCGTCAGCTGGGTCGCTCGCCCGGACGAGACCTACCGCGCCATCTGCGGAGAGATGTTCCCCGTGTCCGGCGGCACGAGAGGGG
Organism: Intrasporangium sp.; assembly: GCF_035688975.1. Lineage (GTDB taxonomy): Bacteria > Actinomycetota > Actinomycetes > Actinomycetales > Dermatophilaceae > CALMNV01. The sequence continues at coordinate 15,575 of NZ_DASSMH010000039.1, read as the reverse complement.
CCGCGCACCGGGTGGACGACGGCGGCCTCGACGAGGCGCCGGACGTCCCCCAGGGGCACGGCGGCGCGCACCGCGGCGCCGACTCCCACTCGCGCGCCATGCCGGTCCACGGCGGCGAGTCCCTCTACGAGAGCGAGGACCTCCGCCAGCGCCGACGGGGACCCGACACCGGGCCCATCCCGGCGGACCCGGACGACTGAGCGACAGGGTAGCGGCCGGCCGGTGCGCCGGCAGCGGTCGCCAACCGGGCATCGGGCCTGCCGCGGGACTACCGTGATTCGGACCACGAGGCGCCCGAGTTCACCAGGAGGGTCCGATGAGCCTGTTTCGCACCAAGTCCATCGAGGAGTCGCTCGCGGCATCCCACGAGGAGGGGCACTCGCTCCGCCGGAGGCTGAGCGCCTTGGACCTGACCGTCTTCGGCATCGGCGTCATCATCGGCGCCGGGATCTTCACCGTCACGGGGCGTGCGGCGAAGGACTACGCAGGGCCCTCGATCGTCCTGTCCTTCGTCCTGGGCGCGGTGGCCTGCGCGCTCGCCGCCCTGTGCTACGCCGAGTTCGCCTCGACCGTGCCGGTGTCCGGATCGGCCTACACGTTCTCCTACGCGACCCTCGGGGAGATCGTCGCGTGGATCATCGGATGGGACCTCCTGCTCGAGCTCATGCTCGGCGCGAGCGTCGTGGCGCAGGGCTGGTCGCAGTACCTCATCACCTTCCTGACGCAGGTGGGCGTCACGTGGCCCGCCTCCGTCGGCCCGGGCTCGCACTTCGACCTCGCCGCGTTCCTCCTCGTGGGCGCCCTCGCCGCGCTCGTGGCCAAGGGCATCAAGGAGTCGCTGCGCGTCAACCTCGCCCTCGTCGCGCTGAAGCTGCTCATCGTGCTGTTCGTCATCTTCGCCGGCATCTCCTTCGTCAACACGGCGAACTGGTCCCCCTTCATCCCACCGTCCGCGCCCGGCGGGGCGACGGCGTCCGGCCTCACGACCCCCCTGCTCCAGGTCCTCACCGGCATGACACCCGCCACCTACGGCGTCATGGGGATCATGGCGGGCGCCTCCATCGTGTTCTTCGCCTACATCGGCTTCGACGTGGTCGCCACGACTGCCGAGGAGGCCAACAACCCGCAGCGGGACCTGCCCATCGGCATCATCGCCTCCCTCGCCATCTGCACCGTGCTCTACGTCGCGGTCGCCCTCGTGCTGACCGGCATGCAGAAGTACAGCGACATCGACTCCAAGGCCGCGCTCGCGACCGCCTTCACCCACGTCGGCAGGGACGGCTTCGCGACGCTCATCTCCGCCGGCGCCGTCGCCGGGCTCACGACGGTCGTCATGACCCTGCTGATCGGCGCGGTCCGGGTCGTCTTCGCCATGAGCCGCGACCGGCTCCTCCCGGAGAGGCTGTCTCGGACCAGCGAGCGCACGGGCACCCCCATCTCGCTGACGCTCATCATCGGGACCACGGTCGCCCTCATCGCCTCGCTCACCCCCATCGGCAAGCTCGAAGAGATGGTCAACATCGGGACCCTCACGGCGTTCATGCTCGTCTCGCTCGCGGTCCCGATGCTGCGCCGCAGCCGGCCGGACCTGCATCGGTCCTTCCGCGTCCCGGGCAGCCCCGTCGTGCCGATCCTGTCGGCGCTCGTGTGCTTCTACCTCGTGCTCAACCTCAGCATCGAGACGTGGATCCGGTTCATCGTGTGGATGGCGCTGGGCTTCGTCGTCTACTTCGCCTACTCGCGCCACCACAGCCGGCTCGCGGGCCGCGACGAGGTGCGCCAGCCCGCGCTGGACGTCAAAGGGCCTTGATGATGTCCTCGACGCGGTCCTTGGCGTCGCCGAAGAGCATCGCGGTGTTCTCCCGGAAGAAGAGCGGGTTCTGCACGCCGGCATACCCGGCGTTCATCGACCGCTTGAAGACCACGACGTGCCTGGCCTTCCACACCTCGATGACCGGCATCCCGGCGATGGGGCTGGTCGGGTCCTCCTCGGCGGCCGGGTTGACGGTGTCGTTGGCGCCGATGACGAGCACGACGTCGGTGTCGGGCAGGTCCGGGTTGACCTCGTCCATCTCGAGGACGATGTCGTAGGGCACTCGCGCCTCGGCCAGGAGCACGTTCATGTGCCCGGGCAGGCGGCCGGCCACCGGGTGGATCCCGAAGCGCACCGTCACCCCACGCTCGCGCAGCTTGGCGGTGAGCTCGGCGACCGGGTACTGCGCCTGCGCGACCGCCATGCCGTAGCCCGGCGTGATGACGACCGACTGGGCCGACGTGAGCAGGTCGGCCACGTCCTCGGCGGTGGTCTCGCGGTGGTCGCCGTAGTCGACGTCGGCGTTGCCGACCGCCCCGTCGGAGCCGAAGCCGCCGGCGATGACGGAGACGAAGGACCGGTTCATCGCCCTGCACATGATGTAGGAGAGGTAGGCACCGGAGGAGCCGACGAGGGCACCGGTGACGATGAGCAGGTCGTTGCCGAGCATGAAGCCGGCGGCGGCCGCGGCCCACCCGGAGTAGGAGTTGAGCATCGAGACGACGACCGGCATGTCCCCACCGCCGATGGAGGCCACGAGGTGCCACCCGAAGAGCAGGGCGGTGACGGTCATCACGGCCAGCGGCACGATGGACAGCGTGGCGACGAACCACACGAGCAGGCCCGCGGAGACCACGAGCGCCGTGAGGTTGAGCCAGTGCCGGGCCGGCAGCATGAGCGGCCGGGAGGACATCCGCGCCGAGAGCTTGAGGAAGGCCACCACGGAGCCGGTCAGCGTCACCGCCCCGATGAAGACCCCGAGGAAGACCTCGACGCTGTGCACCGCGTCCGACTCGCCGGACAGGTAGGAGTTGTAGCCCACGAGCACCGCGGCGAGGCCGACGAAGCTGTGCAGCATCGCGATGAGCTCCGGCATACCGGTCATCTGCACCCGCCTGGCCCGGCGGATGCCGACGGCGGCGCCGACCGCCATGGCGACGGCGATCGCGACCCAGTTGAGCCATTCGGCCCGCTGTCCCGCCAGCCACAGCGTGCCGAGGAGCGCGACGCCCATGCCGACCATGCCGAGGACGTTGCCCTCCTTGGCCGTCTCGTGCCTCGACAGGCCGGCGAGGCTGAAGATGAAGAGCAGGGCGGCGATGATGTATGCCGCGTTGATGAGGGACAGGGCCATCGCTCAGCCTTTCCTGAACATCGTCAGCATGCGTCGGGTCACGAGGAAGCCGCCGAAGATGTTGATGCTCGCGACGAGGGTTGCGGCGAAGGCGATGACGGCCACGGCCGGGCTCGAGCCGAACCGGCCGGTGCCGAGCTGGATGAGGGCACCGACGACGATGATGCCGCTGATGGCGTTGGTCACCGACATGAGCGGGGTGTGCAGCGCGTGGTGCACGTGGCCGATGACGTAGAAGCCGACCACGACCGCCAGCGCGAAGACGGTGAAGTGTCCGAGGAAGGCCGGCGGCGAGACGGCCGCGACGAGCGCGAAGAGGACCGCGGCCACGGCCATGGCGACGTAGCGCCTCCGGGGGTCCGGTGGCCGCGGCGGCTCCTTCGCCGGCGCGGGCGCGGGCGCGGCGACCGGCATGGGCGCCGCGGAGACCTGGACGGGAGGCGGGGGCCACAGCACCTCGGAGTCGCGGACCACGGTCATGGCCCGCTGGACCACGTCGTCGAGGTCGAGGACGAGCCGCCCGTCCTTGCCCGGGGTGAGCAGCTTCATGAGGTTGACGAGGTTCGTGCCGTAGAGCTGGCTGGCCTGGGTCGGCAGCCGTGCCGCGAGGTCGGTGTAGCCGATGATCTTCACGCCCTGAGGCGTGACGACGAGCTCGTCCGGGACCGAGCCCTCGACGTTGCCGCCGTTGGCGGCCGCCATGTCGACGATGACGCTGCCCGGCCTCATCGACGCCACCATGTCGGCGGTGAGCAGGCGCGGGGCCGGCTTCCCGGGGATGAGGGCCGTCGTGATGACGATGTCGACCTCACGGGCCTGCTCGGCGTAGAGGGCCGCCGCCCGCCGGTTGAAGTCCTCCCCCATCTCGCGGGCATAGCCGGTGGCGCTCGGTCCCTCGCCGGCCATGTCGATGGCGAGGAACTCGGCGCCCATCGACTCCACCTGCTCGGCGACCTCCGGCCGCGCGTCGAAGGCGCGCACGATGGCGCCGAGGCTGCCCGCGGTGCCGATGGCCGCGAGACCGGCGACGCCCGCGCCGATGACGAGGACCTTGGCGGGCGGGACCTTGCCCGCGGCCGTCACCTGCCCGGTGAAGAAGGAGCCGAACTCGTGGGCCGCCTCGATGACCGCGCGGTAGCCGGCGATGTTGGCCATCGAGGAGAGCACGTCGAGCGACTGCGCCCGGCTGATCCGGGGGACGGCGTCCATGGCGAGGGCCGTGACCCCCGCGGCGCGCAGCTCCTCCACGAGGCCCGGGTTGAGCGCCGGGCTGAGGAGGCTGACGAGCACCGCGCCCCGCCGCAGCTGCCCGATCTCTCCCGGCTCGGGCGCGTTGACCTTGTGCACGATGTCGGCGCCCCACGCGATGACGCGGTCGACCACCCGGGCGCCGGCCGCGGCATACGCCTCGTCGGAGAAGCTGGCTGCCTCCCCGGCGCCGCTCTCGACGACCACGTCGTAGCCCAGCGCGACGAGCTGGCCGACGGTCTTGGGGGTCGCGGCGACGCGCGTCTCCCGGGCACGGGTCTCGCGGGGGACACCGATCTGCACGGCGGCTCCTTCTCCAGGCGGCGGGCACTGCCGTCTCGCAACCTATGACATCGGGCCGCCCGTCGCAGGGATGTGACGCGAGGGTCACATCCCGTATGCCGCGATCAGCTCGGCTTGGGTGCACCCGGCCGGGCGTAGCGCAGCCAGACGATCACCGTGCACATCACCGCCCACGCGATCCCGATGGCGTAGAACGCCGTGGGCGACATGAGGGTCAGGCCCACGCCGAAGAGGAACGGCCCGAAGGCCGCGATGGCGGCGGTCCAGCCGATGACCCCACCGGCCTGCCGGCGCTCGAAGATCATCGGCATCTGCTTGAACGTCGACGCGTTGCCGATGCCGGCGAAGAGGAAGATCACGAGCATCCCCCAGAGGAACCTGTTGAAGCCCCCTTGGAGGGCCGCCGCCGACGACGTGTCGGGGACGAGGCCGGTGATCGTGAAGGCGATCGACGCGATGAGGCCGAGACCCGAGACGAGGGACCACTTGGCCCCTCCCATCCGGTCCGTCAGCGGTGAGAAGAGGACGCGGGCGCCGGCACCGACGAGGGGGCCGAGGAAGACGTACTTGACCGGGTCGGGCACCGTGTACCCCGCGACGAGGACCTGTGCGGCCGCGCCGGTGCCGGAGACGATCTCGGCGTTGCCGGCACCGTAGAGGTTGCTCATGAGCAGGCCGAACTGGGCCGAGAGCCCCGAGAAGGTGCCGAAGGTCATGATGTAGATCAGCGTCATCCACCAGGTGTCCTGGTTCTTGAAGATGTCGAGCTGCTGGCGGATGTTCGCCTTGACCGGCACGGACTTGAGCAACGTCCATGCGAATCCGGCGCCGATGAGCAGCAGGGGGATCCAGATGAACGCGGCGTTCTGGTACCAGACTTCGGTGGACGGCTTGCCGGTCACCTTCATCTGCTGCGAGGCGCCGAGGAAGCCGACGAGGCCGAAGCCGATGAGCCACGGGGTGAGCAGCTGGACGAGGGAGACGCCGAAGTTGCCGATGCCGGCCTGCAGCCCGAGGGCCGTGCCCTGCATCCGCCGCGGGAAGAAGTAGGACGTCGAGGGCATGAAGCCGGAGAAGGCGCCCCCGCCGATGCCGGCGAGGAAGGCGAGGACGGCGAGCTCCCAGAAGGGTGCGGTCGGGCGCTGCACGCGCACGCCCCAGCCGAGGATCGGCGCAATGAGCAGCAGCGTCGTGAAGGTGACCATCTTGCGGGTGCCGAGGATGGGGGGCAGGACCATCCAGACGATGCGCAGCAGCCCGGCCGACAGGCCGGGGATGGAGGCGAGCCAGTAGAGCTCGGACTTGGTGAAGGTGTAGCCGAGGGCGTTGAGCTTCGGGACGATGGCGCTCGGCAGGAACCAGGCGACGAAGCACATCGTGAGGGTGAACGTGGTGATCCACAGGGTCCTCCACGCGAGGGCCTTGTCCCACGTGGCCTCGTTCTCCGGGTCCCACGAGGCGAGCCACTCGCCTGACGTGCGAGCTGCCGTTGTGCTGGTCATGCGCGTGCCTCCACGGGCTGGTTGGTGGCCCCCACCGGGGGCGCGTCGGGAATGTGGCCGGGGATGGGCTGTTCGAAGTGGTCGGTCAGCTGCGGTGACTCGGCGTGGAGCATGGACACGACCGTCACGTGCATCCACCCGAAGCAGCCGAGGGTGAGCAGGAAGAGGACGAAGAAGGTGCTGGACGGGAAGCCGGACCACGCCTTGGTGTAGGCGAACAAGGGCGGCAGGAAGAACCCGCCCAGGCCGCCGAGCATCCCGACGAGCCCGCCGACGGCACCCACGCTGCCCGGGAAGTACTCCGGAATGTGCTTGTAGACCGCGGCCTTGCCGATGCCCATGGCGCAGCCGAGGACGAAGACGAGGGCGACGAACGGGACGAGCCCCAAGGCGTAGGCGAGGTGCTCGGTCTCCCGGCCGTCCGCGTGCTCGATGACCAGGTGCCCGTTGGGCATCATGAGGATGCCGCTCACGACGAGCATCACGGCGAAGGTGAGGTACATCGCGCGCCGGGCTCCGAAGCGGTCGCTGACCCACCCGCCGAACGGGCGCAGGAGCGAAGCCGGGAAGATGAAGGTCGCCGTGAGCAGGGCCGCCGTGCCGAGGGATACGCCGAAGGTGTCGACGTAGTACTTCGGCAGCCACGCCGACAGGGCGACGTACGCGCCGAACACGGCGACGTAGTAGAGCCCGAACCGCCAGACCCGCAGCTGCCGCAGCGGCCGGAGCATCTCGGGCAGCGGCGTCTCCGCTCCGGCGACCCGGTCGTGGCGGGGCGTGAGGCCCATGGTCAGCAGCGCGAGCAGGACGAGCAGGACGGCATAGATGACGGGCACCAGCCGCCAGCCGCCTTCGATGCCGAAGACGTAGGTGGCTCCGGCGGTCCCGGCGATGAGAGGCGGGCCGATGAACTTCGTGACGGATGCGCCGACGTTGCCGGCGCCGAAGACGCCGAGCGCGAGGCCCTGGTGCTCGCGGGGCGTCCACGCGGAGTTCCAGGCGACGCCGACGCTGAAGGAGTTGCCGGCGAACCCGACGAGGAAGGCGAGCAGCAGGAGCATCCCGTAGGAGGTCGCACGCGAGACGAGGAGGGCCGGGACCGCGGTCGCCAGCAGCATGGCGACCATGACCTTGCGGCCGCCGACCCGGTCGGCGAGCATCCCGGCCGGCAGCCGCCACAGCGAGCCGTTGAGCACGGCCACGGCCGAGACCCACGCGAGCTCCACGTCGCTGAGCCCGAGCTCCTTCTGGATGGGGATGCCGAGGATGCCGAACATGAGCCACACCGCGAACATCACGGTGAAGGCCAGGCTCGACAGGACGAGGACGCGGGTGCGTCCGGACATGCGTTCCATGCGGGGTGCCGCCTTGGTCGTTTTAGATGAATGAGATCCTTTAAATGTGATCGATGGCAGCGTACACCCTCCGACGCGTGCTCGTACCACAGCCAATCCATGGTTGAATGGACGGAACGCCCTCCTCTAAATACGTCACGAGGGTGTTGTCTAAATCGGAAGGAGGCCGGCGTATGAGCTCCAGCGGGGGGTCGGGCGTCGACCTGCTCAGCTCGCAGGTCCGACGCCGGATCGTCGACACTCTCGCCAACCTGCCGTCCACGCCAGATGGCTCCGGAGGGCTGCGCCCGGCAGAGGGGCTGAGCGCGCAGGACCTGGCGGAGCACCTCGGGCTCCATGTGACGACCGTGCGCTTCCACCTCGACCAGCTCGTCTCAGGCGGCCTGCTGACGTCGCACTTCGAGCCGCCCGTGGGCGCCGGGCGACCCCGCAAGCTGTATGCCGTGGAGCCCGGGTCGCTCGAGACCGTCTCCACCGAGGACTCCTACCGGATGCTCTCCGGCCTCCTGGTCGAGTCCTTCCGGACCCAGCCCGACGGCCGGCAGCTCTCCCCCGAGGAGGTCGGCGTCCGCTGGAGCCACGACCGAGTGGCCGAGGAGGACCTCGACCCGGCCGACCAGGCTCCGGCGCGCACCGCCGGACAGTGGCTGGGCAAGGTCGGCCACATGGTCGACCTGCTCCGGGAATGGGGCTACGTCCCCGAGGTCTCCACGACCGACGGGGGCCGCACGGCCAACGTGTCCCTGCACGACTGTCCCTTCCTCAGCCTGGCCCGCGACAACGTCGCAGTCGTCTGCGGCATCCACCGCGGACTCATCCGCGGCGTCATGCAGAGCCTCGGCGAGGAGTCGACCACGGTCGGCCTGACCCCCCTGGTCGGTCCCAACCTCTGCGTCGCAGCGCTCACCTCCAGCACCCCCTTCACCTCTCACCGCGCCCGGAACGCAAGCCCCGACAAGGAGACCCGTCCATGAACAGTCCCGTGACCCCCACCGCGCCCGCGGGATTCGACGGACCGCTCAGCGAGGCCCTGGTGGGCACGCGCCGCTTCTTCACGAGGGCGACGGTGTCCGCGGACAAGCGGTCCATGGAGGCTGTGGGCGGGCGGTCCGGCGACGCGTTCTACCGGGACCGGTGGAGCCACGACAAGGTCGTGCGCTCCACGCACGGCGTCAACTGCACCGGGTCGTGCTCGTGGAAGGTCTACGTCAAGGACGGGATCATCACGTGGGAGGCGCAGCAGACCGACTACCCGAGCGCGGGGGCCGACCGCCCCGACTACGAGCCGCGCGGCTGCCCCCGGGGCGCGGCCTTCTCGTGGTACACGTACTCGCCCACTCGCGTGCGCTACCCCTACGTGCGCGGTGTGCTGCTCGAGATGTTCCGCGAGGCCCGGGCGCGCCTCGGTGACCCGGTCGACGCCTGGCGCGAGGTCACCAGCGACCCCGAGCGGGCCCGGCGCTACAAGGGGGCCCGCGGCAAGGGCGGGCTGGTGCGGGCGACGTGGGACGAGGCCGCCGAGCTCGTGGCGGCGGCATACGTCTCGACCATCAAGCAGTGGGGACCCGACCGGATCGCCGGCTTCTCGCCCATCCCCGCCATGTCGATGGTGAGCCACGCGTCCGGCTCGCGCTTCACCCAGCTCGTCGGTGGCGCGATGCTCTCCTTCTACGACTGGTATGCCGACCTGCCCGTCGCCTCCCCCCAGATCTGGGGCGACCAGACCGACGTGCCGGAGTCCGGCGACTGGTGGGACGCCGGCTACCTCATGATGTGGGGCTCCAACATCCCCGTCACCCGGACGCCCGACGCGCACTGGATGGCGGAGGCGCGCTACCGCGGGCAGAAGGTCGTCGTCGTCGCGCCGGACTACGCCGACAACGTCAAGTTCGCCGACGAGTGGCTCGCCGCCGCGCCGGGCACCGACGGTGCACTGGCCATGGCGATGGGTCACGTCGTGCTCAAGGAGTTCTTCGTCGACCGGCAGGTGCCCTTCTTCACCGACTACTGCCGGCGCTTCACCGACCTGCCCAACCTCGTCACCCTCGAGCCGACCCCCGACGGATCCCGCTATCGCGCAGCCAAGTTCGTCACCGCAGCCGACCTCGGTGGCGCGGCCGCGGAGAGCGAGCACGCCCACTTCCGCACAGTCGTCGTCGACGAGGCCACGGGCAGGCTCACCTGCCCGAACGGCTCGCTCGCCGACCGGTTCGGCCCGGAGGGCGCCGGGAAGTGGAACCTCGACCTCGGCGACACGGTGCCCGCGCTCAGCCTGCACGCGACGGCCGAGGACTCCGTGCTCGTGGAGTTCCCGCGCTTCGACGAGGGTGACCCGACGGCCGAGGCGCGCGGCGTGCCCGTGCGCCGGGTCGGGGACCAGCTCGTGACGACGGTCTTCGACCTTCTCCTCGCGCACTACGGCGTAGCCCGGGAGGGTATGCCGGGCGCCTGGCCCACCGGCTACGACGACGCCGATGCGCCCTACACGCCGGCCTGGCAGGAGCCGATCACCGCGGTCCCGGCCGAGGCGGTCGCCCGGATCGCGCGGGAGTTCGCGCAGAACGCCGTCGACACTCAGGGCCGCTCGATGATCATCGTCGGGGCCGGGGCCAACCACTGGTTCCACTCCGACACGATCTACCGCGCCATGCTGCTCCTCACGACGATCACCGGCTGCCAGGGCCGCAACGGCGGCGGCTGGGCCCACTACGTGGGCCAGGAGAAGGCGCGGCCGGTCACCGGGTGGGCCCACCTCGCCATGGGCCTCGACTGGAGCCGCCCGCCGCGGCAGATGATCCAGACCGCCTACTGGTATCTGCACACCGACCAGTTCCGCTACGACCACTACCAGGCCGACCGGGTGGCCGCCGCCACCGGCGACGGGCGCTTCTCCGGCCTGTCCACCGCGGACACCCTCGCCCTGTCCACGCGGCTGGGCTGGATGCCGTCCTACCCGAGCCTCAACCGCAGCTCGATCCAGGTGTGCGCCGACGCGGATGCCGCCGGGCAGAGCGTGCCCGACTACGTCGTCGAGCAGCTGAAGTCAGGGGGCCTGCGCTTCGCCGTCGAGGACCCCGACGCGCCGGAGAACTTCCCCCGGATCCTCACGATGTGGCGCGCCAACCTCCTCGGCAGCTCCGCCAAGGGCAACGAGTACTTCCTTCGGCACCTCCTCGGCACGGACAGCGCGCTGAGTGCTGTCGACGCGCCCGAGCACCTGCGGCCGCGCGACATCGTCTGGCGCGACGAGGCGCCGCAGGGCAAGCTCGACCTGCTGTGCACGCTCGACTTCCGCATGACGAGCTCGACGATCTTCTCCGACGTCGTGCTGCCCGCGGCGACCTGGTATGAGAAGCACGACATCAACACCACGGACATGCACCCGTTCATCCACTCGTTCAACCCGGCGATCAACCCGCCGTGGCAGACGAAGACCGACTGGGACATCTTCCAGGTGATCGCCGAGAAGTTCTCCGCCATGGGCGCCAAGCACCTCGGGGTCGTCAAGGACCTCGTCGTCGCCCCGCTCCTGCACGACACCCCGGACGAGCTCGCCACGCCGCACGGGAAGGTGCTCGACTGGAAGGCCGGCGAGTGCGAGCCGGTCCCGGGCAAGACGATGCCGAAGCTGCTCGTCGTGGAGCGCGACTACGGCGCCATCCACGACAAGATGATCGCGCTCGGCCCGCTGCTCGACACGCTCGGCACGACGACGAAGGGCATCACCTACGACGTCGGGCGCGAGGTCGACTACCTGCGGCGCAAGAACGGCGTCCTCCACGGCGGCGTCAAGGAGGGCCGGCCGAGCCTCGTCACCGGGATCCACGCGGCCGAGGCGGTCATGGCCCTGTCCGGCACGACGAACGGCCACCTCGCGACCCAGGGCTTCAAGACCCTCGAGGCGCGGACCGGCCACGAGCTGCACGACCTCGCCGCCGAGCACGAGGGCAAGCAGATCACCTTCGCCGACACGCAGGCCGCGCCCGTGCCCGTCATCACCAGCCCCGAGTGGTCCGGCTCGGAGACCGGCGGTCGCCGCTACAGCCCCTTCACCATCAACGTGGAGCGGCTCAAGCCGTGGCACACCCTGACCGGTCGCCAGTCCTTCTACCTCGACCACGACTGGATGCTCGAGCTCGGAGAGGGCCTGCCGGTCTACCGGCCGCCGCTCAACATGACCGAGCTCTTCGGCGAGCAGCCGATCGGCGAGGTGAGCGAGCTCGGGGTGTCGGTGCGCTACCTCACGCCCCACAACAAGTGGTCGATCCACTCGGAGTACCAGGACAACCTCTTCATGCTCTCGCTGGCCCGGGGCGGGCAGGCCGTCTGGATGTCCGACCGTGACGCGGCCAAGATCGGGGTCAAGGACAACGACTGGATCGAGGCGGTCAACCGCAACGGCGTCGTCGCGGCGCGAGCGATCGTCAGCCACCGCATGCCGGAGGGGACCGTCTACATGCACCACGCCCAGGACCGGCTCATCGACGTGCCCCGCACCGAGACCAACGACAGGCGGGGCGGCATACACAACTCCCTGACCCGCATCCTCATGAAGCCGACCCACCTCGCGGGGGGCTACGCGCAGCTGTCCTTCGCCTTCAACTACCTCGGGCCGACGGGCAACCAGCGCGACGAGGTCACGGTCATCCGGCGCCGCCGCAACCAGAACGTGGAGTACTGACATGAAGATCATGGCGCAGATGGCGATGGTGATGAACCTCGACAAGTGCATCGGCTGCCACACGTGCTCCGTGACGTGCAAGCAGGCGTGGACCAACCGCGCCGGCATGGAGTACGTCTGGTTCAACAACGTCGAGACACGGCCGGGCCTCGGCTACCCGCGGACCTACGAGGACCAGGACGTCTGGGAGGGCGGCTGGACCCGCAAGCCCAACGGGCGGATCACGCTCCGGTCCGGCAGCCGGTGGAAGAAGCTCGCGAGCATCTTCTCCAACCCCAAGCTGCCGTCCATCGAGGACTACTACGAGCCCTGGACCTACGACTACGCCACGCTGCTCAACGCCCCTGCGCAGAAGCACTTCCCGGTCGCGCGCCCCATCTCGCTCATCTCCGGCAAGGCGATGAACATCAGCTGGTCGGCCAACTGGGACGACAACCTCGGCGGCAGCCAGGAGCACGCCAAGCGCGACGTCATGCTCCGCGGCATCGAGGACAAGGTGAAGTTCGAGTTCGAGCAGACCTTCATGTTCTACCTGCCCAGGATCTGCGAGCACTGCCTCAACCCGAGCTGCGCCGCCAGCTGCCCGAGCGGCGCCATCTACAAGCGCAGCGAGGACGGCATCGTCCTCGTCGACCAGGACAAGTGCCGCGGCTGGCGGATGTGCGTGTCCGGGTGCCCGTACAAGAAGGTCTACTTCAACCACAAGACCGGCAAGGCCGAGAAGTGCACCTTCTGCTACCCCCGCATCGAGGTGGGCATCCCGACGGTGTGCGCGGAGACGTGCGTCGGCCGGCTGCGCTACATCGGCCTCATGCTCTACGACGCCGACCGGGTGCTCGAGGCCGCTTCGGTCGAGAACGACTACGACCTCTACGAGGCGCAGCGCGACGTCTTCCTCGACCCCAACGACCCCGCGGTGGCGCGCGAGGCCGAGCGGGCCGGCATACCGCTGGACTGGATCGAGGCCGCCAAGAAGTCGCCCGTGCGCCGGCTCATCCAGGACTACAAGGTGGCCCTGCCGCTGCACCCGGAGTACCGCACCATGCCGATGGTCTGGTACATCCCGCCGCTGTCCCCCGTCGTCGACGTCGTGCGCGACACCGGCTTCGACGCGGAGGACAGGGGCAACCTCTTCGCGGCCATCGACGCGCTGCGCATCCCCGTCGAGTACCTCGCCAATCTCTTCACCGCGGGCGACGTCGCGCCCGTCAACGAGGTGCTGAAGAAGCTCGCGGCCATGCGCTCCTTCATGCGCGACATCAACCTCGGCGGCGACCCCGACGAGTCGATCGCCCAGGCCGTGGGCATGGACGGCGAGTCGATGTACGAGATGTTCCGCCTGCTCGCCATCGCCAAGTACGACGAGCGCTACGTCATCCCCACCGCACACGTCGAGCAGGCCCACGGGCTGGAGGAGCTCGCGACGGAGTGCCCGGTCGACTTCGACTACGAGGGCGAGTCGGGCACGTTCGGTGAGGGCTCCGGCGACCTCACCCCGGTCGCGGTCGAGAACTTCCGGATGCTCCAGGAGCGGCAGACCTCCGACCAGCTCGTCGGCGGTGGCAGCAAGCGGGGGAGGGTCAACCTGCTCAACTGGGACGGCAAGGGCGAGCCCCGGGGGCTCTTCCCGCGGCGCAAGGACCACCAGTGAACCCGTTCCGGCGCGCAGCCCGCGCGCAGACGTCCTTGCTCACCGAGGAGCAGACCCGCCTTGCGTGGCAAGCGATCTCGCTGCTGCTGGAGTACCCAGGGGAAGACGCCGGGCGCCGCTTCGAGGTCATCCGTGGCGCGGTGGGCAGCCTGCCCGACGCCGTCCGTATGCCGCTGACGTCCTTCCTCGACGCGGTGTCGGCCCGCCCGCTCGAGGAGGTGCAGCAGGACTACGTCGAGACGTTCGACCACACGCGGCGCTGCTGCCTCTACCTGACGTACTTCTCCTTCGGCGACACGCGGCGGCGCGGCGTCGCCCTCGTGCAGTTCAAGCAGGCCTACCGACGGGCCGGGGCGGACTTCGACGCGGACGAGTTGCCCGACCACCTCGGGGTCGTGCTCGACTTCGGCGCGACCGTCGACGTCGGCGCCGCCGCTGCCTTGTTGACCGACCACCGCGCCGGTGTGGAGATGCTACGGATCGCCTTGCAGGAGAGGGGCTCCATCTGGGCCGATCTCATGGTGGCCCTGTGCGCGACGCTGCCCGAGCTCGACGGCGACGGCCTCGCCGCCGTGCAGAAGCTCATCGAGGCCGGCCCCCCGCGGGAGGACGTCGGGCTCGACGGCTACGCGATGGACCCGCGCCTCAACCCTCGCCCCGAATCCGACCGCCCGGCCACCCCGCTCGGCCGCCACATCCCCGTTGGAGCACCCTCATGAGCACCTTCCTCTGGGTCATCGTCCCCTACGTGTGCCTCGCGATCTTCGTAGTCGGGCACTGGTGGCGTTACCGCTACGACAAGTTCGGCTGGACGACGCGCAGCTCGCAGCTCTACGAGTCGAGGCTCCTGCGGTGGGGCAGCCCGCTGTTCCACTTCGGCATGCTCGGCGTCGTGGGCGGCCACGTCATCGGGCTGCTCGTGCCCAAGGCGTGGACGGACGCCGTCGGCATCAGCGAGGAGGCCTACCACCTCGTGGCGCTCGTCGGCGGCATCATCGCGGGCCTCGCGACGCTTGTGGGCCTGGCCATCCTCATCTACCGCCGACGGACCGTGGGACCGGTCTTCTCGGCGACGACGCCCATGGACAAGGTGATGTACGCCTTCCTCGGCACCGTGATCGTCCTCGGCATCTGGAACACGATCGGGGCCAACATGCTCGGCATCGGGGCCGGGCCGGGCTTCAACTACCGCGACAACGTCTCACTGTGGTTCCGGGGCGTCTTCTCCGGCAACCCCGACCCGGCCTTCATGACGCAGGTGCCGCTCGGCTTCCAGCTGCACGCGCTGATCGCCTGCGTCCTGTTCGCCCTGTGGCCCTTCACCCGGCTCGTCCACGTGTTCTCCGCGCCGCTCGGCTATATCACCCGTCCCTACATCGTCTACCGCGGGCGCGACGAGCGCCCCGGCACCGGCGTCGGCAGCCGAGCCCCTCGGCGCGGCTGGGAGAAGGTCTGAGGCCCTCCTCCGCCCGCCCCCCTCGTCGAGTGACCACTTCCGCCCGCCCCCCTCGTCGAGTGGCCACTTCCGCCCGCCCCCCTCGTCGTGTGGCCACTTCCGCCCGCCCTTTCGTTCGGCCATCGACCGACGCCGGCGTGCACACGGACGACCATTGGTCCCACGTTGGCGACCTGGTGAGCACGCAGAATGCTGCGCGGCGGGACCAACGG
>NZ_DASSMH010000038.1:0-8997 GCF_035688975.1 Intrasporangium sp. | reverse complement strand
TTGCCGGCCATCTTGACCTGCTCGCGCTTCGTGCCGAGCATCACGTACTCGTCGGGGAACGCCATGCCGCGCTTGATCTCGTGGGGCTCGAGCATCCGGAACCGGCAGGCCATGACGTCGTCCTGGGTGACGTCCATCGGCTCAGAGATCCGCTTCGGGGCGTTCTGGCCGCGGAGCGTGACGAGGGCGTACCGGTCGACGGTGGTCAGCGTCCCCATGGTCTCTGTGGTGGGTCGGGCGCTCTTGGAAGCGCCGTAGTACGGAATCAGCAGGCCTGTCTCGTTGCGGGTGGTCTGGGTTCGCATCGCGTCCAGCACGGTCGGCGGCTGCTTCCCGTCGCGGCCCTCGACGGGCACAAGCAGCGACTGGTGGCCCATAGTCGTGAGCGTCCGCATGACCTCGTGGACGGGCGTCGACATCTCTGCGCCGCCGGTGTTGTTGCGCATCAGCAGCGCCCGCGTGTAGCTGGTGGTCTGGGTGCGGAACGGCTCGTCGGTGTCGCTGATGATCGGCGCGCCACGGACGGCGTCGAGGACGATGCCCTTCGTCGACGCCGTGTGCAGGGTGCGGAGCGGCTCGTCGGTCGGCCAGGCGCGGACGTAGGCGCCGGCCTGCCCGTGCTGCGGGTGCTTCGGGTCCATGGCGTCGTACTGGTTGCCGCCGGCCTCGAGCTGGATGGGGGTGCCGTAGCGGCGCAGGCCTTCGAGGATGCGGGCGAGGGTCTTGGGTGACAGGGGCCGGGTGCGGTCGCCGATGCGCTCAGCGGGCAGGGCCCAGTCGATGGCGGCCGCGGCGGGGAGCCAACCGGGCTCGACGACCTGGTTGCGGCAGGCGACATTGGGGCAGCGGTATACGTACTGGGCGCGGTAGCGGCCCCACGCGGGTGACTTCTTGAAGACCTGCAGGGCGTCGACGACGGCGTCGCAGCCCGGGCAGTAGGCCTTGGGGCGGACGACGGGCTCGAGGTTCGGCGGGGTGTCGCCCTTGCGCCAGAACACGACGTACATGCGGTCGCGGGACTGGGGCGCGGGCATCCCGCCGCGCTGGGCGTGCATCGAGTTGAGGAACATGATGCGGCGGTCGTAGCCGAGGGCGTCCATCGCCATCAGCCACGCGTCGAACATCACCCAGCGAGCGGCGTCGACGACGTTCTCGGTGATGATGGCCCGGTAGCGGTGGTGCTCGGCGAACCGGGGGACGTCCCACATCGTCGCGCGGGACCGCTCGGCGGCCTCGTCCGGGAGGGGCTTGTCGTTGTCGAAGAGGTCGCCCTGCGTGGTGGCGCGCTTCTTGCCCTTCGCGACGGAGTGGTTGGTGCACTCGGGGGAGGCCCAGAGGATGTCGGAGTGGCGGACGTAGCGTGGGTCGGTCTGGGAGATGTCGGCCTGGATGTGGTCGGCGTCGGGGTGATTGCTGTTGTGGGTCTCGATGGCGAGGCCCCAGTGGTTCATCGCGGTGCGGACTTCGACGCCGGGGACCTGGATGGCACCGGTGCTGGATCCGCCTGCGCCGCAGAACATGTCGGTCAGGGTGAGCGTCACGGGCCTTGCGCCTGCTCTCGTGTCGTTCGTGAAGGTGGGGGGTGCCCGCCGCACGCCGTGGGGGGTGGCGCCGCGGGCTCTCCGCTCAGGGGATGCGGAGGTGCGACCGGCGGGCGGGTCAGGCCTTCCGGTTGTTGCGTCGGGAGGCGGCGACTTGGCGTCGACGAGCCTTCTTGCGGGGTGCCGCCTTGGCGCGGGCGGCGATGGCGGTCGCGGCGCGGCGGACGTCGGCGAGGCTGGTGCCGGTGACGAGGACGTCGTGGCGGCCGAGGGTGACGTTCGCGAGGTCGGCGTCGGTGAGCAGCGGACCGATGTGGCCGGTCTGGGCGTTGACCTGCATGTCAGTCCGCCGTCCCGGTCATCTCGCCGGTCTTGAGGTCGACACCGGGCGGTGGTGGGGCCTCTCGCAACGACTCGAAGGCCAGTTGGTCCGGGTCGTTGCGCACGAGGTTGCCGTTGCGGTCGGCGAAGAAAAGCGACGTGTCGCGGTCGTGCTCGGGCAGCTTGAGCTTGATCTCGTCGGAGACGATGACTGCCTTGTCGGAGCCCTTCATCAGCTCGACGGAGATGACGAGGGTGATGGCTCCCTTCTTGCCGGTGTCGCGGACGCGCTGGACGAGGTCGTGCAGGCCTTCTGAGAGCTCGTCGTGGGTGGTGCCCCGGGACTGCTCGCGCAGGAAGTCCGCGAATGGTCGGATGGGGACGTCGGCGCGGTGTGGTGTGCTCATGCTGCGTTGGTTCCTTCCTTGTGGAGTCGTGCGTTGCGTGCGAGCTGGTGGAGCAGGTCCTGGCGCCCGGCGCGGCGGAGGGCGTTCTGGATGGCGTCGCGGTTGCGGTAGCCGAGGCGGTCGGCGAGGCGTTGCGCGGTGGCGAGCGGCTCGTGGTCGAGCAGCCAGGTGATGTCCTCGAGGAGGTCGTCGTGGTGCCACCCGCCGCCGGGCCGCTGGTCGGTGCCGGTGTCGGGGACGGCCGTGGGGTCGTCGATCTCGTCGTCGGCCCAGGCGAGGGGTGGCACCCAGCCGCGTGCGTGGGCGTAGCGCAGGGACCGTGTGTAGGCGCCCTTGTCGCCGGTGGTGGCCCGTGGCGGCTGGGCGTCCCACAGCTGGTCGTAGAGGTCGCGGGCGGCGCGCGCGGTCTTGGCGGTGACGTCGCGCTCGCCGTGGATGAGCATGCAGAAGTTGCGGACCTCGTACCCGAGGTGGCGGGCGAGCTTGGACTGTGACCAGCCGATGGCCATGAGCGCCTGGAGGCGCCGGCGAGTGCCGGTGCCGTCGAGGGTGGCGCCGCCGGCGAGGGTGTCGATGGTGGCGCGGACGGCGAGGATCGCCTGGGCGTGCTCGGCGCGGATCCGCTTGGTGGGTGGGGTGTTCTGGCTGCCGTACATGAGCTTGGTCATGGCGCCATGGGAGTAGCCGGAGGCTGCGACGATCTGCTTGAGGCCGAGGCCGGCGGCCTGCAGGGACTGGACGTGCTCGCGGACGGGGGCGGCATCGACCCACGTGTTGCCGAACCGGCCGTAGGCGTGCAGGCGGGAGCGCTGGCGTTCGTAGGCGGTGTTCGCGGCGGTGCACTCTGGGCAGCGGCAGCGGTCGAGGACGTAGCAGGCGTGGGTGCCGTGCTGGTGGTGGGTGCGCTTGTGGTGGCAGGGTTTCGGGGTCTTGTCGACGGCGGCCTGCCGGGCGAGTCGGCGGGCCTTGGACTCGGCGCGGGCGATGGTCTTCTCGCACGAGTGGATGGTGAGGCTGCGCAGGGCGATTTTCTCGTGGCGGTGGGTGAATACCCGGCCGCACGTGTCGCAGTTGACGGTGGTCATGGGTGGACACCCTCGATGCGGTCGGCCACCATCACGGCCAGCGCCATCGCCTGCCAGATGTCGGCGCGGAAGCCGTAGAAGAACCCGGGCTCGGCCTTGGTGCCCTTCCCGCGGTTCGGCTCGCCGGACGCGAACCGGTCGACGAGGGCTTGAACGATGTTGGCGTCCTTGGCCTTGGCCGAACCGCAGTGGTGCAGCTTCACGTCGCGGCGGTAGATCGGGGCGAGGCCGAGGCCGGAGGCCTCGATGAACCGGCCGATCCACACGCAGGTCTCGAAGACCTCCTTGCCGACGGCCATGCCATAGGAGGCGACCATCTCGATCGCACCTACCTCGATCCCATCGCTGAGCTGGCCGTCGAGGAGCGCGCCACGCAGCTCGTGGTTGGCGATCTTGCCGACCTCGATGGGGCGCCGGGTTTCGGCGTCGATGAGGGCATACCCCGACTCGACGTTGCCGGGGTCGATGGCCAGGACCCTCACGCCGCACCGGCCTTGGCACGCAGGTCCTCCAGCGCGGCCTGCAGCTGGCCGGCGTCGATGTCCTCGACGGGCTGGGCGTACTCCTCGAGCAGCATCTGGCGCAGCTCGCTGTCGGTGACGCCGTGCTTGCCGGCCTCGATGACGAGGGCCATCCACACGGTGTCGCGGTCATCTCCGGGCGCCGCTGCTGTCTCGTGCGCCGGCTCTTCGACCTGCTCGGGGTCGTGGGGCTTGAGGTCGCCGGCGCGGGCGGTGATCCACGCCTTGACCGAGTCGGTCAGGTGCCCGGCCTCGCCGGCCTGGCGCCAGAGGGCCTGCAGTTCCTCGACGGTCGTAGCGTCGGCGACGAGCTGCTGATAGTCGGGCCGGGGCGCCTCGACCGCCGCGGGGCTCGCGGCAGGGGCGGCGCCGATCGCGGGTGTGCCGCCGGCGCCGCCGACGAGCTCGACGAGGCGTCGCTTCGACACGGCAAGGTCGAGGACGGGCACGACGAACCGGGACGTCTGTCCGTCGCGGATACTCACCCGCTCCTGCAGGTTGAGGGTGGCCGGGACGTAGTCGCCGACGAACATGGCCAGCTCGGCCATCGAGGGCAGCTCGGCCGCCGCGTTCCAGCCCTTGGTCTCGAGCCGCCAGACGCCGAGGGACTCGAGGTCCGACAGCATGACGGACAGCCGGGTGGTCGGCTTCGCATCACGGTGCGCCGGGTCGTTCGGGTCGCAGGCGTTGTCGGTCAGCACGTCACGGTAGCCGTCGCAACGGTGGATGCATCCGCCGCCGGACCAGCTCTCCATCCACTGGGAGATGCCGCCCTTCACGACGATGATCGGAACGGACTTGGCGTCAGTGACGACCTCGAACTCCTGGCGGCCGTTGTTGTCCCACTCGCGCGCCTGACCGCCGTAGAGCTTGGCGAGGGCTTCGATGTGGCCTCGGTTGCCGCTGGTGAAGCGGAAGCGGTCGAGCTTGTCCGGGCGGCTCTTGCCGCTCTTCGTGGCCACCTTCTGGCCCAACCGGATTCGGCCCGCCTCGGCCATGCGCTGCTGTATGTCGCGAATAGGCATGGGTCATGCCGCCTTTCTGGTGGTGGTTCGCTTGGGCTTCGCCTTGCCGGACGGGCCGACGGGGCGGTACTCGCCGCCGTTGATGTCGTGGCCTGTCGAATGCATCCACTTGGCGAGGGTGAGGCACCCGTCGAAGGCGGCCCGCTCAGCCGGGCCGGTCGGGACGGGGATGAGCTCGTAGGAGCTGCGGCGCAGGTTGAGCACGGCGGCGCCCTTGATGCGCTCGGACGGGAAGCGCTCGATCGTGCCGTCCGGCAGCCACATCTCGCTCATCCAGCGCAGGGCCGTCAGCTGCAGGGCGTACTCGCCGTAGACGCTGGTGGCCGGTCGGGTCGCGGACGTCTTCGTGTCGACGACCCAGAGCGCGCGTTCCCCGTCCGGCAGGCGGCGCACGGACTCACCCTCGAGGTACCCGTCGAGGGGGAGCCAGAGCATCTGGTCGAGGGTGCCGGCCACGCCTTTGGCGGGGCTGGCGACGGTGAGCTCTGTAGCTTCGACGTGCTTGTCGAGGTCGATGTCGAAGTCGTCGAGGAAGCGGCGGTACTGGGCGACGTACTTCTCTGCCTCGTCGTCTCCGTCTTCGGTCGCGAGGGTGGTGCCGAGGGCGTGGGCTTCGGCGAGGGCGTGGATGCGTGAGCCGAGGTCGGCGGCTTTGTCGCGGGCGACGGTGACCTGCTCCTTGATGGCCTTGACCGCGCCGTCGCGGTCGGTGCGTGAGCGGGCCATGAGTGCGCCTTGGTGTTCGATGGCGTACTCGGCGGCGATCTTCGCGGCCCAGGGCACGAGCGCGGGTTTCGCGCAGCCGACGGACAGGACGTTGGTGACGGAGATGAGGTCGGCGGTGTCGGAGCCGGGGCGCCGGTAGTACCGTCCTCGAGCCGTGGCCTCCGCCATTCTGGGGCTGGTCATGCGGGCCACCCGTCGGGGGTGCCGTACTCGGCGCCCCGCAGCCGCTCATCGGCGGCCGCCATGGCGTCGGCGCGGATTCGGTAGGAGACGGGGGAGTCGGCTCGGTCACAGCCGCAGCAGCATGCGGTGCGCCAGAGGAGCTGGTCATGCCGCACCGTGGAGCGGACGGTCGGCCGGTGTCCCCGGCCCCAGCGGGTGTCGGCCCCCTCGTCGGTCAGGGTGAGGCCCAGCAGCTCGGGCCAGCGCCAGGTGGTCATCGGGTCTCCTTGTGGCGAAGGGGGTGGTGGGGGCGGGGTGGGGCGACGTGCAGCCGCCCCACCCGTTGGGGTCAGTCGGCGACGACGCGCAGCTCGTCGGCCATCTCCCGCTGGCGGCGCAGCTCGTACCGGCCGGGCCCGATGCCCATGAAGCCGTGCTCGGGGTGCCCGAGGTAGGCGGT
Source organism: Intrasporangium sp. (assembly GCF_035688975.1). Taxonomy (GTDB): domain Bacteria; phylum Actinomycetota; class Actinomycetes; order Actinomycetales; family Dermatophilaceae; genus CALMNV01. The sequence continues at coordinate 2,749 of NZ_DASSMH010000038.1, read as the reverse complement.
GGACCCCGCCGGGACGGTGAGGGTCGCGACGCGCAGGGACGCCCCGTCAGCGGCGAACGTGTCGCACGCAACGCCTGGGCCGTCCGGGTAGATGGCGTGGGTGTTGCCGCCGTTCTCGCCGCGCACGACCGGGGTCCCGGTGGCGGGCACGGGCGTGGTGGCGTTCTTGCCGGCGGGGGACGGGATGACCAGGACGTCGCCCTGACGCTGCATCCCGGTCAGGACGGGGATGTCCACGTCGAGGTCGTGGCCGGTGGTGACGCTGACCCCGGTGGTGACGGTCATGCTGGCGATGGTGCGGGTAGCGGTGGCGCTCATGTCGGTGAATCTCCTTGTGTGTGTGGTGTTTTTCACGTCGCCCTCTGTAGCGACGCGTACTGCTCGGGGGTGACGTTGTACGTCCACGCCGCGGCCGCGACGGGGTCTGTGATGCGCGCATCCACGGTGAGCCCGTACTCGTGGCGCTGCCCGTCACGTTCGACCGTGCCGTTGGTGCACCGCAGGAGACGCACGGGCTGGTCGTACAGGCCGACCCCGCCCTCGCGGGCGCCTATGGCGGGGACGTGCCACAGGCTGAGGGTCTGGCCGGGGTTGCCGGGGTCGGCCACCTCGTGCCCGACCTGCTCCCACCCGGCCTCGCGGATGATGCCGTCCCACCCGTCACGGGCGGCCATGACCTCCACGGCGCACCGGCGGATCTCCGCGTTCTCCTCACGGATGATGCGGGTGGTGTCCCACCCGGTCTCGATGAGGTCTGCGGGGACGCGGGTGCCGTGCCAGAAGTGGAGGGCGAAGCCGTCTGCCCATGCGATCGCGGGGCCGTCACCGCAGTGCATGCGCGTGGCGCCGCCGACAGTCTCGACGTGCAGCGTGGTGGGTGTGTCGCTGATGGCGACGAAGTCTGCGTACCAGTAGGACGGTCCGGCGGTGGCGCGTGCTTCGTCTGCGGCGAGCCGGTCCCATAGGTCGCCGGGGAGGTCGAGGTGGCCGACGTCGCGGAACCAGGACGCGAAGGCATGCCATGAGCACCACAGGTTCCCGCCGTAGTACTGGTCCCAGGGGGCGCGGGCGGCGTCCTGTAGGCCGTCACGGATGGGCCGGTGCAGCGGCGGCGGGTAGGCGGCGAGCAATGCTACACCGTCCCCGACACCGTCCCCGACACCGGCCCGGACACCGGCCCCGACACCGTCCCCGACACCGTCCCCGACACCGGCCCAGACACCGTCCCCGACACCGGCCCAGACACCGGCCTCGACACCGGCCTCGACACCGGCCCCGACACCGGCCCCGACACCGGCCCAGACACGGCGCGCGACGGACACGGCGACCCGGGCGGCCAGTGGCGACCGAGTGAGGATGACCCCGACCGGCTGGTCCAGCCCCGCATACCGGTAGCAGTCGCGTACCCCTGCGATGACCCGGTCCCACTCGTCACCGGTCAGGGGGATGGCTCTGTGCCCGTGGGCGACCCACTTGGCGGTCCAGTCGGCGAGGGTGGCGCGCTGGGCATCGGTGAGGGCGTCAATTCGTGCCGGGCTCATCGGTTCTCCTTGTGGCGCAGGGGTGGTCCGTCGATGGGGTCGGTGAGCCAGCCGGCGTGGAGGCCGGTGGCGTGGCAGCCGGGGCAGGTCCACATGTGGTGCCCGTCGCGGTGGGTGGCGAGCCAGTACGCGGGCCGACCGCAGCGGGCGGCTTGGCAGGTGGGGCGGTGGGTGCGGTGTGGGGTGGGGTCGGGGGTGTGGTGGTGGTCGGACCACAGGGCCACTGCGGCGAGTACCATCACCCACGAGGCGAAGGCGTAGACCACGAGCAGGTCGTCGGGGCTCATGCCCCCCACCCCCTGCGCACTTCCCCGGCGCCGCCATCCTGGCACTGGCCGCAGTAGTCGGCCTCGGCGAGGCGCCCGCAGCCGGTGGCGCACGGCACGGGCGTTGCGGCGGCGGCCATCAGGTCCTCCGCGAGCTGCTCGGCCTGCGCGGGGGTGAGGGGTATCTCGCGGGTGGGGACGGTGAGGATGACGGTGTGCTCCTCGTCCAGAATTTTTTCGACGATCACCGCATGCCTAGACATTGGCCACCGCCCGCCTACGTCGAGCGCGTTCTCTGATGCACGTTCGACAACTGCGCATGTTGTTGTCAATGCGAGTGTTCTCGGGGGTGTAGGCGTGTCCATGTGGGCAGTGCGTACGATTCGCAGGTTCGCCCCGCAATATGTTTTCGCGGATGGTCACGGGCTCTAGATGGGCCGGGTTGCAGCACGCCCGATTGCGGCACAGGTGATCGAGAACGAGGCCCTCTGGGATCGGTCCCACGAGCAGTTCAAAAGCCAGACGATGTGCGCGACGGCGCTCTCCCGGCCGGGGATGGAAGTGGCCGTAGCCATCAGTGAGTTTGGCCAGCCAGGGCCAGCAGTCCTCGGCAGCCCCGCGTGCGACCTTCTCCCAGAACCGTTCTTCGACGGTCTTGGGTGTCCGATCAGGCTCACCATTCCGACTGACCCGCTGATAGTGGAACTTGCAGAGGCCGCGAGCCAGATGCTTGCGTCCGCAGCCGGCGATGGTGCAGGGACGCTTGGGACGCGACGTGCGCTGGCCGGGACATCCGCGATTGGTTCGGTTGGCCTCTTTGTCGAGGCCGCACACGGCGCACTGAGGGCCGAACTCGCCTGTGGCCGTGAAGTCGTGAGCCGCCATCGCTCACACCTCCACGATGCGGACGGTGACGGCGGCCCCGCAGTACGGGACCCGGGC
>NZ_DASSMH010000037.1:0-21076 GCF_035688975.1 Intrasporangium sp. | reverse complement strand
CATGAGGCTCGTCGCGATGTCGCCACCGGTGGCGCCGCCGTAGGCCCGCTGGTAGCCGGTCTTGTCGTAGGCGAGCAGCACGGCCTTGCGGCAGTCGAGGTTGTCGAAGGGCGCGACGTCCGTGTTGACCTGCGCGTAGTTGGTCCGGGCCGTGGAGGGGTTGTCCGACTTGGCCTTGAGCTGCGGGTTGGCGAGGATCTTGCCCTGCGCCGCGGCCTGCACGCCGGTGCCGGCGATGTCGACGTCGAGGTCGCCGGACTGGAGCCGGTTGTCGAGGTCCGCGGCGTTGACCCCGATCTCCACCGTGATCTTGTCGGGCAGTGCCTTGCGGCCGGAGTCCGGGTCGGTCTTGGGGTCGTAGTTGGGGTTGCGGTCGAGCTCGAGCCGCTTGCCGGGTTGATAGGTCGTGAACTTGTACGGCCCGCTCGAGATCACGTGCTCCTTGTACTTCGCGCCGGTGTCCTTGGCCTGCGGGACCGGCGCCGTGGACGCGAGCTGGGCGAAGAAGTCGAAGCCCGAGAACGGCTTGCTGAGCTTGAAGACGATGGTCTTGTCGTCGGGAGTCTCGATGGACGTGACGCCCGCGAGACTCTTGTCCTTGTAGACCGAGTAGCCCTTCGGCACGCCGGCGAGGAAGTCGTTGAAGTAGGTGGGGCCATTGGGGAAGGTGTCCTTGTCCAGCGAGCGCGCCACGGCGTACTTGATGTCCTTGGTCGTGATGGGCGTGCCGTCCTCGTACTTCAGGCCGTCACGCAGGGTGTAGGTCCAGGTCTTGTTGCCGTCGCTGGCCTTGCCGAGGCTGGTCGCGAGGTCGGGGACGAGCTTGGTGCCCTCGGGTCCTGGAGCCGCCTTGAAGACGACGAGGGTGCGGGCGTAGTTGCGCAGGAAGTTCCACGACAGGCCGTAGTACGTGTCCCCCGGGTCCACGGAGTCCCAGTCACCGGTGGACCCGAACCGCAGCGTGCCGCCCTTGGTGTCCGACGGTCGGTAGACCGCGCTGACCGCCGCGTTGGCGACGGGCGTGGCGGCGTTGCCACCTCCTCCGGCCCCGCCGGAGCCGCCCGAGCCGGAGGGGGTGCCGCCGCCCCCACAGGCGGACACCACCAGAGCCAGGACGGCGCCGCCGGTCACGGCCATCATCCGTGTCGTCTTCATGCTGGTTCGAGCTCCTTGGGTTGGTTGGGTCAGGAACTGCGCTGTGCGGCTGGTCACCGCGACCGTGGGTCGAGGGCGTCCCGCAGGCCGTCCCCGAAGAGGTTGAAGGCAAGGACGGTGACGAAGATGGCGAGCCCGGACGGGAGGATGAACCACGGGTCGACCTGGTACCACTGAGCGGCGTCGGACAGCATCCCGCCCCACGTGGCCCGCGGCGGCTGGACGCCGACGCCGAGGTAGGACAGGGCGGCCTCGAAGAGGATGTTCGTCGGGATGAGCAGCGTGGCGTAGACGAGGATCGGCGCGACGAGGTTGGGCAGCAGTTCCCTGGTGAGGACATAGGGGGTGCGCGCCCCCAGGCTGCGGGCCGCGTCGACAAACTCCCGCTCGCGTAGCGACAGGGTCTGGCCGCGCACGATGCGCCCGATGTACGGCCAGTTGAAGAAGCCGATGATGAAGATGATGACCGCGATCCGCAGGGCGTCACCGCGCAGGCCGAAGGCGGCGTCGGGGATGACGCCGGCGAGGGCGAGGGCGAAGACGAGGAGCGGGAACGCCAGGAAGATGTCCATGAGCCGGCTGATGAGCGTGTCCACGACGCCGCCGAAGAAGGCGGAGATGACGCCCATCGTCGTGCCGATGACCACGGAGAGGAGCGTCGCGAGGAAGGCGATGAGGAGCGAGATCTGCGAGCCGTAGACGACGCGGCTGAACAGGTCGCGGCCGTTGACCGGCTCGACGCCGAAGAGGAAGTCCGACGACACCCCGCCGTAGGCCCCGATCGGCACCTGCGTGTCGGGGTTGATCAGCTCCTGGTGGAACTCGTTGGGAGGGTGGCCGAGCAGGCCCACGATGAGCGGCGCCGCCAGCGCGCAGACGATGAGGAAGGCGACGAAGAAGCCACCGGCGAGCGCCACCCGGTCCCGCTTGAAACGAGTCCACGCGATCTGCCCGAGCGAGCGGCCCTCGATCGGCCCCGCTCCGACCAGCACGGCCTCGGGCTCGGCCGACTGGGCACCGGGCTCGAGCTCGAGCGGCGTGCTCACGTGATGTCGCCTCCCTGCTCGTCGGACCTGGGTGAGGACACCACCCAGGGTCGCGCGTGCGGTCACCGCGCGGCTATCGGCCCATCATGGAGCGCTCCGCGCTCGGCAGCAACGGCGTTGGCCGAATCGTGACGCGTGCAGATTCTTCGGCGGCGCGACGCGGCAACGAAAGAATCTGGTCCTCCGTGTCGGTGCGGAGGGCGGACGCCCGGTCCCCCACGCCAGCCTCCGCGCGCCCCACGCCACCCTCGGCCCACACGGGACGACAATGGGCGCATGGCCACCCCGACAGGCAGCGAGGCGCAGGGTTCCGGCAGGGCCGGCGAGGGCCAGCAGGAGGAATGGTCGCCGGCCAGTGACGGTGACCCGGTCCCCGACGGGGCGGTCGTGGTCGGTCTCGACGGGTCCGAGAAGGACTCCGGGCCGCTCGCCTTCGCCGTGGCCGAGGCGCGCCGGGGCCCCGCACCGCTGCACCTCCTCAGCGCCCACGACATCCACGCCGGGCTCATCGGCTCGTGGGACGCCGGCTTCCTGCCGATCGGGATGGATCTCGAGCTCGCCACGGCCCGTGAGGCGGCGCTGGCACGTGCGGTCGAACGGCTGCACGCCGACGCACCGGACCTCCCGGTGACGGCCAGCCACCCCTGGGCGACGCCGTCGCAGGCCCTCCTCGACGCGGCGGCCGCCGCCCGACTCGTCGTCGTCGGCAGCGGCCGCAGCGGCCGCAGCGGCCCGGTGGACACCGTGCGCCTGGGCACGACCTCTCTCGACACCGCCATGCACGCGCGTTGCCCGGTCGCCGTCGTGGGGGCCGACCCCGGGATCCAGGGCCACGTCGTCGTCGGCGTCGACGGCAGCGCGCACAGCCTCACGGCGGTCGCGTATGCCGCCGAGGCCGCCGCCGCGCGGGGACAGCGCCTCGTCGTCGTGGCCACGTGGTGGCTGGAGGTCGTCGACGGCATGGTCGTCACCGAGGTCGGGACGCCGGAGTGGGAGGTCGTCGAGCAACGGCACCGGCACATGGCCGACGACGCGGTGGCGCCGAGCCGAGCGGCATACCCGGACCTCCCGGTCGAGGTCGTCGTGCGCAACGCCCGCCCGGTCGCCGCCCTGCTCGAGGCCGCGGAGGGCGCCGCCCTGCTCGTCGTCGGCAGCCGCGGGCGCGGCGGCTTCGCGGGCATGAGCCTCGGCTCGGTCAGCCACAAGGTCCTGCAGCGCGCCACCTGCCCCGTCGTCGTGACCAAGGCACGGCAACGGTGACCCGCCCCGGCGTTCGAGGTAATCGGCGACCGCATCCGGTCGGGGAGTACCTCGAACGCGGAGGCGGCCGGTCTGGTCGGGCCCCATCGCCGTGCGACCATCGTGCCGGCATGAACTCGCGCCCCGATCCCGCCCAGCCGCCCGCGCCCGTCCTGCTCGTCGTCGGGGCGGCGCTCGTCGACGACGTCGAGCGGCCGACGCGGCTGCTCGCCGCCCGCCGCTCCGCTCCGGCCGCCCTCGCGGGCGGCTGGGAGCTGCCCGGCGGCAAGGTCGACGCGGGGGAGTCGCCGCTCGCCGCGCTGCACCGCGAGCTCGTCGAGGAGCTCGGCGTGCAGGTCGTCCTGGGTCCCCACGTGCCCGGCCCCCGCTCCGGGTCGACGTGGCCGCTCGGCGACCACTACGAGATGCTCGTGTGGCTGGCCAGCGTGGAGACCGGCGTGCCCACGCCGCTCGAGGACCACGACGAGCTGCGGTGGCTGGCGCTCGACGAGCTGTATGCCGTGCCCTGGCTGCCCGCGGACCTGCCCATCGTGCGGCGGGTGGAGGCCCGCATGCGGGACGTGGTCGGGAGGCCCACGAATCCCTGAGAGAATGCTGCTCATGTCTTTGAAGACCCGCGCGGACATCCGCAACGTCGCCATCGTGGCCCACGTCGACCACGGGAAGACCACCCTCGTCGACAAGATGCTCTGGCAGTCCGGGGCCTTCGGCGAGCACCAGCACGTCGACGAGCGGGCGATGGACTCCGGTGACCTCGAGCGCGAGAAGGGCATCACCATCCTCGCGAAGAACACGGCGGTGCACTACACGGGCAAGGCGGCCATCGACCGGGGCCTCCCCGACGGCGTCACCATCAACATCATCGACACCCCGGGCCACGCCGACTTCGGCGGCGAGGTCGAGCGCGGCCTGTCCATGGTCGACGGCGTGGTCCTGCTCGTCGACGCCTCCGAGGGCCCGCTGCCCCAGACCCGCTTCGTGCTGCGCAAGGCGCTGGCGGCGAAGATGCCGGTCATCCTCTGCATCAACAAGGTCGACCGTCCCGACTCGCGCATCGCCGAGGTCGTCGACGAGGCCTACGAGCTCTTCCTCGACCTCGACGCGACCGAGGAGCAGATCGACTTCCCGATCGTCTACGCCTCGGCCAAGGCCGGCCGGGCGTCGAGAAACCGTCCCGACAACGGTGGCCTGCCCGACGGTGACGACCTCGAGGCGCTCTTCGACACGATCCTCGAGACGATCCCGGCCCCCACCTACGACGACGAGGCGCCGCTGCAGGCCCATGTCACCAACCTCGACGCGTCCAACTTCCTCGGTCGCCTGGCCCTGCTGCGCGTCTTCAACGGCACCATCACCAAGGGCCAGCAGGTCATATGGTGCCGCCACGACGGCTCGCAGCAGCGGGTCAAGATCACCGAGCTGCTCATGACCGAGGCGCTCGAGCGCAAGCCCGCGGAGCAGGCCCGCCCCGGGGACATCATCGCCGTCGCCGGCATACCCGACATCACGATCGGCGAGACGCTGGCCGACCCCGACAACCCCGTCCCGCTCCCGCTCATCACCGTCGACGAGCCGGCCATCTCCATGACGATCGGCACGAACACCAGCCCCATGGTCGGCCGCGTCCGCCGCTCGAAGGTGACGGCCCGCATGGTCAAGGACCGGCTCGACAAGGAGCTCGTCGGCAACGTCTCGCTGCGCATCCTGCCCACCGAGCGCCCCGACGCGTGGGAGGTCCAGGGCCGCGGCGAGCTCGCCCTCGCCATCCTCGTCGAGCAGATGCGTCGCGAGGGCTACGAGCTGACCGTCGGCAAGCCGCAGGTCGTGACCCGAGAGGTCGACGGCAAGGTGCACGAGCCGGTGGAGCGCCTCACCATCGACACGCCCGAGGAGTTCCTCGGCCCGATCACCCAGATCATGGCCGCGCGCAAGGGCCGCATGGAGCAGATGACCAACCACGGCACCGGCTGGATCCGCATGGAGTTCCTGGTGCCGTCCCGTGGCCTCATCGGCTTCCGCACCGAGTTCCTCACGGAGACCCGCGGCACCGGCATCGCCCACCACGTCTTCGAGGACTACGAGCCGTGGTTCGGCACCATCACCACCCGCACGAGCGGCTCCCTGGTGTCCGACCGCACCGGTGTCGTCACGGCCTACGCCATGGTCAACCTCCAGGAGCGCGGCGTCCTCTTCGTCGAGCCGACGACCGAGGTCTACGAGGGCATGATCGTCGGCGAGAACTCCCGCGCCGACGACATGGACGTCAACATCACCAAGGAGAAGAAGCTCACCAACGTGCGTGCCTCCTCCTCGGACAACTTCGAGAAGATCGTGCCCCCGCGCAAGCTCAGCCTCGAGCAGTCCCTCGAGTTCTGTCGCGAGGACGAGTGCGTCGAGGTGACGCCGGAGGCCGTGCGCATCCGCAAGGTCGTGCTCGACGCGACCGAGCGGGCCCGCACGGCCGCGCGGGCCCGGTCGGCGGCACGCGCCGAGGCGTGAGGCCCCGGCGGCCTCGTCGCCTGCTGTTCGTGCACGCGCACCCCGACGACGAGACCCTGACGTGCGGCGTCACCATCGCCCACCACGTGGCGCTCGGCGACGAGGTGACGGTCCTCACGTGCACCCTCGGCGAGGAGGGCGAGGTGATCCCCCCGGAGCTGCACCACCTCGAGGGACACCCCGACGACCTGCTCGGCGCCTACCGCCACGGGGAGCTCGTGCTGGCCATGGCGCGGATCGGCGCCCGGCTGCGCGTCCTGGGCGCGGACCCGGCCCGGGGGCGCCTGTCCCGCTACCGAGACTCCGGGATGGCGGGGTCTGCGGCGGCGGACCGGCCGGAGGCGTTCGCCCGGTGCGACCCGCAGGAGCCGGCGGCGCTCGTCGCGGCCGTCCTGCGGGAGCTGCGACCCGACGCCGTGGTGACCTACGACGTGCACGGCGGCTACGGCCATCCCGACCACATCGCGACGCACCGGGTGACCCGCGCCGCCCTCGCGCTCCTCACGCAGGACGAGCTGCCCGCGCGCACCTTCGAGATCCTCACGCCCCGCAGCTGGGCCGAGGCGGACCGGGCCTGGCTGCGCGCCCACCGCCCGGCGGCATACGGTCTGCGGGTCCCGGGTGCGGACGAGCCCTACCCACCCTCCGTGGTGTCCGACGAGCTGGTCACCCACGTGGTCGAGGACGCCGCGGCGCGAGCGGTGAAGAACGACGCGCTGCGCGCCCACCGTACCCAGGTGATCGTCGTGAGCGAGGACGTGCACGCCCTGTCCAACCGCATCGCGGCACGCACCGGCAGCCGGGAGGGCTTCCGCCGGGTCGAGCCCCGGACATGGCGCACGGTGCCCGCCACGCAGCCCGCCACGGTGCCTGCGCCGGCCAGGTGGCGGGATGGGCTCTTCGCCTGACCTGCCGGTCGCCTTCCGGGGCGGTGGGGGTCGTCCGCCCGAGTCGGCGCGTCGGGGCTCGGGACACGGGCTCGGCGGCCCGGCCGGGTTATGGTCCAAGGGACCTGTGGTCGGGGGTGAGACACGGGAGGGGCGATGGCGAGGTCGGAGGGGCGCGCGAACGCGCTGCGGCTGCTGCTCGCCCTGGTCGTCCTCGGGGGGGCCTACCTCACGCTCTGCTCCTGGTCCGCCGGCCACCTGCCCGCCGACCTCGCCGTGGGCGGCGTCCCGGTCGGCGGCATGTCGCCGGAGCAGGCCGTCGCCGCCCTGGACCGCTCGGCGGTCCGGCAGCGGGAGACCCCGATCGTCGTCACGGTGCCCGGGTCGGGCGAGTCCTTCGAGGTCGTCCCCGCCGACGCGGGTCTGGACTTCGACGCCGCCCGCTCCGTGGAGGGCCTGACCGGGTTCAGCCTCGACCCACGCACCATCTGGCGCCGGCTCACCGAGAGCGTCGAGGCGCCGCTGCTGACCCGCACCGACGACGACGCGCTCACGACCTACCTCACGGCCCGGGCCGCCCAGGTGCGGCAGCCGGCCACCGAGGGGGCGGTGGCCTTCACCGAGGGCAGGATCACCGTCACGTTGCCGCACCCCGGCCGGGCGCTCGACGTCCCGGGCACCAAGCTCGCGGTGCGGCGCGCGTTTCCCGACGCCACGCAGGCTCGCGCGGTCGTGACGGCCGTGGCGCCCACCGTCGGGGAGGAGGCGGTGCGGGCGGCGGCCGAGGGGTTCGCCGCCAAGGCGATGTCCGGACCGGTCAAGGTCGCGGCCGGCACCACGACCACGAGCCTGACCCCGGCACAGCTCGCCCCGGCCCTGTCGATGGTGCCCGACGGCCGGGGTGGGCTGGCGCCGCGGTTCGACGAGGCACGGCTCACCCGGCTGGTCCTCGACACCGTGCCGGTGCCCACGCGGGCCGCGCGCAACGCGACGTGGAGCTTCGTCGACGACCGGCCCCGCCTCGTGCCGTCCGTCGACGGTGCCGCCGTGGACGAGACGACCATCGCGCGGCAGGTTGTCGCCGCCCTCACCTCACCGGACCGCACCGCCCGGATCACGCCCGTGGCGACCCGGCCGGCGTTCTCCACCGCCGACGCGGACAAGGCCGGTGTCCGGGAGGTGGTCGCCGACTTCGCGTCACCCTTCCCGGCCGACGACCCGACGCGGACCAACAACCTCGTCGTCGCCACCAGGCGGATCAACGGCACCTACGTCCCACCGGGCGGGACGTTCAGCCTCAACGGCATCCTCGGCGAGCGGACGACGGACAAGGGGTATGCCGACGGCACCGTCATCATCGACGGTCGGCTCACCCGCGGGACCGGCGGTGGCGTGAGCCAGGTCTCGACGACGATCTACAACCTCGCCTACTTCGCCGGGGCCGACATCGTCGAGGCCACGCCGCACGCCTTCTTCATCCCCCGCTATCCGGAGGGCCGCGAGGCCACCGTCTACTGGCCCACGGTCGACAACAAGTGGAAGAACGACACGGCCTACGGGATGCTCCTGCAGACGTGGGTCGAGGGCGGCCAGGTGCGCGGGCGCGTGTGGAGCACCAAGGTGTGGGACGTCAAGTCGGTCAAGGGGGAGCGGCGCAACGTCAAGGAGCCGAGGACGGTGCGCGACGACTCGCCGACGTGCTACCCGCAGCAGCCCAACCCCGGCTTCGACGTCACGGTCGTGCGGCAGTGGTACCGGCCGGGCTCGCCCGCGCTGGTGCGGAGCGAGTCGTCCTCGACGCACTACATCCCGGAGGACCGCATCATCTGCACCAACCCGGCGGCCAGGCGGTAGGGGGCCACCTCAGGTCAACGTGGGGCGGGCTCCGCGCTCAGTGCAGCGGCAGGGGCGGCTCGACCCACCAGGGGCGCTCGTCGTGGGTGATCCGCACGACCCACTTGACCCAGTGGTAGCCGCGCCGGCCGGGGACCACGAGCCGCGCGGGCGACCCGTGGCCGGTGGAGAGGGGCGCGCCGCCGACGGCGGTGGCAAGGAGCAGGTCGTCGGTGAGCGGAAGCCGCCGGGAGTAACCCGTCGCGCTCGTGACCTCGACAGTTCCGGTGGTGCCCGGCGGCAGCAGGTCCGCCACGCGCACGCCCGACCACTCCTGCTCCGTCCACCACCCGCCGGTGCAGTCCAGGACGGCGGTCTGCCGGTCGTCCCAGCGGGCGAGCTCCTCCAGGGACCAGTCCCGGGAGGTGCCGCCGGCGGCGACGGTGAGCCGCCAGGATCGCGGGTCGATCCCGGGCGCCTGGTCGAAGAGCCACGACGTGGCCGGGACCGCGGCGGCCGAGGACGACGTGAGCCGGACGGAGCCGGTCGGTCGACGTATGCCGGGTGGGGTGGTCAGCGCGCCGGCGGTCTTGACGCCCGCCTCGAGGACGCCGGCCCCTGACGCGAGGACCCCGAGGCGCAGGAGCGTGCGCCGCGAGAGGTCGGACCGGCGGGCGCGGACCCGCCGGCGACGGGCGTGCGCCACCGTGAGGACGGCCGCGACGAGGCCCGCGCCGACGTGCACCTGCAGCGTCGTCACCGAGGGACCGAGGTCGAGCGCCCCGACGACGTGGGCGAGGCCGGTCACCAGGGCGACGACGACGGTGGCGGCCAGGGCCAGCGACGTCGTGCGACCTCGACGCCCCTTGCGTCGTAGGCCCCGGCGCACCACGACCGACTTCCACGGGATGAGGACGACCACCGCGAGGCTCACCGCTCCGTGCAGGGCCGCGACCGGCCCCACCGGCCCGCTGCCGACCAGGAACATGAGGAACCCCGACGCCGCGGCCACGGGCACCACGACCAACAGCGCGAGGTTCGCCCCGCGACCCCTCATCCGCCCACGGTAGTCGGCCCGTGCGGTCGCTGCGGGCGCGGGTCAGCAGGCGCGGAAGAACCGCTCGAGGACGCGCTGGCCGAAGCACAGCGCGCTGACGGGCACCCGCTCGTCCGCGCCGTGGAACATGGTGGGGAAGTCGAAGTCGGACGGCAGCTGCAGGGGGACGAAGCCGAAGCACTTCATGCCCAGCGTGGCGAAGTGCTTGGCGTCCGTCCCGATCGGCAGGCACGTCGGCACCGTGACGCCGTGCGGGTCTTCCGCGGCGAGTGCGGCGACGATCGCGTCGGGCACCGCCCCGGTGAAGGCCGTCTCCACGGCGGCGTTGGAGAAGACGGGCTCGACCGCGACGAGGTCGCCCAGGAGCTCCTCGATCTCGCTGTAGAACTCCGCCTCGTGGCCCGGCACGAAGCGTCCGTCGACCAGCGCCTCCGCCACGGGCGGGACGACGTTGTGCTGCAGCCCTGCGTGTAGCTCGGTGGCGTTGTACGTGTTGCGCAGGACGGGCACGAGGAGCTTGGCCAGGGGGCCCGTGGCGTGCAGGGCGGACTCCCCGTCCGGCGCGCCGTGCCACGTCTTCGCGGCCGCGACCAGGTCGGAGGTCGTCTCGCACGTGAGCACCCCGAAGTCGTGCCGCTCCAGGCGCTGCAGCGCCTCCGAGAGCCTGATGACCGGGTTGTCCGTGTGGAGCATGGACCCATGGCCCCCGGAGCCACGGGCCACGAGCCGCAGCCAGCCGATCCCCTTCTCGCCGGACTGGACGAGATAGGCACGTCGCCCCGGCGCGTACTCGTAGCTGAAGCCGCCGGCCTCCCCGATGGCCTCCGTGCACCCCTCGAGCAGGTCACGGTGGTGCTCCACGAGCCATCGGGCCCCCAGGCCACCTCCGAGCTCCTCGTCCGCGACGAACGCCAGCACGACGTCCCGTCGGGGACGCCATCCGCCGGCGAGGAGGCACCGCAGCGCCTCGAGCGTCATGGCCGCCATGTTCTTCATGTCGACCGCCCCGCGGCCCCACACGTAGCCGTCGCGGAGCTCGCCGGAGTGCGGGGGGACCGTCCAGGCGCTGGGGTCCGCAGGGACGACGTCGAGGTGGATGTGCACGAGCAGCGCCGGCAGCGTGGGGTCCGTGCCCTCGATGCGGGCCACGACGTTGGACCGGCGCGGCTCGGGCTCGAGCAGCACGGGGCGAAGCGACATGGAGGACAGCTCGGCGGCCACCCGTTCGGCCACCCCGCGCTCGAAAGGTCCGCGGACGGAAGAGTCGTGCCGGATGAGCTCCGAGCACAGCAGCGCGACCGCAGGCTCGTCGGAGGACGTGGCGGGCGGGGCCGCCGTGGGCTCGGGCTGGAGCGGCGGGGTCATCGGCTTCTTCCTCGGCTTCTTCCTCGGCGGGCGACTCGGGCCGTGCGCGGCGGGCGACCGTCGTTACGTTCACTATGTTGACGGGAGCATCGTCATAGTGGACGATTTCACCATGGAACTCAAGCCGGGTGCTCCGGGGCTGGGCGATGGGCAGGAACTGGCGGAGGACCAGGCCAAGCGGGCGATGACGGCTGCTGGGGCCCTGGTGCTCCAGATGCGCCGTGACGCCGGCTACAGCATCGCCACCCTCGCCACCATGGCCGACCTGAGTCCCGGACTGCTGAGCCAGATCGAGCGGGGACAGGGCAACCCCTCCCTGACCACCCTCATCAAGCTCTCCCAGGCGCTCAAGGTGCCGGTGGGCCGCTTCTTCGGGGCCGATGCGGAGGCTGGAGCGCTCGTGCGCCGCGATGCCCGCCGGCGGCTCCACGTCGCCGAGGACAACCTCGTCTACGAGATGCTGACGCCGCACATGCATGGACAGCTCGGCATGCTGCGGGCGCAGATCGCCGCCGGATGGGACAACGAGTCCGCCCCCTTCAAGCACCCGGGCGAGGAGTGCGTCATCGTCCTGGAGGGAACCCTGCACGTATGGGTCAACGGGACCCGCTACGAGGTGCACGAAGGCGACTCCCTCACGTACGACTCGGCGCTGCCGCACTGGTATCGCAACCCCACGGACCGCGATGCGGTGCTCATCGGCGCCATGACGCCGCCCTCCTTCTGACCCGCCTCGACCCGCCGTGGCCCTCGACCGAACCGCCCTGTGCACACCCGAAAGGCTGCTTCCATGACCTTCTCCATCGCTGCCCGTTGTCCCCGCACCGGCATGGCCGGGGTTGCCGTGTCGACGGCCGTTCCGGCCGTGGGCGCGCTCTGCGCCTTCGGCGCCCCCGGAGTGGGAGCGGTTGCGACACAGTCCTGGGTCAACCCCTACCTCGGCATCGACGGCGTCGAGCTGCTGCGTCAGGGCCTCGGGGCCGAGGAGGTGGTGAGCCGGCTCGTCAGCGAGGATCCCGGCCGCGAGGTGCGACAGCTCGGTGTCGTGGACCGGCGCGGCGGAGCCGCGACGTGGAGCGGCTCCCAGTGCACCGGGTGGTTCGGCTCCCTGAGCGGCCCCGGCTACGCCATCCAGGGCAACATGCTGACCGGCGCTGAGACGTTGTCGGCCATGCAGGACAGCTTCCTCGCGA
Organism: Intrasporangium sp.; assembly: GCF_035688975.1. GTDB lineage: Bacteria > Actinomycetota > Actinomycetes > Actinomycetales > Dermatophilaceae > CALMNV01. Next base: position 8,781 of record NZ_DASSMH010000037.1, on the reverse strand, counting down.
GTGCGGAGGAGGACCTGCCGGAGCGGCTCGTCCGGGCGCTCGAGGCCGGTCAGGCCGCGGGGGGCGACAAGCGTGGCCGCCAGTCAGCCGCCGTCAAGGTGTATGCCGCGCAGGAGTACCCCTACCTCGACCTGCGGGTCGACGAGCACGCCGACCCGGTGGCCGAGCTGCGCCGTGTCTTCGAGGTGGCCCGGCGCCAGTTGCTGCCCTTCATCGAGATGATGCCCAGCCGCGAGGACCCCATCGGCGGCCACGACCCCGCCGTGGAGGCGTTCATCCTGCTGCCGCCCGAGGAGCGGGCCCGCAGGTCGGCGTAGGTCGCCGCGCGCAGCCCCGACGTGTCGATCGTCGAGGGCAGCCTTTGGCATCAATTTAATGAATGAACCTTCTCCAGACTGTTGACACCTCTCCCCGCCCGTCAGAATAATGAAGGAACCGCCAACTCATTGGTGACCGACTCGGGTCGGTCCGGCTCCGGCCGGTGAGCCGGGGCGCTCTTCCTTCACGAAAGGTCCACGATGCCGAAGACCATCTGGCGCCGCCGCGCCACCACCATCGGCGCCGCAGCGTGCGCCGGCCTCCTCACGACGGCCCTCACCGCCTGCGGGGGCGGTGCCTTCAGCGGCGGCGGGTCCTCCGACAGCACCCAGGGCACCGGCCCCATCAGGATCGGCATGCTGCTGGACCAGACCGGCGAGCTGGCCTTGGCCGGCAAGCCCATGCAGAAGGCCGCGCAGATGGCCGTGGCCGACGTCAACGGCAAGGGCGGGGTGCTCGGTCGCAAGCTCGAGCTCGTCAGCTACGACCCCCAGTCCGACAACGCGAAGTATGCGCAGTACGCCAACCAGCTTGCCCAGCAGGACAAGGTCGACGTCGTCATGGGCGGCATCACCAGCGCCTCCCGGGAGGCGGTCCGTCCCGTCACCGACCGCGCCAAGACGCTCTACATGTACAACGAGCCCTACGAGGGCGGCGTGTGCGACAAGAACACCTTCCTCAACGGCGCCACGCTCGACCAGACCATCGCGCCGCTGATGCCGTGGGGCATCAAGAAGTACGGCCCGAAGGTCTACGTCGTCGCCGCGGACTACAACTTCGGGCACAACGCGGCCAAGTGGGTGCAGAAGCTGACGGCCGACGCGGGCGGGACCGTCCTCAACACCGAGTTCGTCCCGCTCAACGTGTCGGACTTCAACTCGATCATCAACCACATCCAGGCGGCCAAGCCCGACCTCGTGGCGTCGATGCTCGTCGGGACCAACCACGTGGCCTTCTACCGGGCGTATGCCGCGGCGGGGCTCAACGCGAGCACGCCGATCCTGTCCGAGACGTTCGGCCTGAGCGGCGAGCACGTCGTGCTCGACCCCAAGGAGGCCCGCAACATCTTCGTCGCCGCGTCGTACTACGCGGCGCTGGACCGCCCCGAGAACGCGGCCTTCAAGAAGCTCTGGCACGAGGCGAACGGCGCCGGATACCAGGAGCCGACGGCCCAGGACATCGACGTGTGGAACGGCATCCACATGTATGCCGACGCGGTCAAGAAGGCCGGCAGCGTCGAGCGGACCAAGGTCATCCAGAGCCTGGAGGGCGGGATCAGCTTCGACGGCCCCGGCGGCGCGGTGAGCGTCGACCCCAAGACCCACCACACCGTCTACGACGTGCACATCGCCAAGACCAACGACACGCACACCTTCGACATCGTCTCCACGACCGCCCAGGTCCAGCCCGCGTGGGAGCAGTCCGTGTGCGACCTCCAGTCGAAGCCCGACGTCAACAAGCAGTTCAGTCTCGACTGACCCCCTGACGGCGGAGCCGGCCCTCCTCCCCCGGGCCGGCTCCGCGAGGAGCCTTCCATGGATATGCCGCACGTCGCCGCGATCGCCCTGTCGGTCGTCAACAGCATCGCCCTGCTCGTCATCGTCTCCGTCGGGCTTGCCGTGATCTTCGGCATGATGGGCCTGATCAACCTCGCGCACGGCGAGTTCCTCATGCTCGGCGCGTACGCGACCGTGTCGTTCTACCGCCTGGGCATGAGCTTCTGGGTCGCGGCCGTCCTCGGCGCGCTCGCCGTCGGCCTCTTCGGCATCGTCATCGAGCGGGTGCTGGTGCGCTTCCTCTACGGGCGCCTCGCCGCGATGATGCTCGCCACGTGGGGGCTCAGCCTCATCCTGATCCAGGTGGTGACGTTGATCTACGGCACGAGCACGCACTCACTGCCCACGCCGTTGGGGTCGTTCACCATCGGGCCGTACTCCTTCTCCGACTACTCCGTCGTCGTCGACCTCGCGGCCGTGGCGATGCTCGGGCTCGTCTGGGTCGTGTTCACCAGGACGCGGTACGGCGTCATGGCCCGGGCGGCCACCCTCGACCCCACCATGGCCGCCGCCATCGGCATCGACGTGCGTCGCATCAACATGCTCACCTTCGGCTTCGGGGCGGCCCTCGCCGGCTTCGGTGGGGCCTTGCTCTCCGCCCTTGCCGGCGTCGTGCCCACCTTCGGCCAGCAGTACGTCGGCAACGCCTTCATGACCGTCATCTCCGGAGGTGCGGCCGTCCTGACGGGCACGGCATCCGCGTCCGCGCTCCTCGGTGGGGTGCAGGGGCTGGTCTCCAACGCGTCCACCGCCTTCTTCGGCTCCATCTCCCTGCTCCTCGTCGCCATCGTGCTGCTGCGGTTCATGCCCAACGGCATCAGCGGCAAGTGGGGCCGACGGTTCTGACCACGCTCGCATCCTCAAGAGGGGCACCATGAACGCAATTCTCGACCGGGCGAGGTCCATGCCGGGCCGGGTCGGCCTGGTCCTGCTCGCCGTCGTGGCGGCTGCTGCGGCCGCAGCCGGCTCGTCCTCCTTCCTCGCGCAGCAGTGGGCGCTGTGGGTCATCTTCGGCCAGCTGGCGGTCAGCCTCACCTTCGTGTGGGGCTACGGAGGGATCTTCAGCTTCGGCCAGGGGGCGCTGTTCGGGATCGGCTCCTACGCCTACGGCGTCTCGGCCATCAACCTGTCGGAGGTCACGGGCGAGACCTTCTCCTCGCTGCTCGTCGCCGGGGCCGTGGCGGGGCTCTTCGCCCTCCTGCTGGGCTACTTCATCTTCTACGGCAACGTCGGTGAGCTCTACGTCGGCATCATCACCCTCGCCGTGACGCTGGTGCTCCTGACGTTCATGTCGAGCACCGGGTCCCCGGAGTACCACATCGGGTCGGCCCTCTTCGGCGGCTACAACGGCATGGCGGGCATCCCCGCGCTCGGCACGGTCAGCGCCCCGCTCAACGCCGGGCTCCAGCTGATGTTCGTCGTCGGGCTTGCCGCCGTCGTCGTGCTCGGTCTGGACCAGCTCCTGCGCCGGCCCTTCGGCCGCACCCTCGTCGCCGTGCGGGACAACGAGCTGCGCTCGCAGCTGCTCGGCTACGACGTCCGGCGCGCCCGGCTCACGGCCTTCGTCGTCGGCGGAGTCGTCGCGGGCCTGGCGGGCGCCGAGTTCGCCGCCTGGGGGCAGTTCACGAACCCGGCGGTCTTCAGCCTGCAGCAGGCCGCCCTGGTGATCATCTGGGTGCTGGTCGGTGGTCGCCGCTCGCTGTTCGGCGCGTTCGTCGGGACCGTCGTCATCCAGGAGATCCAGACGATCATGGGAGGCACCGGTGGTGACCTCACCCCGATCGTGCTCGGCGGCATCATGATCCTCGTCGTGCTGCTCGCCCCCGAGGGGCTGCTGGCCGCCGTCCACTCCGGGCTGCGGCGGCTCGGCCTCGATGTCGGTCGCCGCCCGGCCGCCGCGCGCGGCGCGGGTGGACCGCTCGAGGAGGACCGTCCGCGCGACGCCGGGGAGCTGGTCGCGAGCGAGCTCACCAAGTCGTTCGGTGGGGTGCACGCGCTGACGCGGGTCTCGGCCACCTTCCCCCCGCGGACCGTCACCTCCCTCCTCGGCCCCAACGGTGCCGGCAAGAGCACCTTCTTCAGCCTGCTCGTCGGCCGCTACCCGGCGACGTCCGGCGAGATCCGCCTCAACGGCCAGGACATCACGCACCTGCCGCCCCATCGCCGCGCCCAGCTGGGGCTCGGCATCAAGACCCAGGTGCCGAGCGTCTACAACGAGATGACCATCCGGGAGAACGTCTGGCTCGCGGCCTACGCCAAGAGCCGTTCCGTAGGCCGCGCCGACGCGATCACCGCCGCCGTGCTGCGGGACTTCGGCATCGCCGAGCGGCAGGAGACGCTGGTCGGTGACCTGGCCCACGGCCAGCGCCAGTGGCTGGAGATCGCGATGGTCGTCGCCGGTCACCCGGAGGTCGTCCTCCTCGACGAGCCGACGGCCGGGATGACGCGCGAGGAGACCAGCCGCACGGTCCGGCTGGTGCAGGACCTCGCCAAGGGCGCCACGGTCGTCGTCGTCGAGCACGACATGGACTTCGTGCGCCAGCTGGGGTCCGACGTCGTCATGCTCCACCAGGGCCAGGTCTTCCGGCGCGGCTCCATCGAGGAGCTGCGCCACGACGAGCAGGTCCTCGACATCTACCTCGGTAAGGCGGCCATCGATGCTCCAGCTACGTGACGTCTCGGCGGGCTACGGCCGCACCCCGGTCCTGCACGGCATCGACCTCGAGGTCGGCGACGCCCAGCTCGTGGCGCTGCTCGGACGCAACGGGGTCGGCAAGACGACCCTGCTGCGCACCGTGAGTGGCGAGATCTCGTGCACGAGCGGCGAGATCCTCGTGGCGGGGCGCGCGGTGACCCGGCTCAAGGCTCACGAGCGCGCCCGGGCGGGGGTCGCCTACGTGCCGCAGGGTCGGCAGATCTTCTCCGAGCTGACCGTGCTCGACAACCTCCGGGTCGCCGGGTATGCCGCGCGCAAGCCGGGCTGGCAGGAGCTCGTCGAGGAGATGCTCGAGCAGTTCCCCATCCTGCGCGAGAAGCGGGACCAGGCCGGGTCGTCCCTCTCCGGGGGCCAGCAGCAGATCCTCGCGCTCGCGCGTGCTCTCGTCACCGCGCCGGACCTGCTCCTGCTCGACGAGCCGTCCGAGGGGATCCAGCCCTCGATCGTCCAGCAGATCGCCGCCGAGATCAAGGACATCAACAAGCGCCGCGGCATCACCGTGGTCATCGTCGAGCAGAACCTCGAGTTCGCGGCGTCGGTCGCGGACACGGCATACGTCATGGACAAGGGACGGATCGTCTCGAACCTCAAGACCGACCACCTGCTCTCCGACGTCTCGCTCCAGCACGAGCTGCTGGGGGTCTGACCCCGCCGCCGCCATCCCCCGGAGTCCGGAGGGGGCGGGGTCAGGTGGGCGGCGCGACGAGGTAGGCGTACTCGTGGTGGACCGCGAAGCCGAGCTGCTCCCAGAAGCGGACACCGGCCGCGTTGTGGGCCGAGACCTGCAGGTAGATGGCCGGCAGGTTGCTGTCTCGGGCGATCCCGGCGATCGCCGAGACGAGAGCGGTTGCCAGTCCGCGGCGCCGATGGTCGGGATGCACCCAGAGGCCGAAGACGCCGGCCCAGCCGGGGCTGACCGACATCCGGGCCAGTCCCACGACGAGCGAGGACGCCGGGTCGCGCACCGAGAGGAAGAGCTGGCCGTCGCTGCCCGTCAGCACCGCCTCGGTGGCGCCGGGGACGACGGAGCGCTGCTCCGCGTAGGCACGCAGCCACTCCGGGGTGAGCACGCCGTCGGTCACGACCGGCACGGCGTCGTCGGGCGCCGGCGGGACCGCCACCGACGCACCGGTCATGACGAGCGCGCGCTCCCACTCGGGCCGGTCACCGCCCACGGCGTAGCCACGGCCCAGCAGGGCCGCCCCCAGGGGCTGCTCGGCGGGGGCGAACCCGGCCGCCCCGGGGAGCTGGAAGACCGTCGGGAGGCCGCGGGCGGCATACCACTGCTCCGCGAACGTGATGGCCTCGCCAAGCGACAGGGGCGGATCCCCCACGGCGAGAACGGAATTGGCGCGTCCGGTGAAGCCGCCCGCCGCGCGCAGCAGCCACCTGCCGAGCTGTGCCTGCTCGACCGCCACCCAGCCACGGGCCATGAGCAGCTCGAGGTCGTCGATCCCGACCCGCTCGTGCGGCCGGCCGGCGCGGCTCGCGGGCGGTGGGACGTCCTTGGCGGCCACGACGTCCGAGCGCCGGACCGTCACCCGACCCCGCGCGGTATCGACCACGAGCCGCTCCGGGTCGCGGGCCAGGAGGACGCCGAGGACGTCCGTCGCGCCGGCCGCGGAGCCCTCGGGGAGGCGGTGGCGGACGACCACGCGGCCGCCGATCGTCAGGCGGGCGACCGGGTCCCCGGAGGGCGCCGCGCCCCCAGCCCCGGCCGCGGGAACCCCAGTCATGTCCGGCATACTAGGCGGTGCAGCACCTGGTCCCGCATGTCCCTAGAGCCGGAGGTCCGCTCTCTCATGACGTATGTCATCGCTCAGCCTTGTGTCGACCTGAAGGACAAGGCGTGCATCGAGGAGTGTCCGGTCGACTGCATCTACGAGGGCCGGCGCTCGCTCTACATCCACCCCGACGAGTGCGTCGACTGCGGTGCCTGCGAGCCGGTGTGCCCCGTGGAGGCGATCTACTACGAGGACGACGTGCCCGAGCAGTGGAGCGAGTACTACACGGCGAACGTCGAGTTCTTCAACGACCTCGGCAGCCCCGGCGGCGCGGCCAAGCTCGGGCTCATCGAGAAGGACCACCCCATCATCGAGGCGCTGCCGCCCCAGGAACACGACGAGTGAGCGTCTCGGGCCTTCCCGACTTCCCCTGGGACCTGCTCGACCCCTACAAGAAGCGGGCCGCGGCCCACCCGGACGGCATCGTCGACCTGTCGGTCGGCACCCCGGTGGACCCGACGCCGCCGGTGGTCCAGGCCGCGCTCGCCGACGCGGCGGACGCGCACGGCTACCCGCTCACCGTCGGGACCGAGGACGTGCGGGCCGCGGTCGTCGACTGGTTCGCCCGGCGACGTGGCGTCACCCTCACGGCGGACGCCGTGCTGCCCACCATCGGGAGCAAGGAGCTGGTGGCCTGGCTCCCGACGATCCTCGGCCTCGGCGCGGGTGACCTCGTCGGCATCCCGGCCGTCGCGTACCCGACCTACGACGTCGGGGCGCGGCTCGCGGGGGCGACCGCGGTCGTGGCGCAGTCGCTGACGAGCCTCGGGCCCCCCACGACGTCGACGACGCCCCGGCTCCTCTGGCTCAACAGCCCGGGCAACCCGGACGGCCGGGTCCTCGGCGTCCCGCACCTGGCCAAGGTGGTCCGCTGGGCCCGCGAGCACGGCGTCGTCGTCGCCAGCGACGAGTGCTACGCCGAGCTCGACTGGCGCCCGGGCGCGGACGGCTCGGCCACGCCCAGCATCCTGCACCCGGACGTGTGCGGGGACAGCCACGAGGGCCTGCTCGCGGTCTACTCCCTGTCCAAGCAGTCCAACGTCGCGGGCTACCGCGCCGCCTTCGTCGCGGGCGACCGCGCGCTGGTGCGCGGCATCCTCGAGGTCCGCAAGCACGCCGGGATGATGATGCCGGCGCCCGTGCAGGCGGCCATGGCCGCCGCCCTCCGGGACGACGCCCACGTCGCGGCCCAGCGCGAGACCTACCGCCGCCGCCGGGACACGCTGCTTCCGGCGGTCGCCCGAGCGGGCCTGCGGGTGGAGGTGTCCGAGGCCGGCCTCTACCTGTGGGCCACCCGGGACGAGGACTGCTGGCAGACGGTGTCCGCGCTGGCCGACCGAGGCATCCTCGTCGCCCCGGGCGCCTTCTACGGGCCCGCCGGCGCCCGGCACGTGCGAATAGCCCTCACGGCGACCGACGAGCGCGTCGCCGCGGCGGCCGCCAGGCTCTGACGCTCGGCGACGAGGCCCACCTCCGGTGCCCGGCGCCAAGCCGGCTGGGGTAACGTCCCGTGCTGAAACGTCCGGCCACTCGCCGGACCTTTAGGAGGGGATCAACTGTGAACACAGCCAAGGACGGAACCCTCAGGGTCGGCGACAAGGACGTCACCTTCCCCGGGGTGTCCGCGGTCGAGGGCAACGACGGCCTCTCGGTCAGCTCGCTCCTGAAGGAGACCGGGCTCGTGACCTACGACGTCGGGTTCGTCAACACCGCCTCGTGCCGGAGTGCGATCACCTACATCGACGGCGACCAGGGCATCCTCCGCTACCGCGGCTACCCGATCGACCAGCTTGCCTCGAAGTCGAGCTTCGTCGAGGTGTGCTACCTGCTCATCTACGGCAAGCTGCCGACGGCCGACGAGCTGACGGCCTTCGACGAGCTCATCCGCCGGCACACGATGCTCCACGAGGACCTGCGCGCCTTCTTCAACGGCTTCCCCCGCGACGCGCACCCGATGCCCGTGCTGTCCTCGGCCGTCTCGGCGCTCGGCACGTTCTACCAGGACAGCCTCGACCCCTTCGACGAGGAGCAGGTCGAGATCTCGACCATCCGACTGCTCGCGAAGCTGCCGACGATCGCGGCATACGCCCACAAGAAGAGCGTGGGGCAGCCCTTCCTCTACCCGGACAACTCGCTCAGCCTCACCGAGAACTTCCTGCGCATGACGTTCGGTCTCCCGGCCGAGCCCTACGACGTCGACCCGGTGGTCGTGGGCGCGCTGGACACCCTGCTCATCCTGCACGCCGACCACGAGCAGAACTGCTCCACCTCCACCGTCCGCCTCGTCGGCTCGGCGCACGCGAACATGTTCAACTCCATCTCGGCGGGCATCCACGCGCTCTCGGGTCCGCTCCACGGCGGCGCCAACCAGGCGGTGCTCGAGATGCTCGGCACGCTGCGCGAGTCG
>NZ_DASSMH010000036.1:0-9666 GCF_035688975.1 Intrasporangium sp. | reverse complement strand
TCTCCAACGGCCAACGCGAGCACGACCTCGACATCGCCCAGGTCAACATCGCCGGCGAGCTCATGGACCTCGAGGCGGGAGGCTTCCTCGAGGAGCGCGCGGACCCGTTCGTCGTCGCGGCCTCGATCGTGGAGCGCTACCGCTCGCTGTGGGACGAGCTCACCGCCACCGAGCGCTTCGAGGTCGGCGACCGGTGGCGGGTCGACGAGCGCATCCGCCGGCTCAACGAGCTCGGCTTCGACGTCGACGAGCTCTCCATCGCCACCGACGTGGGGGGCACGCAGATCTCGATCCAGCCCAAGGTCGTGGACGCGGGCCACCACTCCCGCCGCCTGCTGCGGCTGACCGGCCTCGACGTCGGGGAGAACCAGGCCCGGCGCCTGCTCAACGACCTCGATGCGTATGCCGCCGCCACCGACCGGCAGGGCGAGGACGAGGAGATCCTCGCTCACGAGTGGCTCACCCACGTCTACGAGCCGGTGGTGCGAGCCGTGCCCCGCGAGATGGCGAGCCGCCTCGAGCCGGCCGAGATCTTCCACGAGGTGCTGGAGCACCGGTGGTACATGAGCGAGCGGGCCGGGCACGACGTGCCGCTCGATCAGGCGATCAAGGACTACGTGCGGACCGTGCTCCCGGCCAAGCCGGAGGAGAAGTCGGTGCTCGGGGTCGACACCGTGGAGATGCCGGTCATCGCCCGACCCGACTGAGTCGGGGCCGGGGCAGCGGCGGCTCAGCGGCGCCGTTGCCGAGCGATCTCGTAAAGCGCCACACCCGTGGCCAGGCCCGCGTTGAGGGACTCCACCGCTGACGACATGGGGATCGAGACGACCTGGTCGCAGTGCTCGCGGACCAGCCGGGACAGACCCTTGCCCTCCGAGCCGGTGACGATGACGAGGGGCTCCGACGCCAGGGTGAGGTCAGGCAGCTCGACGTCGCCGTCCATGTCGAGCCCGAGCACGAAGAACCCGGCCTTGCGGAAGTCCTCGAGCGCCCGGGTGAGGTTGGCGCACTTGGCGACGGGGACCCGCGCCGCGGCGCCGGCCGACGTCTTCCACGCCGAGGCGGTCATGCCGACAGACCGGCGCTCGGGCACCACCACGCCGTGACCGCCGAAGGCCGCGACGGACCGCACGATGGCCCCGAGGTTGCGCGGGTCGGTGATGCCGTCGAGCGCCACGACGAGCGGTATGCCGGGCAGCTGCGGGTCGATGAGGTCCGAGGGGTGTGCGTAGTCGTAGGGCGGCACCTGCAGCGCCAGCCCCTGGTGGACCGCACCATCGGTGAGCCGGTCGAGCTCGCCGCGGGGGGTCTCGAGGATCGGCAGACCCCGGGCGGTGGCGAGCTTGAGCGCCTCCTTGACGCGGTCATCGGAGTCGATGCGGCTCGCGACGTACATCGTCGAGACGGGGACCTCGGCTCGCAGCGCCTCGACGACGGAGTTGCGCCCCGCCACCATCTCCGACGAGCCCTTGGCCCGGCGCTGCGGCCGGGCCTGGCCACCCCGCCCGCTCCCGCCAGGGCGACCGGCGCTCGCGGTGCCACCGCGACCACCCGCGCTCGCGCCCGAGCCCTTGGCCGCCGCCCGGGCCCGCTTCGCGGCGGGGTGGTATTCGCGGTCGACCGCCTTGGGCGTCGGGCCCCGGCCCTCGAGGGCGCGACGACGTTGGCCACCGGAGCCGACGGTCGCCTTCTTGCCGCCCTTGCGGACGGCGCCACGACGCTGGGAGTTGCCCGGCATGTCAGCCTCCTGCTCGCTCGGCGCGGCCTGGTCGGCCGGCTGGTCCGACGCCTGCTCCGGCGCCTGCTCCGGCGCCTGCTCCGTCGGTTCGGTCGGTCTGGTCGGTCCGGTCGCTCCGGTCGGGTCGGGCCAGCGACCAGCGGGCACCCGAGGGGGTGTCCTCGATCAGGATGCCGGCCGCCGCCAGCTCGTCGCGGATGGCGTCGGCGCGGGCGAAGTCCCGCTCCTGCCGGGCCGCCTGGCGCCGGTCCAGCAGGGCGGCGACGAGCACACCGAGCGCCTCCCGCGCCGCCTCGACGCTCGCGTCCCGCGCGCCCGACCAGTGCTCCGCAAGCGGGTTGAGCCCGAGGACGTCGGTCATCGCGACGACCGCCGACGCGGCCGCGAGGACCGCCTCGTCGTCACCGTCATCGAGGGCGGTGTTGCCCGCGCGCACCGTCTCGTGCACGACGGCGAGGGCGCCCGAGACCCCCAGGTCGTCGTCCATCGCCAGGACGAACTCCTCGGGAAGGTCGCTCACGGCATACTCTCCGGCCGGGGGGATCGCACCGCGTCGGGCCGCCCGGTCGAGGAAGCCCTCGATCCGTTCGACCGCCGCGGCCGCCTCGTCCAAGGACCCGGGGTAGTACTCGATGGTCGACCGATAGTGCGCGGCCGTGAGGTAGTAGCGCAGCACGAGGGGCCGCGTCGTCTTGAGCAGGGTGCGCACCTCGAGCGCGTTGCCGAGGGACTTGCCCATCTTCTCGCCGCGGACCGTGACCCACGCGTTGTGCAGCCAGTAGCGCGCGAAGCCGAGACCGGCCGCCCGCGACTGGGCCTGCTCGGTCTCGTGGTGGGGGAAGCGCAGGTCGATCCCCCCGCCATGGATGTCGAACTCGTCGCCGAGGTAGCGCCGGGCCATCGCGGAGCACTCGAGGTGCCAGCCGGGCCGTCCCGAGCCGAACGGCGTCGGCCACGTCGCGCTCTCCGGCTCGTCCGGCTTGCGGCCCTTCCACAGGGCGAAGTCGCGGGCGTCGCGCTTGCCACGGGGGTCGGCGTCGTCGGCGCTCGCCATGTCGTCGAGCGACTGATGCGACAGGGAGCCGTACTGCGGCCAGGACCGCACGTCGAAGTAGACGTCACCGCTGCCGTCGGGGGCGGCATACGCGTGGCCCTTCTCGACGAGGGTCTCCATGAGCGTGACCATGTCGGGCACGTGCCCCGTGGCGCGGGGCTCGTAGGTGGCCGGCTCGACACCCAGCGCGTCGAGCGCCTCGGTCGTGAGCCGCTCGTTGCGGTAGGTGAGGGCGAACCACTCCTCGCCGGACTCGGCGGCCTTGCGCAGCACCTTGTCGTCGATGTCGGTCACGTTGCGCACGAGGGTCACCGCGTAGCCGTGCCCGACCTCGAGCCAGCGCCGCAGCACGTCGAACGCGACGGCGAAGCGGATGTGCCCGATGTGCGGGGCGCCCTGCGTGGTCAGGCCGCAGATGTACATGCCGACCTTGCCGGTCTCACGCGGCGTGAAGTCACGCAGCTCGCGGGCGGCGGTGTCGAACAGTCGCAGGGTCACCCGCGGAAGTCTATCGGCGCCCGGTGGCCCGCCCGGCCAGGCGGCAGGCCATGCGCCAGGCCAGTCCGCAGGCCAGTTCGTATGCCGTTCAGCCGCTCGGGTAGACGAGCGCCGTGGCGATCGCGGCCACGCCCTCGCCCCGACCGGTGAGGCCCAGCCCGTCGGTCGTCGTGCCGCTCACGCTCACCGGGGCCCCGGCGGCCTCGGTGAGCGTGCGCTGCGCCTCCTCGCGGCGGCTGCCGATCTTCGGCCGGTTGCCCACGACCTGGACCGCGATGTTGCCGATCTCGAAGCCGGCCGCCCGCACGAGCCGGGCCGCCTCGGCGAGCAGGGTCACCCCGGACGCCCCGGCGAGCTCGGGCCGGTCGGTGCCGAAGTGTGCCCCGAGGTCGCCCAGACCCGCGGCCCCGAAGATCGCGTCGCACGCGGCGTGGGCGGCGACGTCGGCGTCGGAGTGTCCGGCGAGGCCCCGCTCTCCCGGCCAGTGGACCCCGGCCACCCACAGCTCGCGCTCCTCGCCGTCGGCGGCATACGCGTGCACGTCGATGCCCACGCCGACGCAGGGGACGAAGCGAAGGTCAGACATCGCCGCGCTTCCAGTCGATGGGCCCTCGATGCAGCTTGTGCGGGGCGGCCTGCGCGACCGGCTTGACGACGAGGGAGTCGATGTTGACGTGCTGCGGCAGGCGCACGGCGAAGGCGATGCACTGGGCCACGTCGTCCGCGACGAGGGGGTGGTCGACGTCCGCGTAGACGCGGTCGGCGGCCTCCTGGTCCCCGCCGAGGCGGGTCGTCGAGAACTCCTCGGTGTGCACGAGGCCGGGACGGATGTCGATGACGCGCACGTGCTCGCCGTTGAGCTCCAGCCGCAGGGTCTCGGACACGACGGACGTGCCGTGCTTGGCGGCGACGTAGCCCCCGCCCCCCTCGTAGGGCTGCTGCCCGGCGATGGAGGAGACGTCGACGATGGTGGCGCGCGGGGAGCGACGCAGCAGGGGCAGGGCCGCCTTGGTCACGTGCATCGTGCCGAGCACGTTGACGGCATACATCTGCTGCCACTGCGCGGGGTCCGCGTCCTCGACCCGGGACAGACCGAGGGCGCCGCCCGCGTTGTTGACGAGCACATCGAGCCGGTCGAAGGTCGCGAGGCCCTCACGGACGCTGTCGACGTCGGTCACGTCCAGGACGAGGGCGCGGGCGGCGGGTCCGAGCTCGGCCGCCACGGCGACGAGGCGGTCCCGGCGGCGGCCGGCCACGACGACGTCGAACCCGTCCCGGGCGAGGAGCCGGGCCGTCGCCGCGCCGATACCCGTGCCACCTCCGGTGACGAGGGCGGTCAGGTTCCTGCTCACGGCTGAAGGATACGGGCCGCCGTGGCGAGGTCGTCGGGGGTCGTGATCTTCAGAGCCCGGAGGTCGCCCGGCACGACGAGGACCGGCTCGCCGAGCCGCTCGACGAGCGCCGCGTCGTCGGTGGCCTCGCTCGACACCACGTGTGCACGCTCGAGGACGTCGCGCCGAAACCCCTGCGGCGTCTGGATGGCGCGCAGGGCGGGCCGGTCGAGCGTGCCCACGACCCGGCCCTGGGCGTCCACCTGCTTGATCGTGTCGACGACGGGCAGCCCCGGGACGACGGCCGGCGCCCCGGCCCGCACGCGCGCGGCGACGCGCTCGTAGAGCGAGTGCGGGGCTAGGCAGCGGGCCGCGTCGTGGACGAGCACGAACTCGACCGTGGGACGCAGGGCGGCCAGCCCGGCGGCCACCGACTCGCCCCGATCTTGGCCCCCGGGCACCACCGTGACGTATGCCGCCTCGCCCGCCGTCGCCGCCGAGCGGCATTCGTCGACGACGGCCTGCGCGTCGTCCAACCAGCCGGCCGGTGCGACGACGACCACCTCGAGCAGGTGCGGGCACGACAGTGCCCCTCCCAGGGCGTGCCCGAGGAGGGGACGCCCGGCGAGGGGCACGAAGGCCTTCGGGACGCCGCCCCCGAGCCGCGAGCCGGAGCCGGCGGCGACGAGGACGACCCCGGTCGCGCGGTCGCTCAGGAGGCTCAGGAGGCGAGGACCTCGTCGAGGATCGACTCCGCCTTGCCCTCGTCCGTCTTCTCGGCGAGCGCGAGCTCGGAGACGAGGATCTGCCGGGCCTTGGCCAGCATGCGCTTCTCACCAGCGGAGAGGCCGCGGTCCTGGTCGCGGCGCCACAGGTCCCGCACCACCTCGGCGACCTTGATGACGTCGCCCGACGCGAGCTTCTCGAGGTTGGCCTTGTAGCGGCGCGACCAGTTGGTGGGCTCCTCGGTGTGCGGTGTGCGCAGGACCTCGAACACCCGGTCCAGCCCTTCCTGGCCGACGACATCTCGGACGCCGACGAGGTCGCAGTTCTCGGCTGGCACCTCGATCGTCAGGTCGCCCTGGGCCACCTTGAGCTTCAGGTAGAGCTTGTCCTCTCCGCGGATCGTCCGGGTGTTGATTGCCTCGATCAGTGCCGCCCCGTGGTGGGGGTACACGACCGTCTCGCCGACCTTGAAAACCATGTGCTGTTTTCCCCTTTCGCGACCCCCAGAATAGCATGGCCGTCACGCGGACCGCGATTCCCCCAGCCCCATCTGCGCAGGTCAGAGCCTCAGCGGCGACCGGGGAGGAGGCCTCACCGGTCTTGACAGCAGGCCGTGCGGCGTGCATGTGGCGTCCGCCGCTAGGCTGTCGCCCGTGAAGCGTCGATTCCTCGCCCAGTCCCCCACGCGTCGGACCATGGCGGCCGTCGTCGCGGCCTCCGTGCTGACCGTCGTCACGAGCGCGTGCCAGACGTTTTCGCCGACGCAGACCAACATGCCCTACGTCCCGGCCGACGGGGTGCCGGCGACGATCGGGACGCTGCAGATCAACGACCTGCTCCTCGTCAGCTCCGGCTCCGGGGACGCCGTGGTGTCCGGCGCGGTCCTCAACCGGGGCACGGAGGCGGCGACGGTGCAGATCACGCCCCAGCAGCAGGGTGGAGCGGGCGGCGCTAGCTCGCAGTTCGAGGTCGGGCCGGGCCAGCAGGTCAACCTCGCCGACAGGCGCCTGCAGGTGGCCGGCCTCGCCGCGAAGCCCGGCACGATCGTCCCCCTCACGGTGCAGAGCAGCGTCGGGGGGACGGTGGTCGTCAACGTGCCGGTCCTGCCGGCCGAGCGCTACTACTCGACCCTCGAGCCCACCGGCACGAGCGCGAGCACCGACGCGAGCACGCCCCCGGTCACGTCCCCGGTCACGTCCCCGGTCACGCCCTCCGGCGCGGTCACGCCGACCGGCGCGGTCACGCCCACGGCCGGCTAGGGCGCTCTCCGCGGCGGCTCAGGCGGCCTCGAACTTGTAGCCGAGACCGCGCACGGTGACGATGTGCACCGGGTTGGCGGGGTCAGGCTCGATCTTGGCGCGCAACCGCTTGATGTGCACGTCGAGGGTCTTGGTGTCCCCGACGTAGTCGCTGCCCCAGACGCGGTCGATGAGCTGCATCCGCGTCATCACCCGGCCGGAGTTGCGCAGCAGCATCTCGAGCAGCTCGAACTCCTTGAGCGGCAGCGGCGTGGCCCGGCCGTTGACGCTCACCGTGTGACGCTCGATGTCCATGCGGACCGGGCCGGCCTCGATCGTCGAGGGCACGAGCTCCTCCGGCTCGGACAGCCGACGCAGCACCGCCTTGATCCGCGCCAGCAGCTCCCGGCTGGAGTACGGCTTGGTCACGTAGTCGTCCGCGCCCAGCTCGAGGCCGACGACCTTGTCGATCTCGCTGTCCTTGGCGGTCAGCATGATGATCGGCACGGAAGAGCGCTGCCGCAGGGCACGGCATACGTCGACTCCCGACAGCCCGGGCAGCATGAGGTCGAGCAGGACGAGGTCCGCCCCGGCCGCGTCGAACTGCGCCAAGGCACCCGGGCCCGTGTCGGCCACCGCCACGTCGTAGCCCTCCTTGCGCAGGAGGTAGGACAGCGGGTCGGAGAAGGACTCCGCGTCCTCGACGATCAGGATGCGGCTCACGGGCACCTCTCGTTCAGGAGTTGACGGCCGGGTCCGGCGAGGCGGCGGGGTCCGGCCGGGCATCGGCGTCCGGCGCGGCCTTGGAGGAGCCACCGCGCGCATCGGTGGGCTGCACCGCGCCGGGCAGTCGGATGGTGAAGGTCGAGCCACGGCCCGGCTCGGACCACACGGTGACCCGCCCGCCGTGGTTCTCCGCGACGTGCTTGACGATGGCGAGGCCCAGCCCCGTCCCGCCCGTGCGGCGCGAGCGCGCGGCATCGACCCGGTAGAACCGCTCGAAGATCCGCTCCTGCTCGTCCGGCTCGATGCCGACGCCCTGGTCCGTGACCGCCACCTCGACGGGGCCGTCAGGCGCCCGGCGCACCGAGACGCCCACCCGCGTGCCGCGCTCGGAGTAGGCGATGGCGTTGCCCACGAGGTTGGTGACGGCGGTCGTGACGAGCTCGACGTCGCCCCAGATCCGGCACCCCGGCTCGGTGTGGACGACGACGGCGATGTCGTGCTCCTCCGCGAGGAGCCGGCACCGCTCGGCGGCCTCGGTGGCGCAGGTCCCGACGTCGACCAGGACGGGCTCGGTGATGGCGTCGGCGCCCTGGAGGCGCGACAGCTCGACGATCTCTCGCACGAGCTGGGTGAGCCGCTTCGACTCGACGCTCATCCGCTGAGCGAAGCGCGCGACGGCCTCGGGGTCGTCCGAGGCGTTGAGGACGGCCTCGGCGAGGAGGGCGATGCCGCCCACCGGCGTCTTCAGCTCGTGCGAGACGTTCTCGAGGAAGTCGCGACGCACCTGCTCGATGCGGCGCACGTCCGAGTGGTCCTCCACCAGGAGTAGGACGTGGTGCGCCCCCAGCGGGGCCACCCGGGCGGCGACGACGAAACGGGCGTCGCCGAGCCCCTTGCGCAGCTCGAACTCCGCCTCGCGGATGACGCCGTCGCGGCGGACCGCCCGCGCCATCTGCACCAGCTCCGGGTGGACGAGCTCCTGACCCCGCACGAGGCCGTGGGCCACCGCCGCGGGGGAGTTGTTGACGACGCGGTCGGAGCTGTCGACGACGACGCCGCTCGAGCGCAGCACCGCGAGGACCTCGGACACGCCCGGAGGAAGGTCGGACGCGGGCGCGACCTCCGCGTCATGGCGGCCCGCCCGGTCCGAC
Source organism: Intrasporangium sp. (assembly GCF_035688975.1). Lineage (GTDB taxonomy): Bacteria > Actinomycetota > Actinomycetes > Actinomycetales > Dermatophilaceae > CALMNV01. The sequence continues at coordinate 1,204 of NZ_DASSMH010000036.1, read as the reverse complement.
AGCCGGACGGCGGCCGCGCCGAGCGCGCCGAGGCCGAGGGCGAGGCCGGCGACGGCGCCCAGGGTCGCGGCGGTCGTTGAGTCCACGTCGTCAGGGTACGCAGCCGGGACCGGCGCGCCGGACACGGCTGTCGAGTTGGTCACGGTTGGCTGCACTGTTCACCCGCAGGCCTTGCACTGTTCACCACCGGCTGGGAGTCTCAGGCCGATCAACCGACGATCACCCGTGACACGACAGGACCACGATGCGCGACCAGTTCCACGAGAGCCTCGACACGATCTCCGACCAGCTCGTCGAGATGACCCGGCTCGCCGGCTCCGCCATGGCACGAGCCACGACGGCCCTGCTCGACGGCGACGTCCACCTCGCCGAGTCGGTCATCGAGGCGGACAAGCGGCTCGACGACCTGCGCGTGGCGCTCGACGAGCTGGCCATCGACCTGCTCGCCCGCCAGCAGCCCGTCGCGACCGACCTGCGCATCGTGGTGACGGCCATGCACATGAGCTCGGACCTCGAGCGGATGGGCGACCTCGCGCGCCACGTGGCCAAGGTGGCCCGCCTGCGTACGCCCGAGTCGGCGGTCCCGCCGGAGCTGCGGTCGCACATCCTGCAGATGGGGCAGGTGGCCGGCATGATCGTCGCCAAGTGCGGCTCGATCATCGCGAGCAAGGACATCGAGGCCGCTGCGGCCCTCGAGCGTGACGACGACGAGATGGACGACCTGCACCGGCGGCTCTTCGCCGCGATGCTCGACGAGGACGCGACGTGGTCCAAGAGCACCGTCGTCGACCTCACGCTCGTCGGTCGCTACTACGAGCGCTTCGCCGACCACGCCGTCTCGGTCGCGCGGCGGGTCATCTACCTCGTGACCGGCATGTACGACGGCAGCGTCGACCACGAGGACGAGGAGGATGCGGACACCATCGCCCGCATCGAGCACGGCGACGTCTGACCACCCCCGGTCGAGTGGCCACTTTTGCACATCCCCCACCCGTCGAGTGGCCAGTTCCGCACACCCCCAACCCATCGAGTGGCCACTTCGGCACACCCCCCACCCGTCGAGTGGCCACTTCGGCACAGATGAGCCGCACGAAACCGGCCACTCGACGGGGCGGGGCCCGCACGAAACTGGCCACTCGACGAGGTAGGGCCCGCACGAAACCGGCCACTCGACGGGGCGGGGCCCGCACGAAACCGGCCACTC
>NZ_DASSMH010000035.1:0-23676 GCF_035688975.1 Intrasporangium sp. | reverse complement strand
GCGGCGTGCCGTTCCGCACGGGCCGGGTGCTGCGGGCCCTGGACGGAGAGTTCGCTTCCGCCGCGGTCGAGGCGGTGGCCGACCTGGGGGTCGACCACCAGGTCGTGGGTAACCGTGCCGCAGCCATGGTTCTGCCCGCGGGGGTGACCAAGGGCACCGGCCTCGTCGCGGCCCTCGCCGACCTGCACCACTCCCCGCGCAACGCCCTGGCGGTGGGCGACGCCGAGAACGACCTCGCCCTACTCGTCGCCGCCGAGGTCGGGGCCGCCGTCCCGCACAGCGTGCCCTCGCTCCTGCGCCGGGCGGACCTGGTCCTCCCGACGGGCCCGGGCAACGGCCTGCCGGCACTGCTGCGTGTCCCCCTCCTCGACGGGGCGGAGCGGCTGTGCCCGGCCCGGCACTGGATCCCCAGCGGGGTCTTCGACGACGACCGGCTGGGCCCGCGTGCCCGGCTCGCAGACGACGGTCCTCGTCGGGGGGGAGCCGTGCTCCGGCAAAAGCTACCTGGCCGGGCTGCTCGCGGAGCTGTGGATCATGGCCGGCTACCGTGCTCGTCGTCGACCCGGAGGGCGACCACACCGTCCTCGGCGACCTGCCCAGCGTGCAGCTCGTGGAGGTCTCCGAGTGTGCGCCGGAGCCCATCGAGGTGCTGAGCGGGCTTTGCCCGCAGCCTCGGCAGCGTGGTGCTCGACCTGTCCGGGATGACGGAGCCGGCGCGGGCGGAATACGTCCGGCGCCTCCTGCCCGCCGTCGAGGCGGCGCCTGGGCTTCCACATCGACCGCGGTGACCTGTCGCGCTGGGTCACGCAGATCCTCGCCGACGACGAGCTCGGCGGCCACCTCGCCGGGATCGAGCTGACGGTGTCGGAGGACCGGGTGCCCAGCGAGCGGGCCCGACATCGCATCGTGCGCGCGGTGACCGACCGCTACCTCCGCCACAGCGACGCGCCCTCGGCGACCTGAGCTGGTCCCCCCGTATCAGGAGGCCGTGGCAGGCCTCTTTCCGGATGGAGGCATCGACCGAGGAGTCAGCATGAGCACGACGAGCGACACGACCACGACGAGCGAGCGGGGCGATCGGCGCGGCTGCGGCTGCGGAGGCGGCTGCGGCTGCGGCGCCATCCAGATCACCAACACGGGTGACGTGCACGTCCACGCCTGCCCCGGCGACGAGCACCCGTCGCCGTGCCGGGAGACCTGCGCCGAATGCCCGGCGGAGCCCATCGCGCCCGGGCAGTGCGTGCCGCTCGCGATCGGGTCCAAGCCCAAGCAGAGCCAGCGCAGCAAGCTGGACCGGCTCCTCGCCAACTCCCCCGTCCCGTCCGCGCTCGCTGCTGGCTTCGTGCAGACGTCGCGTCGTTACCTCGCCGGTCGGGCCCCCGCCACCGCCTTCGAGGCGGAGACCTTCGCCGTGCTTCGCGCAATGCCGGCCCCGGTGCAGCGGACGCTGTCGTGCTCGCTCGGTTCCTTCGACGCGTTGGGCACCGCCGAACGCAACCAGCTGTTCGACTCGACGCTCGTCACGGACCTGGACACGCCGGTGGACGCCGCACGCCTCGCCTCAGCTCTCGCCAGAGAGATCACGACCCGCGTCGGGACCGCCGTCTTCGGCGACTCGGCAGGCGTCGAGCAGGAACGACCCGGACGCAACCGCTTCTTCAAGCCGGAGGGAGAGTCGTTCGACATCCAGCTGCCGATCTACGCCCTCAACGGCCTGCGCACCAACGAGTTCCTGCCCCACCTGAGCCCGGGCGACTACAAGCCGGAGGAGCTCCAGCAGCACTGCGAGGTCGTGCTCGTGGGCGGCATACCGGAGACGAGCTGCGAGGTGCAGGCGGGCAACTGCCCCGGGAACTTCCTCTCCGACGGCAGCCAGGTCACCTGCCTGCGCGTCCCCGAGGTCCGGGGCGGTCAGAGCGTCGAGCTGCACGGGATGAACTACATCAGCGTCGACGCCAGGATCCGCCTCACGGCGCAGCCCGACGCGAACGTCACGCGGGAGGTGGACGCCCATGTCGTCGGGGACGTCGTCACACCCCTCACCGAGACCGTCGGAGGGCAGACCGTCCCCATCCGCGACTCCCGCGTCCACGACCGGATCACGTTCCTCGTCCCCACCGACCTCGCGCCCGCCGTGTACGCCGTCCAGGTCGTCCTGCCCAACGTCAGCGGCATCCCGCAGCTCGGGGACCCGATCGTGTCCAACCCGCAGTTCGTGCGCGTCGTCCCACCCGACAGCGCGCGCTTCACCATCACCAGCGAGACGCTGACTGCAGTCGAGGAGACGTCCCCGTCCTTCCTCGGCTCCGACGAGGTGCGCGTGCGCGTCCGTGCGTATCCCGTCACCTTCGGGCTGACCGAGCTGCTGCTCGGCGACGAGCTCGCCTTCGACTCCCCCGAGTTCGGCGACCTGGACTCGGGTGACGTGCGGGACATGACGGCCCTGCTCTTCGCCCACCAGGCGAGCATCGACGCGATGTTCCTGTCCATCACCGGCTTCGAGATCGACAGCGAGCAGGCGTACCGGGAGCAGATCGACAGCTTCAGCGAGGCCTTCCTGCACTACCTCAAGGTCGCCCTCGCCGCGATCGGCGCGGGCCTCGGCGCCACCGCTCTCGCGATCGGTCTGAAGGATCTTCTGGCGCTCGGCCTGGCGCACCCGATCGTGCTGCTGATCGCCGCGGCCATCGTGGTCACGGTGGTCCTCTTCCTGGCCCTGTGGGCGCCCGCGGACGAGATCATCTCCGACAGCCTCGGCCTGACGGTGGCCGACCTCGCGGACCTGACCAGCGTCGACGTCCCGATGCCGGCCCCCAGCGAGTACACGACAGGCAGCGGGATCAAGGTGCGGGTCACCCCGCTGGAGAAGGTGCCCAGCCAGTATCGCGAGCAGCGTGACTACCTCAGCGACGAAGAGGGCAGCCGATACCGGATCGTCCTGCGCTACAACCGGGTCGCCTGAACCGTGGCGTATGCCGTGCCCGTCAGGGGCGCCAGCCGTCCCGGTAGTCCGGGTGTCCGGCATACACCGTCGCCAGCACCATGAGGGCGTGGTAGAGCCCCTGGCTCATCTGCGCCGCCGAGGCGCTCCGGTGCGGGTCCGCCTCGGCATGCGCGAAGGACACCTGCTCCTGCATGTCGCGGATGATCCGCCGCTTCGCCTCGCACTCGACGAGCAGGCGCTCGGGACCCGTCCCCGAGAACGGCACGGGCCCCTGCCCGTCCGACCCGACGGTCTCGGCCCACGCCGACGGGCCACCCGCCACCTGCTCCGCCCGTCCCCCGAGGGCGGCTCGCGCCGCGGCCTCGTCCTCGTCGAGTCGGGCCTCCAGGAACAGCACCAGGTCGCTCATGGCGGCCTCCTCCGGGTCGTCGGCCGGCTCCCGCACCAGGAGCGGGAGCCGCTCTCTCCTGCCAGCATGCCTCATCCGCGCAGGCGTGCGCCCCGTCTCGCGGCGACCTGTCGATTTCTGCGACCCCCGTTCGTAGATTGAGTGTCAGAACCACCGAACGAGGAGTGATCCTTAAGATGGCCGAGTACCTGGTCCTCATCTACGAGAACGAGAACGACTACGCCAACGCCGGCCCCGAGATCTTCGGGGAGGTCATGGCGGCGCACAACCGCTTCGCCGAGAAGCACGGGAGCGCGATCCGGGGCGGCAACGCCCTGCAGGGCGCGGACACGGCGACGACGATCCGCGGCGACGTCGTCACCGACGGACCCTTCGTCGAGAGCAAGGAGATCCTCGGTGGCTACTACCTGGTCGAGGCCGCCGACCTCGACCAGGCCCTCGCGATCGCCAAGGACGTCCCGGCGCGCTTCGGCGGCGTCGAGGTCCGTCCCGTGATGGTCTTCCCCGAGGGCTGACCACCGACGTGACGCCGCGCGAGGAGGTCCGGCGCGCGCTGGCGCAGGCGCACCGTCGCGAGTGGGCCCGGGTGCTCGCCGCGACGGTGCGCGTGGCCGGGGACCTGGACCTGGCGCAGGAGTGCGCGCAGGACGCCTACGTGCGCGCCCTGGAGACGTGGCAGCGCGACGGAGTGCCACCCAACCCGGGCGCGTGGCTGACGACGACGGCCCGCAACCGAGCCGTGGACAGCCACCGTCGCGCGGCCGCCTTGCGCGGCAAGCTGCCGCTGCTCGTCGAGGAGGAGCGGACCGTGCCGGGGCCGGGCTGGGACGAGGCGCAGGATGGAGCGGACGGGCGGCGGGAGGTGCCTGACGACCGCCTGCGGCTCGTCTTCACGTGCTGCCACCCCGCCCTGGCCCGCGAGGCACAGGTGGCCCTGACGCTGCGGTTGGTCTGCGGGCTCACGACCGACGAGATCGCCGCGGCTTTCCTCGTCAGCGAGTCGACGATGGCCGCCCGGATCACGCGTGCCAAGAAGAAGATTACGGCGGCGCGCATCCCCTACCGCGTGCCGGCTGGCCACGAGCTCGCCGAGCGGCTCGACGCGGTGCTCATGGTGCTCCATCTCGTCTTCACGACCGGCCACACCGCCCCGTCCGGCGGGGCGCTGCGCCGCTCGGACCTCACCGGACGGGCCGTGGACCTCACCCGCACGCTCCTCGAGCTCATGCCCGACGAGCGTGAGCTGCGCGGGCTGCTCGCCCTCATGGTCTTCGGCGAGGCCCGAGCGGCCACGCGGGTCGACGACGCCGGCGCCTTCGTGCCGCTCGAGGAGCAGGACCGCGGTCGCTGGGACGCTGCAGCCATCCGGGACGGGTGCCGTCTGCTCCAGGACGCGCTGCACGGCGGTCGACCCGGCCGGTTCGTCCTCCAGGCAGCCATCGCCGCGTTCCACGCCACGGCGCCGTCCTTCGACGACACCGACTGGCGCGGGGTGGCCATGCTCTACGACCGGCTCCTCGCGGAGTGGCCGTCACCCGTCGTCGCGCTCAACCGCGCCATCGCCGTCGGTTTCCGCGACGGCCCGCAGGCCGGGCTTGCCGCCCTCGACGAGCTGGAGAGCGGGGCGCTCGCCGGCTACCACTACCTCCCGGCCGCCCGAGCCGAGCTGCTGCGGCGCCTCGGGGAACCTGTCGCAGCGACCCACGCCTACGCCCATGCCCTCGAGCTCGTCGACAACGAGCGGGAGCGCGACTTCCTCGAGCGTCGACTCGCGTCGATGCGTGACTCCTCCCGCCCCGCCGGCACCTCCGACGGCTGACCCGGCACACGGTCCGCCCGGGTTCGCCATAACCAGGGCCCGGCTGGGTAGGGACAAGGCATGACCACCCACACCCCGCGACACCAGGTCCCCACGATGCCGTTCCCGCTCCGCGCCGCCGTGGCCCTCGAGCGCAACGGCAACCTCGACCGGGCCGTCGACCGGATCCGCCGGGTCACTCGACCCCTGGGCCGGACGTCGCTCGCTCCCATCCTGCGCGGGGAGTGGCTCGGTCACGCGCTGCACCCGCTGCTGACGGACCTGCCGCTCGGAATGTGGACGGCCACGACCGTCCTCGACCTGGCCGGGGGCGTCGAGTCGCGCCCGGCCGCGCGCCGCCTGCTCGCCATCGGTCTGCTCGGGGCCGTCCCGACCGCCGTCACAGGCTGGTTCGAGTGGGAACGCGCGGCGCGGCCGGCACAGCGGGTGGGCGTGGTGCACGCCGCGCTCAATGCGAGCGCCATCGGGCTGTATGCCGGATCGTGGGCTGCTCGGCGCCGGGACCGGCACGCTGTCGGGACCGCACTCGCCCTCGCCGGGGCGGGCGCTTCCGGGGTCGCCGGCTACCTCGGTGGCCACCTGACGTCAGCCCGCAAGGTCTCGAGCCGCCACCCCGCCCTGCGCGAGAGCCACGACGGGGAGGCGGCCGCCGGGATCCGGGACCGCTTCCGAGGGGAGGTCACCGCGACGGACGTCCTCGAGGCGCTCACCGCCCAGCACGCACGGATCGGCGCCCTCATCCGGCAGGTTCACGCCACGGCCGGGGACGCGCGCAGCGAGGCGCTGCGGGAGCTGCTCGCCTTCCTCGCCGGCCACGAGGCCGTGGAACAGGAGCTGCTGCACCCGCTCGTGGCCGCTGCGGACGGTCAGGACGTGGGCCACCAGCGCTCGCTCGAGGAGTCGGGAATGGCGCAGCAGATCGAGCGGCTCGAGGAGCTGTGGGTCGACTCGCCGGTGTTCGACACACAGCTGGGGCTGTTCGAGCACGCCCTCAACTACCACTGCGATGCGGAGGAGCACGTCGAGCTGCCCAGCCTGTCGGGCATCCTCACCCCAGCAGCTGCCGCGCGGCTCGTGGAGGCCTTCGCCATGCAGGAGGCCGATGCGGCCAACCGGCGGGGCCGCTTCGCCGACATGGTGGCCGCGGCCCGGGCCCAGCTCCGAAGCCTTGACCCGGCGGCGCACGTCTGACCCAGAAGATCCCCGGCCAGGATTTCGCGGAACCCCGACGGCCGTCCCTGGCGCCCACCTATCGTGGGGACACACCAGTCACCGCCTCAGGGGGATCCACGCATGCATGAGGAGGCGCGGCCGGCCAGCGAGCCGCGCGTGATCCGGCTTCGGCTCACGCGCAAGGCACCCTTCGCGGCCATGGTCACCGTCGTCGCGCTGCTGCCCCTGCTTGGCGGCCGCTCCGTGCCGGCACAGCCGTCGGTCGTGCTCGCAGCGGGCAGTCCGGCGGTCGTGGCGGGGTCGGCGGACCTGGGAGTGACCTCCCTTGCCGACGACTCCGCGTCGGGCTCCGCCTCCTCGCCAGGCTCCGCCCAGCCGGCGGGCACGGCCGGGGCAGGCCTCCCGACCGGCCCCGCCACGGCGGCAGCCCGTGGCGGCGGCCTGCCGCTCTTCGCCGCCCTCGCCCTGACACCGCTCACCCTCGACGCGCTGGCCGCACCGGTCGTGGGCGGCCCCCGCTTCATCCGACCCGTGGCCGGCGGCGTGACCTCCGTCTTCGGACCGCGCCTGCACCCGGTGCTCGGCCGACCTATGTTCCACACGGGGCTCGACCTCGCCGCGACGTGCGGCACGCCCATCCATGCGGCCGCCGACGGCACCGTCGTGCTCGCGCAACAGTCCAGCTCATGGGGCCGCCGCGTCATCGTGGAGCACACGGCGAGCCTGCGCACCGGCTACGCCCACCTCTCCGCGTTCCTCGTCAAGGAAGGTGACGTGGTCAAGCAGGGCGACGTCATCGGCCTCGTGGGCACGACCGGCTGGTCCACCGGCTGCCACCTGCACTTCGACGTGATCATCGACGGCCACTACGTCGACCCGGCGCCCTACCTGGGCTTCGCGCCCTCCGAGCCGACCCGCATCCCGTATGCCGCCGCCCCCGCCTTCGTGCTCGACCGCTCCGGTGCCGTCGTCCACACCGTCGAGGACGGCGACGTGCCGGTGCCGGCTCCGCGGACCGTCCCGGCTGCGCATACGCACCCCCCGACCCCGACCGAAACCCCGCAGTCGCCAGCCCCGACCACCACGGCCACGACGACGGCGCCGACGACCACCGAGCCGACGACCACCCAGCCGACGACCACCCAGCCGACGACCACCACGACGACGACGACCACCACGACGACGACGGTCCCGTCGACGACATCGACCACCGTCCCGACGACATCGACCACCGAGCCGACGACGACCACGACCACCACCGAGCCGCCGACGACCACGACCACCACCACCGTCCCGTCGACTACCACCGAGCCGACGACCACCGTGACCAGGACGGTCACCGTCACGGTCACCGAGGGCGCGCCCGTGCCCGCGCCCTCCGGGACGGCGGTTCGGCGGCATACGACCGACGCGGGACGCCCCGCAGACCCCACGCCCGTCGGTCTCGCGACCGCCACGGTCACCGCCACCGTCACGGCAACGGTCACCGCCCTGGTGGAACGCGCCGCCTCCCTCGTCACCTCGAGCGGCCGCTGACCCTCCGCAACCCCTCGCCGCCCTCCTCACGATTCGGCGTCGGCGCTCGCGCGATGTTCCCGGGCGCGTCGGCAAGCCGGTAGGTTGCGCGCATGGACGAAGTGAAGCCGGCCACCGCCGAGGACCGGGCGCGCGGGGCGAAGGGCGCCGCCCGCACACGGGAGCCCATCGTCGTCGTCGAGGGCGTCAACAAGCACTACGGCGACCTGCACGTGCTCAAGGACGTCCACCTCACCGTCGGCAAGGGGGACGTCGTCGTCGTCCTCGGGCCGTCAGGATCCGGCAAGTCGACCCTGTGCCGCACCATCAACCGCCTGGAGACCTTCGAGTCGGGCCGGATCCTCATCGACGGCCAGCCGCTGCCCGAGGAGGGCAAGGAGCTCGCGCGGCTGCGCGCCGACGTCGGCATGGTCTTCCAGTCCTTCAACCTCTTCGCCCACAAGACGATCCTCGACAACGTCACCCTGGGGCCGATCAAGGCGCGCGGTAAGTCCCGCGAGGCCGCCGAGAAGCACGCCACCGAGCTGCTCGAGCGCGTCGGCGTCCTGAAGCAGAAGGACAAGTACCCGGCGCAGCTCTCCGGTGGCCAGCAGCAGCGTGTGGCCATCGCCCGGTCGCTCGCCATGGAGCCCAAGGTCATGCTCTTCGACGAGCCCACGTCGGCGCTCGACCCCGAGATGATCAACGAGGTCCTCGACGTCATGACGGAGCTGGCCGGTGAGGGGATGACGATGATCGTCGTCACCCACGAGATGGGCTTCGCCCGCCGGGCGGCCGACCGGGTCGTCTTCATGGCCGACGGCGAGATCGTCGAGTCCGACACGCCCGAGGAGTTCTTCACCAACGCGAAGTCGCCGCGAGCCAAGGACTTCCTCAGCAAGATCCTCACGCACTAGGCAGCGTGCGCACGCACCACCGTGGCGTGGCAACTCACAAGGGGTCCGCGCCCCACCCCGATGCCGACACTCGGCAGCACAGGAGGAAACACCATGAAGGTCAGTCGGATCACCGTCGCCGCGGTCTCGGCCGTCACCGCCGTCGGTCTCGCCGCCTGCGGCAGCGGCACGAGCGGCGGCTCGGGCTCCGGAGGCTCGGGCGGCAGCATCAAGGTCGGCATCAAGTTCGACCAGCCGGGGCTCGGGCTCAAGACGGGCTCGACGTACTCCGGCTTCGACGTCGACGTCGCCAACTTCATCGCCAAGGAGCTCGGCTCGACGCCCCAGTTCGTCGAGGCCGTCTCCTCCCAGCGCGAGACGCTCATCTCGTCGGGCCAGGTGCAGTACGTCGTCGGCACCTACTCCATCACCGACGCGCGCAAGCAGAAGGTGTCCTTCGCAGGGCCGTACTTCATCGCCGGCCAGGACCTGCTCGTCCGCGCCGACGACTCGTCGATCAGCGGGCCCGACAGCCTCACCGGCAAGAAGCTGTGCTCGGTCAAGGGCTCGACGTCGGCCGCGAACCTGCAGAAGAAGTACCCGGGCGTCAACCTGCAGGAGTACAACACCTACACGCTGTGCGTGGACGCCCTCAAGGCCGGCAGCGTCGACGCGCTGACGACGGACAACACGATCCTCGCCGGGTATGCCGCGCAGGAGCAGAACAAGGGCAAGCTCAAGGTCGTCGGCAAGACCTTCTCGACGGAGAAGTACGGCGTGGGCCTCAAGAAGGGCGACACCGCGCTCTGCACGAAGATCACGACGGCCCTGAACAAGTTCATCGACTCCGGCGAGTGGAAGAAGTCGGTCGACAAGTACCTCGGCCCAGCGGGATTCACCCCGGGTGAGGGCAACCCGCCCAAGCCGGAGGCGTGCTCCTGATCCCGAACCGGCCGGTATGCCGTCCACGCAGGGTGGACGGCATACCGGCCGACGGGTGTGGTCGTCGCCGCGAACTGTCCTCTCGCCCGCCCAAGCCCACCAGAGGAGGGACCCATGGGTGAGCTCTTCGCCCAGTACAACATCCTCGCCGCCTTCGGGATGACAATCCTCCTGACGGTGACCGCGGCCGTCGGGTCGCTCGTCCTCGGCACCTTCGTCGCCATCCTCCGGGTCTCCCCGGTGGGCCTCTTCCAGAAGGTCGGCGCCTTCTACGTCAACACCGTCCGCAACACGCCGCTGACGCTCATCATCATCGCGTCCAACATCGTCATGGCCGTCAACCTCGGGTTCAACTTCAGCGACGACATCGCCCGCAACAACATCATCTGGGCGATCATCGGCCTGTCGGTCTACCACGCCGCGTTCGTCTGCGAGGCGCTGCGCAGTGGCGTCAACACCGTGCCGGTCGGCCAGGCGGAGGCCGCCCGGTCCATCGGGCTGACCTTCGGGCAGAGCCTGACCGAGGTGCTCCTGCCCCAGGCGTTCCGCGGCGCCATCACGCCGCTCGGCAACACCCTGATCGCGCTGACGAAGAACACGACGGTCGCGACCGCCATCGGGGTCGCCGAGGTGAGCGGCCTGATGAAGGAGATGCAGGAGTTCCGGCCCGACCTGCTCATCCCCATCTTCGGCATCGTCGCCATCGGCTTCGTCGTGCTCACGCTGCCCGTCGGCCTGCTGACGACGCACCTGTCCACCCGGCTGGCGGTCCGGCGATGAGCGCCTCCGTCCTCTTCGACGCACCAGGGCCGCGCGCCCGCGCCCGGCACCGGGTCACGGCGGTGGCGGGAGCCGCGCTCGTCCTCGCCTTCGTCGCCTTCGCGCTCTACAAGCTCGGCGAGCGCGGCAACCTCGCCGCCGAGAAGTGGAGCCCCTTCGCGACGAGCTCCATGTGGGTCGACTACCTTGTCCCGGGACTGGTCAACACGCTCAAGGCCGCCGCCATCTCCATCGTGCTCGCCGCGATCTTCGGCCTCGTCTTCGGCACGGGACGGCTGTCGCACAACGCGGCCATCCGAGCCGTCAGCACCGTCGTCGTCGAGTTCTTCCGGTCCGTGCCGGTCCTCGTCATGATGACCGCCGCCTTCGGGCTCTACACGTTCAACAACGTCTTCCAGAGCGAGATCAACCCCCTGGCCGCCGTCGTCACGGGACTCACGCTCTACAACGGCGCGGTGGTGGCGGAGCTGCTCCGCTCGGGGGTCGGGGGCCTGCCGAGGGGCCAGGCGGAGGCCGGCCTGTCCATCGGCCTGACGGCGGGCCAGACGCTGCGCCTGATCCAGCTGCCGCAGGCCATCACGGCCATGCTGCCGGCGCTCGTCGGCCAGCTCGTCGTCGTGCTCAAGGACACCGCGCTCGGCCAGATCATCACCTATCCCGAGCTGCTCAACACCTACCAGCAGATCGGCTCCAACTGGGGCAACCCCGTGCCGGCGATCCTCTTCATCGCCGTCATCTTCATCCTCATCAACTACGCCCTCACCGTGCTCGCCGGGCGCGTCGAGGGACGGCTGCGCCGCCGGGGCCGCCCCACGATCCACGAGGCCGCGGTCGCGCCGGGTGCGGTGGCCCCGGTCGACGACGCCGCTGAGGAGGCCCGTCACCACCGGGACGAGGAGACGCTGCGGGGCCACTGAGCCCGGCGGCATACGGCAGCTCCTTCGCCCGCCCCGGCGCGTGCACCCGGACGACCATTGCTGCGGCGCGGTCGGCCCATTCCCGCACAAAGGGGACGCTGCCGGGCACCAATGGTCGTCGGGGTGCACAGCCGGGGGGCAGCACCACGCGGACACGCACGAAAGGGGCGGCTCCCGGCCGGGAACCGCCCCTCTGTCGTCGCGCTCCCCCGGTTGGACTCGAACCAACAACCTGCCGGTTAACAGCCGGCTGCTCTGCCAGTTGAGCTACAGGGGACTGCTGCCGGGCAACCATAGCAAAGGAACCCGCCGCCACTAAATTGCGCAAAGGCCGCCCGGGAGGGGCTCAGAGCCCCACCTCCGAGCGCAGCCGGGCGAGCCGGTCGGCGGCCTCCCGGGCCACGTCGGGGTCGGACAAGTCGGCCCCGCGGCCGGGGATCGTCTGCTCGAGCAGGGCGCCGGTGGCGAGGTCCTGGCGGATGACCACGCGCACGCGCCGGCGGCTCTGCGTCAGGAACTCGTCGGCGAGCACGACGCTGGCCTGCACCCGCTCGCGCAGGGTCTCCTGGAGCCGGGACGGCTCGCGGACGAGCCACTGCGCGGGCCGGCGGTGGCCGACCCAGAGGACGGTGAGCAGGAAGCTGTCCCGCTGCCACGTGGCCGACTCCACCTCGTGCCACGGATGGCGCCATGCGAGTATGCCGGCGGCGTCGACGAGGGCGAGGTGGTGGGTCGTCGCAACGACGTGCCCGCCGCTCGTCTCGTCGGTGGCCATGGCGAGGAGGCGCTCCCCCGCCGCCAGCGGCACCTGCCCCCGGACGAGGTCGGCGGCGGTGGGCCCCCGGGCGCGGCCGAAGAGACCCATCAGGAGAGCCCGGCCTTCATCGCCGCGAGCTGCCGCTGCAGGTCCTGCAGCTGGGTGCCGAGCCGCCGGGAGCGCTCGTGGTCGGGCGTCTCGGCGTGGTCGAGCCGGCGCAGCTCGCTCATGGCGTCGGCGATGCGGCGGGTCAGGGCGACGGTGCGCACGCGCACGAAGAGCTCGTCGACATAGCGCGACGTCGGCAGACCGGTGAGCGGGTCCATCCGGATCGGCAGGCTCGCGACCGCGAGCTCGCTCACGAGCCCGGCAACCGCGTCCGCAGCCGCCTCGGTCACGGCGGACGTCCAGGCCTGGGTGGTCGCCCGCTCCCCTCCGGCCGACGCGATGCGGATGCCGTCGAACACCGCCCGGTGCGCCGCCGCCGAGAACGACTCGCCCGTGAGCAGGTCGATGGACCCGGGGCGAAGGACGTGGGGGAACTGCAGGAGCACCTGGAGCAGCTGCCGCTCGGCGAGCACGACGGGATCGCGCTGGTCGGGGACGGGCAGGGCGTCACCGGCCTCCCCCGGCCCGGGCTCGGGCACCTCGTCGCCGGCGGAGCGGTCGGCCGGCCGGCCGGCGCGGCCCGGCCGGCCCGAGCGGCCGGAGCGGGCGTCGTCGCCGGAGCTCCGCCCGGCTCTCGAGACCTCGGCGGCGACCTGCTCGACCTCGAGGCCGAGCCAGCCGGCCACCTCACGGGTGTACTCCGGCCGCATCGACCGGTCGCGGATCGTGGCCACGACGGGTGCGACGGCGCGCAGGGCCTGGATGCGGCCTTCCGCCGTTCCGAGGTCGAAACGCCCGATCGTCGTGCGCACGACGAACTCGAACATCGGCGAGGCGTCCTCGACGAGGGCCTGCACGGCGAGGTCGCCCTCGTGCTGGCGCAGCTCGCACGGGTCCTTGCCGGACGCCTCGACCGCCACGAAGGACTGCGAGGCCCACTTCTGGTCGTCGGCGAAGGCGCGCATGGCGGCCTGCTGCCCCGCCGCGTCGCCGTCGAAGGTGAAGACCACCTTGGCGGGCGCCAGGCCCGGCTCGTCACGCATGATCCGGCGCAGCACCTTGATGTGATCGGTCCCGAAGGCCGTGCCGCACGTCGCGACCGCGGTCTCCACGCCCGCGAGGTGGCAGGCCATGACGTCGGTGTAGCCCTCGACCACGACGGCCTGCCGGTCGGCGGCGATGCGCTTCTTGGCGAGGTCGAGGCCGTAGAGGACCGCCGACTTCTTGTAGATCGGCGTCTCGGAGGTGTTGAGGTACTTCGCCTCGATCCGGTCGTCGTCGAAGAGACGCCGGGCGCCGAAGCCGACCGTGTCGCCGGTGATGTCGCGGATCGGCCACACGAGCCGGCCACGGAAACGGTCGTAGAGGCCGCGAGAGCCCCGACCGGCGAGCCCCCCGGTGACGAGCTCGTCGTCGGTGAAGCCCTTGGCGCGCAGGTGGCCCACGAGGTCGTCACCGCCCCGAGGGGCGAAGCCGACGCCGAACTGCCGGGCCGCGGCACCGTTGAAGCCCCGCTCTCGCAGGAAGTCGCGTCCGGCCCGGGCCGCGGGCAGGTTGAGCAGGGCCTCGGCGTAGAACTCCTGGGCGACGCGGTGCGCCTCGAGCAGTCGTGCGCGCCGGCCCAGGCCCTCCTCCCGGGGCCGGGATCCGCCGTCCTCGTAGCGCAGCTCCATGCCGAGCTTCTGGGCGAGACGCTCGACGGCCTCCGAGAACCCGAGGTGCTCGACCTTCTGGACGAAGGAGATGAGGTCGCCGCCCTCGCCGCAGCCGAAGCAGTGCCAGGCGCCGACGGCGGGCCGGATGGTGAAGGAGGGGGTCTTCTCGTCGTGGAAAGGGCACAGGCCCTTGAGCGAGCCGGGACCGGCCGAGCGCAGGGTGACATGCTCGCGCACGACGTCCTCGAGGGAGGACCGCTCCTTGACCGCCGCGATGTCCTCGGCCTTGATCAGCCCCGCCATGTGCCTCCTTCCGCTGGGGGGAAGTCTAGGTCGTCGGGCCGACGCCCTCGTCGCAGCCGTGCCAGCGCCGGTGCAGGGCGAGGGCCCGCGCGTCCGTCAGGGACGCCACCTGGTCGACGACGACGCGCAGCCGCTCGGCGTCGGTCCGGGCCGCGCGCAGGTCGGCGGCGAAGTCCGCGTCGAGGCGCTCCTCCGGGCGGGCGGCATACGCCTCGACGAGCGCGAGGACGACCTCGCGCTGGCTCTCCAGGACGCGGAGGCGGGCCTCGGTCGTCATGACGAAGTGGTTGGCGACCGCCTTGAGCACCGCGCACTCGGCCCGCGCCCCGTCGGGGATGACGAGGTCGGCGTCGAAGCGGGCCAGGTCCCCTGGACCGTGGCGCTCCCGCGTCGCCTCCTCGACGACGCGGACGAAGTGGCCGATGAGCCGGCTCGTCATGTCCTTGAGCCGGGCAAGCG
The DNA here is from genome assembly GCF_035688975.1 of Intrasporangium sp. Lineage (GTDB taxonomy): Bacteria > Actinomycetota > Actinomycetes > Actinomycetales > Dermatophilaceae > CALMNV01. The sequence goes on along the minus strand of NZ_DASSMH010000035.1, from coordinate 8,999 downwards.
AGGGACGGGACCCGTCGTATGCCGCCGGCACCACTCCCGAGGCGAGGATCCTCTCGAGCGCGGCCGCGAGGGCGTCGGCGCCGAGGTCGGGCGCGTAGGTCGCCGCCGCGACGTCGAGGACCGTCGCCATGTCGGTGCGCGAGTGCATCACCCGCGGATCGATCCAGCCGGAGGCGATGGCATCCTCGACGTCGTGGACGGAGTACGCGACGTCGTCGGACCAGTCCATGACCTGCGCTTCCAGGCATGGCCTCCGGGCCGGGGCGGACTCGCGGAACCACTCGAAGACAGGCAGGTCCGCGGCATACACGCCGAACTTGGCGCGGGCGTAAGGCACGCCGCCGCGCGGCCACGGGTATTTGGTTGCTGCGTCGAGACTGGCGCGGGTGAGGTTGAGGCCGGCCGACGTGCCGTCGGCATGCGCACGCTTGGCCTCCAAGCGGGTCACCAGGCGCAGGGTCTGGGCGTTTCCCTCGAAGCCGCCGACGTCGGCCGCCACCTCGTCGAGGACCGACTCGCCGTTGTGCCCGAAGGGCGGGTGTCCCAGGTCGTGGCTCAGGCAGGCGGTGTCGACGAGGTCGGCGCTGCAGCCGAGGGCGGCGCCGAACTCGCGGCCGATCTGTGCCACCTCCAGGGAGTGGGTGAGCCGGTTGCGGACGAAGTCGTCGTGGCCAGGGGCGAGGACCTGGGTCTTGGCCGCCAGGCGCCGCAACGCTGCGGAGTGGACGACGCGCGCCCGGTCGCGGGCGAAGTCGTCGCGGTCGGCCCGCTTCCGGGCGGGGTCCTCGGCGACCCAGCGCTCCCGGTCTCGGCTCTCGTATGCCACGGCCTCGACTCTATTGACAAACCTCTCGCAGCCGGTGCGGGCCCCGCGTAGTGTCGGTCGTAAAGCCCGAGCGGGCTTCGCAGCGAGGGAGCAGGCCATGGCCGACAAGTCACCGCGGTCCCACATGTCGCAGAAGGGCGGGAAGTCCATCAAGGAGAAGCGTGCCGAGAAGCACGCCAAGGACGAGGCGAAGTCCCAGCACGAGATCATCCCGCCGCGTAAGAAGCGCTGAGCCGGTCACCGCGTCCCCTCACCATGGGGCCCCACATGGGGCGCCACCGCGCCCGGCGGCATACCGCCGCTGAAAGCCCGCAGGGCCGTCCGCCACGTGGCGTCGAGATCGGCACCGGGAGGAAACCGGTCGGAGAGCTCCAGGTCGACGAGCCCATGCGCGAGAGCCCACAGGGCTCGTGCGAGATGCTCGTCGCCGCCTGCGGCGGCGACGATGGGCGCCGCCGCCGCGGACTCGACACCCGGCGCGATGCGCTCGCGCGCCAGGGGGCGCCGGGTTGCCACCTCATAGAGCTTGGGATGCGCCATGGCCCATGACCTGTACGCATCAGCGAGCCCGCCGAGCCCGGGGTCGGCGGCGGCAAGATGTCGGGCCAGGTGGGTCAGCGCCCGCTCCTGCAGTCCGGCGACGATCTCGTCCTTGTCCCGCACGTGCTTGTACAACGACGGCGCGCGGATCCCCATGCGGCCGGCGAGCTCCCGCATGGTCAGCGCGTCGGGGCCCTCCTCCTCCAGCAGTGCGGCGGCCACATCGAGAATCTCGTCCCGTCGGCTCATCGTCGCCACCCAGCGGGCGTGCGCAGCCGGGAGGCGCAGTCGCGGTCAAGGGCCGGCTGCGCCGCGCGTGGTGCGGTTCGCAAGGCCGGGACGACCGTGGTCATCGAACGACGTCTGTGACGGCGGCTCTCTCTGCACGCACGCGCAGCGCCTCGTTCATCGCCTCGAACCCCGCGCGGGTGCGCTCGACGGTCGCCCCGAGAAACGGCACCAGGCACCCGGTGAAGTGCTCAGCCTGGGTCAGGCGCGTGCCGCCGCCTTCGAGCGCCTCCAGAGAGAACGAGTGCCGCCCGTCGACCAGCCCTGGCAGCAGGAGGAGCCGCCCGAGCCACTCCAGACGCCTACCCGCCTCCACCTTGGTGATCGTCGGACGGAAAGTCATCGGTCGGCCACCGGGCGGCACGATGCGCACGTTGGCCCGGCCGCCCGCGACGAGTTCGCCCTGGAAGCTGGTGACGAAGGGGTTCCAGGCCGCGTACTCCTCCACTGCGGACAGCTCGGCCCAGACGGTCGCGACGGGCGCGGCGATGTCAATGGCGGTGTGGATGGATCTCATGGCTCCTCCTGAGGGCTAACGACATTAGCCATAATGGCTAATGTCGTTAGCCCTGTCAAGCGGTGGGTCGTCCGGGCGGAGTGTGGATGGGGCCGTGTTGAGGCAGTGTCGGTGCTGTGTCTGGGTGTCGTGTCGGGTGCAGTGTCGGTGGGTCGTACTAGCGTTCGATACATGGACAATGCCACGGATCTTCTGGAGGCGCTGCCGCGCCGCGTCACAGCGGTGGGGAGCGGGCCGGCGGGGGCCTCGAGGGCATTCCTCGCGTCACTGGGTCAGCCCCCGGAGACCGACTGGGTCGGTGCGCAGGGCGCCCTGGCTCCCGCGGCTGCTCCACGGCGACCGGACGGCCCTGCGGCGACGGCGGCGGATCAGCGTGAGGGCAGCAGGGCGACACCGTCCTGCGGCCCGGCTGAGGCGTCGCGAGAGCACGGAGAGGGCGGGGCGAGGCGGCGACGCCGGGTGAGCCGGCGCTCTGCGGTGGCCAGCTCCCGCGTGCCTCGCCGGGGGGTGTGGTCGCACCTGGCGCCGGGGACGACCATGCCCGTGGACCCGAGGGAGGTGGCGTGGCTCGACCGGGACACCCTGGGCGCAGACCCCCTCGACGTTGACACCGGCAACCCGGACGGCGGCGACCGGCAGGTCCCAACCGCCGACGACCTCTCCACCGACGGCGTGCCGGATGTGGTGGAGCCGGGGACAAGCGGGACGGATGAGCCCGTCGGAGTGCTGCTCGACGCCACGGTCGGGATGGCCCTGACCCGGCACACGGAGGTGGAGCTGACGGCGGCGGCCGAGCACGTGACCGGGCTGCGGGCCAGTCACGACGTGATGCTGGTCAACGTGCTGGCCGAGCTCGACGCGCGCGGGGTCGAACCCCCGGGCGGGTTGTCGCGGGTCGACTGGTTGCGCGCGCTCGATCCGGGGTTGAGCGCCGGGGCGGCGAAGGCGTTCGTCACACTGGCACAGGCGATGAACCAGCCGCGGTGGGCCGAGTTGCGGGCCCGGGTCGCGCTGCGGCACGTGACCGTCGCGAACGCCGCCGCCCTGGTCGAGTTCTATGGGCGGGTCTCCCGGGTGGCGGACCCGGTGCAGCTCGACGCCGTCCTGGAGCACCTGAGCGAGCAGGCCGCCATGTTGCGGCCCGAGGAGCTGGCCCGCCGAGTCCGGCAGGAGAGCGAGCAGCTGACCCCACCGCGCGAGGCGGACCGGCTCGACGAGGCGCGCCGCCAGTCCCGCGGCCTGTGGTTCACCGCGCCCAACCGCACCGGGATGGTCGGCATGAGCGCCGTGCTGGACCCCGAGGCCGCCGCCATCGTCAAGGCGGCTGTCGAGCCGCTGTCGGCGCCGTGTCCGGGCAAGGACGCCCAGGGGCACACGGTGGAGCCGGACCCGCGGTCCCCGGCCAAACGCCGCGCCGACGCCCTGGTCGCCATCATCGGCCGCGGAGTGTCCGCCCCCGACGGGCTGCCGGTCACCGACAAGGCCAAGGTCGTCGTGACCATCGATCACGACGTCTTGACCGGGCGCCTGGCCGGCATCGGGACCACCGCGACCGGTGACGTGTTGACCGCGGGCACCGTGCGCCGGCTGGCCTGTGACGCCGGGATCATTCCTATGGTCCTCGGCCGCGAGAGCGAACCACTGGACGTTGGCCGGCAACGACGCCTGGTCACCAAGGGCCTGCGGCTCGCGTTGATCGCCCGGGATCGGGGCTGCAGCTTTGACAACTGCACCGTCCCGGCGCAATGGTGCGACGGCCACCACGTGCACCACTGGGCCCGGGGCGGCAAGACGTCGCTGCTCACCACGGCCCTGCTGTGCCCGAGACACCATACCCACGTCCACCAGCACGACCTGACCGCCACCGTCACGGCCAGGTCTGTCACCTGGCACCTCTAGGTCATCGTTCGAGGCGCCGGTCTCCGGGGCCCTCGAGCGAGCGATGTGGCACGCGGCCGCGCCTACGCTGACGATGTGGACCCCGAGCACCTGAACGCCCTCGCGGCTCTGGCCGAGCAGCGCTACGTCTCCCTGACCACCTTCCGGCGCGACGGCGCCCCCGTGTCCAGCCCCGTGTGGGTGGCACGCGACGGTGACGAGCTCGTCGTCATCACCGTAGACGACGTGGGCAAGACGAAGCGGCTCGCCCACACCGCGCGGGTCGAGCTGCGCCCGAGCGACATCCGCGGCGCCGTGTCTCAAGGAGCACCGACGTATGCCGGGACCGCGCGAGTCGTGCGCGACCCGGCGGGTGTGGAGGCGGTCAAGCGGGCGATCTCGGCGAAGTATCCGATGGCGCGGCTCGGCAACACCGCCGAGCGCCTTCTCGGCCCAGTGATGCGCCGCAAGCCCCGGGCCGGGATCCGCATCACCCTGTCCTGAGACGAGCCTGGCGAAGCCGGAACCGTTAGGGCCGTAGACCTCGACAGTAGAGGGGTGACATCGTCTGGCGCCCCCGACGACCAGAGGCTCGTCGAGGCGCTGACCGAAGGCGAGCTCGGCGCCCTCCGCCAGCCCGACGACCGGCACGCCCCATGGCTGTCGGTCCGCCGGCCGCTACAGCGGCAGCGGCGACGTGGGTGCCTGGATGCTTCGGGCCGCCATCCAGGCCACCGCCCTCGGCGGGTTCACGACCCGCGAGGCGGGCCGGCTCCCCGGCATACCGCAGAACACCGTCAAGACGCGTGTGCGACCGCGCCAAGGCGCGGCTCCAGGCGAGCCTCGTGGAAGGGCCCAGCCATGTGCACGCCCGTGCGCACGATGACGCCGGTGCGCACGGCGACGCCGGGGACGGGGCCCGTCTGGCCGCCCACCGGCGGGGGGTTGACGGGGGCCACCTACTTGACCTCTGACCGAAGCAGCGTCCACAGGCCGATGCCCAGAGGGAGCACGAGCCACACCGCCGAGGTGAGCCCGAGCTGGGCCCACTGCTCGCCCGCGAGCGGACCGCTGAAGAGAAGATGCTGCGTGACGTTGGGGTCGACCCAGGGGTAGAGGTCGTGGAACCACTGCTGCGTGGCGGCCAGCAGCTCCAGCAGCGGCGGCGCCACGAACGCGAAGACGAAGTAGGCAACGATCGCGCCGGCGGAGTTGCGGATCAGCACCCCGAGCGTGAAACCGACGAGGAGGATGAGCGTGTTGCCAAGCAGGATGCTCGCGAGGACGGCGGGGCTCTGGTCCCAGACCGGCTCGATCCCGGCGGTCGCGGCCCCCACGGCGTTGCCCGCCGCGCCGATGGCGAAGGCGACCAGCATCGAGGCCACCGCGATGGACACGGCGACGATGCCCTTGGCGAGGATGACCCGGCCACGGTGGGGCACGAGGGTAAAGGTCGTCAGGCCGCTGCGCTGGCTCCACTCGCCGGTGACCGCGAGGATGGCGATCATCGGCAGGATCACCGCCATCGGGAAGCCGATCGCCAGGGTGAAGGTGTTGTAGGTCCGCTGGTCGTCGGCCGCGAAGAGGACGACGCCGGCCGTGGCGAGCAGCGACGCGATGCCGACGCTGGCCAGCAGCCAGAAGCCCGACCGGGTGTCGAAGGACTTGCGCAGCTCGACCGAGACGATCCGTACGAGCGGGATGGGCGCGGGCGCCACGGAGCGTCGAGCACCTCGCGCCCCGCTCCCTGTGTCGGTCCCGACCGGCACAGCCCCGCGAGGGAGCGCCTCCCCGGCACTGGTACTCATGCGACTGCTCCTTCTCGTTGGGTGTCAGCGGTGAGCTCGAGGAACATCTCCTCAAGCCCGGCGCCCTCGGCGGCGCGTAGCTCGATGAGCGCCACGCCGGCCGCAGAGGCGATCCGGCCCACGACCTCGGGCTCGGCCTCGACGCGGAGGGCGTCGGTGTGGCCCACCGCGCCGCTCGGCGCGAAGGCGGCGCCGTATGCCGTGAGCGCGCCGGACAGTGCGCCCACGTGCGGCGTCCGGACGAGGGTCCCGGCTGCGCTGAGCAGCTCGGCCTTGGTGCCTTGGGCCACGATGCGGCCGCTGCCGATGACGACGAGGTCGTCGGCGATGACCTCGATCTCGTGGAGCAGGTGCGAGGAGAGCAGCACGGTCGCGCCATCATCGGCGTAGCCACGCAGCAGGTCGCGCATCCAGCGAATGCCAGCCGGATCGAGCCCGTTCGCCGGCTCGTCGAGGACGAGCACCTCAGGCTCGCCGAGCAGGGCCGTCGCGATGCCGAGCCGCTGCCGCATGCCGAGCGAGTAGTGACGGACCCGCCGCCCGGCCTCGGCAGGAGTGAGGCCGACCAGCTCGAGCATGTCGTCGACCCGACCTGCGGACAGGCCCATCATCCGCTGGGTGAGGATGAGGATCTCCCGCCCCGTGCGACCTGCGTGCTGCGCCGACGCGTCGAGCAGGACCCCCACCTCCAGACCGGGGTTGGGCAGGTCGGCGAAGCGCCGCCCGCACACCTCCGCAGTGCCTGACGTGGCGGGGGTGAGTCCGACGAGGACCCGCATCGTCGTCGACTTGCCAGCACCGTTGGGGCCGAGGAACCCCGTGACGCGGCCGGGCTCCGCCGTGAACGACACGTCGTCCACGGCAGTGAAGCCGCCGTAGGTCTTGGTGAGGGACTCGACCCGGATCATGAGGGGGGCCGCACGGTGACGGCGACCTTGCCGCGTGCGTGGCCGGCCTCGAGGTGCCTCATGGCGGCGGGCACCTCGGCCAGCGGGTACGTCCGGTCGATGCTCGGCGTCACCTTTCCTGCCTCGATGAGGTCGGTGAGCCGCTCGAGGTCCTGGCCGCTCTCCCTGTTGACCACCATGGTCAGCCGCTGGCCCACGAACGGCGACAGGGCCAGGGCCCGCAGCTGCCGGTTCATGCCGCCTGTCAGCCTGCCGCCGTCCTCGCCGCCGACGAGGACGGCCGTGCCGGTGGGGGTGAGGGCGCGGCGCAGCCGCGAGAGCGTCGGGCGTCCGGCGATGTCGACGACGAGGTCATAGTGGTGCACACCATCGGCGAAGTCCTCCTGCGTGTAGTCGATGACGTGGTCGGCGCCCAGAGACCGCACCAGGTCGAGCTTGCCGGTGCTGGCCACGCCGGTGACCTCGGCGCCGAACGCCCTGGCCAGCTGGACGGCATACGACCCGACGCCGCCCGACGCGCCCGTGACGAGCACCTTCTGACCGGACTCCACCCGACCGACATCGACCACGCCGTGCAGGGCGGTGAGCCCCGACACGGGGACGACCGCGGCCTGCTCGAACGTCACGTTCGCCGGCTTGCGCGCGAGCCGGTCCTCCCGCACGACGGTGAGCTCGGCGAAGGAGCCGCGGCCGACACCGTAGACCTCGTCACCGGGGGCGAAGCTGGTCACCGCCCTACCGACCGCGACGACGGTGCCGGCGACATCCCGCCCGGGGACGGGCTGCTTCGGCCCGCGAAAGCCGAGGGCGAGCCGCTGGAGGTAGGGCTCACCCGTCATGAGGTGCCAGGTGCCGCGATCGAGACCCGCCGCGTGCACCTCGACGAGGACGTCGCGCTCGCCGATGGTGGGCACAGGGATGCGCGCGAGGCGGAGCACGTCGGCCGAGCCGTACCGGTCCTGCACGACGGCCTGCATGGTTGCGTCTTCCGGGTGCGCTCGGCGGCCCCTTCGGGGGTTGCCGATCGCGTCCTCCGCCTCGCCCTCCGCCTCGCCCTTCGCATCGCCCCGTTCGACGAGCGGTGCGACGACCTGCTCGACCGACCTCCGGGTCGGGGTCCAGGAATATCCCCCCGCGGCTGCGGGCCGGTGCTGAGTCTTCATGGCTCTCTCCTTCGCTGCCGGCGGTGGGCCCGCCGTACTTAGTACGAATGCTAACGTACAAAGTACGAGACCACTAGGGGGAGATCCGATCGTGACGTCAGCCAGACAACGCCGGCAGGAGAGCGCGCAGCTCAGCCGGGAGCGGGTGCTGGTGGCGGCCATGGCCATCGCGGACGCCGACGGGCTCGGGGCCCTCACGATCCGCTCCCTCGCCCGTGAGCTCGGTGCCAAGCCGATGTCCGTCTACCACTACGTGGCGAACAAGGACGAGATCCTCGACGGCATCGTCGACCTCGTCTACGGCGAGATCGAGCTGCCGTCGGCCAGCGGAGCCTGGCGCACCGAGATGCACCGGCGGGCCAGCTCTGCGCGACGGGTGCTGCGACGCCACCCGTGGGCGATCCTGCTGCTCCAGTCGCGGACGGCGCCGGGAACGGCGACGATTCGCCATCACGACGCGGTCATCGCGAGCCTACGCGCGGCCGGCTTCTCGGTGGAGCTCACGGCGCACGCCTTCGCCGTGATCGACAGCTACGTCTTCGGGTTCGCCGTGTCCGAGGCGGCGTTGCCGATCCACGGGCCCGCGTCGGTGGCAGAGGTCGCCGAGTCGATGATGGGCAGGTTCTCCACCGGTGAGTTCCCGCATCTGGTCGAGTTCGCCACCCAGCACATCCTTCAACCGGGGTACGACTTCGGCGACGAGTTCGACTTCGGCCTCGAGCTCATCCTCGACGGCCTCGAGGCTCGCGCAGCCGCCGCACGCGCCTGACTGCCCTGGAGGAGGGAGCTGCCGCCAGGGGGTGAGCCGGCAGCCCCTCCTCCAGGGGGCAATCAGGCGATGCCTCGTGGACCGCCGTCGAAGCGCGGCCCGTCGTTGCAGTCGGGGATCGTGTACGAGGGCCTTCGCGCGCAGGTGGCCGACCGGCCACCTGTGCGACCCCCCACGGCAACGAGACTGCGCACGTGGCGTCTCCTCCCGGATCGATCGTGTCTGACGTCCTCAGGCTCCAAGAGCCCGGGTTGGACGACAATGGGACGTTGGTACTAGTACGTCGACGGATCGCCCGCCTG
>NZ_DASSMH010000034.1:0-9193 GCF_035688975.1 Intrasporangium sp. | reverse complement strand
CGTCCTCAGGGCCCTGGAGGAGGCCGGAGCCGTTCTTGTCGCGGACTACGGGCGAGGGGCGGTCGAGGCACCCGGCATACGGGGGGCCCTGACCGCACTCGCGCGGACGGTGCCCGTCACGTGGGACCCGCACCCGCGCGGTGGCGCCCCCGTGCCCGGGGTCCGGCTCGCCACGCCCAACCGCGCCGAGGCGGCCGGCTTCGCGGCGCGCCACGGTGACGACGGGCGGGACGCGGGCGGGAACGCCGGCGGTGACGCCGGCAGCAGCCTCGCCACCGTGCGCCGCCATGCTGACCTGCTCGTCGGCGCCTGGCAGGCCTCGGCGGTCGCGGTGACGCTCGGCGAGCGCGGCGCCCTGCTGTCCTACGGCAGCGGCACCCCGGTCCTCACGCCGGCCCCCTCGGTGCCCTGCGCGGACCCGTGCGGTGCTGGTGACCGGTTCGCGGCCACCGCCGCCCTCAGCCTCGCGGCCGGGCGGGTGACGACCGAGGCCGTGCAGGACGCGGTAGCGGCGGCCGCGGCCTACGTCGCGGCCGGGGGCCCGGCCTCGCTCACCGCCGGACCCGCCCCCGACGCAGGCCGGCCGGAGCCTGGCCGCGTCGAGGAGGTGCGCCGCCGCGGCGGCGTGGTCGTCGCGACCGGGGGCTGCTTCGACCTGCTGCACGCCGGGCACGTCGCCACGCTGCGCGCTGCGCGCAGCCTCGGAGACTGCCTCGTCGTGTGCCTCAACTCCGACGAGTCGGTGCGCCGGCTCAAGGGGCCGACGCGGCCGCTCGTGCCGGCGGCCGACCGGGCCCGGGTGCTCCAGGCGCTGGAGTGCGTCGACGCCGTCGTCGTCTTCGAGGAGGACACGCCGGCCGAGGTCCTGCGCCGGGTCCGGCCCCACGTGTGGGCGAAGGGCGGGGACTACGCCGGCGCCGACGTGCCCGAGGCTCGGGTGCTCGAGGAGTGGGGCGGACAGGCCGTCGTGCTCCCGTATCTGCAGGGCCGCTCGACCACCGCGCTGGTGCGGACCGCGGCCGCCACGACGGCAGCACGAGCTGCCGACACAGGAAGGAAGAGCTGACATGCCACTCGGAACCGTGCTCGTCACCGGAGGCGCCTCTGGCCTCGGTGCCGCCGTCGTCGACGCCGTCGCGCGGGAAGGCGGCCGGCCGGTCATCCTCGACCGCTTCCCCACAGGCTCGGGCCACGACGAGGTCTGCGTCGACCTCGTCGACGCCCGGGCGGCCGAGGAGGCGGTGCGCGAGGTGTCGCAGCGGGTCGGGGGCCTCGACGCGGTCGTGACCTGCGCCGGGACGGACTCGTGCGGGCAGTTCGGCGACGTGGGCGGCGAGGACTGGGACCGGGTCGTCAAGGTCAACCTCCTCGGCACCGCCGCCGTCGTCAGGGCGGCCCTGCCCGACCTCGAGGCGCGCCACGGCCGCGTCGTCACCGTGGCCTCCACCCTCGGCCTGCGGGTGCTCAGCGACGCCACGGCCTACTGCGCGTCGAAGTTCGGGGTCATCGGCTTCTCCCGCGCCCTCGCCGTCGAGACGCAGGGCCGCATCGGCGTGACGACGCTCGTGCCGGGGGGCATGCACACCGCCTTCTTCGACGGCCGCGACGAGCAGTACAAGCCGGGGCCGGACGCCAAGCTCAACCAGCCGCAGGACGTCGCGAGGGCGGTGATCTTCGCCCTCCAGCAGCCGCCGGGCTGCGAGGTGCGCGAGCTCGTCATCACCCCGTCGGTGGAAGGCTCCTGGCCCTGAGCCGCCCCGTCGCCCTCGTCCTGCGGGCGCTCGGGCTCGGCGACCTGCTCACCGGCGTGCCGGCCGTGCGTGCCGTCGCCCGGGCGCTGCCGGGGCACGAGGTCGTGCTCGCCGCACCTGCCGTCCTCGAGCCGCTCGTGCGGCTCTCGGCGGCGGCGGACCGGCTCGTGCCGGCCACCGGCCTCTCCCCGCTGCACTGGCCGGGGCCGCCGCCAGACGTCGCCGTGAACCTCCACGGCAAGGGGCCACAGAGCCACCGGGTGCTGCAGGCGCTGCGGCCGGGCCGGCTCGTGGCCTTCGCGTGCCGGGAGGCCGGCGTCCCCGGCCCGGCCTGGCACGCGGGCGAGCACGAGGTCCGGCGCTGGTGCCGGCTCGTGGCGGAGGAGGGGTGGCCCGCAGACCCGCAGGACGTGCGGATCGCGGCGCCTCCCGCCCCGCCGCCCGTCGCTGGGGCGGTCGTCGTCCACCCGGGCGCCGCCCACCCGTCACGGCGCTGGCCGCCGGAGCGGTTCGCGGCTGTCGCCCGGTGGGCGGCGGGCCAGGGGTGGCCGGTGGTGGTGACAGGAGGGGCGCAGGAGCGGACGCTCGCCGAGGAGGTATGCCGTGCAGCCGGCCTGCCGCCGGAGGCCGCCCTCGCCGGGCGCACCGACCTGGCGGGACTCGCGGCGCTCGTCAGCGCCGCACGGCTGCTCGTGTGCGGCGACACGGGCGTGGCCCATCTGTCGACGGCATACGGCACCCCGTCCGTGCTGCTCTTCGGGCCCGTGCCGCCGGCGGAGTGGGGACCGGTCACCTCGGGTCCGCACACCGTCCTGTGGCACGGCCACGGTCGTCGCGGCGACCCGTGGGGAGACGTGGCCGACGCGGCGCTGCTGCGGATCACCGTCGAGGAGGTGGTCGAGGCGGCCGGGCTGCGGCTGGCGGCATACCCCGAAGGCACGCGCGCAGCCCGCCCGCACGCGGGCAGCCCGTCGGCACGCGCGCACGCTCCGGGGTGAGCGGGTGCCGACGCGGTGAGCGGGTGCCGACGCGGTGAGCGGGTGCCGACAAGGTGCGCGCGTGGTCTGGCCTCAGCCGCCCGGGTGGCCCAGCCTCCGAGCCTCGAGCTGCCCCCTGAACCACTCCAGCGTCCGCTTGAGCCCCTCGTCGGGACCGACCACCGGCCGCCAGCCGAGCAGCCGCTCGGCGCGCGCGGTGTCCGGCCGGCGCACCCGCGGGTCGTCCTGCGGCAGGGGCACGAAGGTGATCTCCGACGACGTGCCGACGAGGTCACGCACCGTCTCGGCGAGCTCGAGCATGGACACCTCGTAGGGGCTGCCGATGTTGACCGGCCCGGCGTCGTCGGCGGCGGCCAGGGCGCGGATGCCCGCGACGGTGTCCGTAACGAAGCAGATGGAGCGGGTCTGGCTGCCGTCACCCGCGACCGTGATCGGGTCCCCCGCGAGGGCCTGGGTGAGGAACGCCGGGATCGCCCGGCCGTCGTCGAGCCGCATCCGGGGCCCGTAGGTGTTGAAGATCCGCACGATCCCCGTGTCGAGACCCCGGCTGGTCCGGTATGCCGTCGTCAGGGCCTCGGCGAAGCGCTTCGACTCGTCGTAGACGCTGCGGGGGCCGACGGGGTTGACGTTGCCCCAGTAGGTCTCCGGCTGCGGGTGCAGCAGCGGGTCGCCGTAGACCTCGGAGGTCGAGGCGAGCACGAACCGGGCCGCCTTGCGCTCCGCGAGGTCGAGCGCGTTCATGGTGCCCATGCTGCCGACCCGCATGGTCTCGATGGGCATCGCGAGGTAGTGCGGCGGCGAGGCGGGGGAGGCCAGGTGCAGCACCCAGTCCACGTCACCCGGGACGTCGAGGGGCTCGCAGATGTCGCGCTGCAGGAACTCGAAACCGGGTCGGTCGAGCAGGTCCGCGACGTTGTCCTGCCTGCCGGTGAGCAGGTTGTCGACGCAGACGACCGAGGCCCCGTCGTCGAGCAGCGCTTCGCAGAGCCAGGACCCGACGAAGCCGGCCCCTCCGGTGACGACCACCCGGCGCGGCGGGGTGGCGCTCACCCGAGCTGGTCCTTGAGCCCGGCGAGGATGCGGCTGAGCAGGCGGGACACCTGCACCTGGCTCAGCCCCACGCGGGCGCCGATCTGCTCCTGGTTCCACTCGCCCACGAAGCGCAGGTGCAGGATGCTGCGCTCGCGGTCCGGCAGCCGCTTGAGCAGGGGGCTCAGGGTGACTCGCGCCTCCACGGCCCGCATCCGGTGGTCCTCCTCGCCGAGGAGCTCGCCGCGGGTCGTGTCGCCGTGCTCGACGAGCGCCACGTCGAGGGACGTCGGGGCGAAGCACCCGTTGGCCCCGAGGGCCTCGATGACGTCGCACTCGTCGACGTCGAGGTGCGCCGCGAGCTCCGCCGGGCGGGGGAAGCGCTGCAGCCGCTGCGTGAGCTCCGGCGTGGCCGCCGTGATCCGACTCTGGCAGTCCTGGACCCGCCGCGGGGGTCGCACGGCCCACCCGCAGTCGCGGAAGTGCTTCTTGAGCTCGCCCCGGATCGTCGGCACGGCATAGCCGAGGAAGTCACCGCCCAAGGACGTCCGGAACCACGCGACCGCCTTGACCAGCCCGAGGCACGCCACCTGGAGGAGGTCCTCGTCGGCGACGCCGCGGCCCCGGTACTGCGACGCGAGCGACCGGGCGACGCCCATGTTGAGCAGGACGACCTCCTCCTGGATGCGCTTGCGCTCCTCGGCGTCCCCGGCGTCCTCGGCCTGCTGCAGGAGCAGCGCGCTCAGCTCGGCGCGGTCGCTGGCCGACGTGGAGCCGCTGCTGGGGAGGCGGCCCGGTGCGGTCCTGGGCGGCCGGGTGGGCGATCTGACGGGCGGGCTCTGGGGCAGGTGGTGCTCGGGCGTCGGACCCATGGTTCCCTCCGTGTGGGGCTGGGACGGGGTGGTGCGCTCGTGCCTCGCGTCGCTCCCAGCGCGTACCCGGTGTCCCAGCGGCGAAACGCCCGACGCTTCGATGTCGAAGACTTCCTTTGGCGCGGGCTCGTCGCCTCCCGACCTGGCCCCGATGAGCGTCCCGCAGGCGGTATGCCGCCGGTCGAGGCGAGGATTGGGCGTCAGCACTCTGCTCCTGGGCGGGACCACAGCCAGTCAGGTTGGCCCTCCACCGCTCTGTGGTGTACGGTTCGCCCCGATATGCGCCCATGTGGTAGCGGATGCGCCGGGTGTTGAGTCGGCCGGTGGCCGAGACAGGGGATCGGTCCGTGGGTGCGTCTCGTCGGTGGGTTCGGCTCGTCACGTCGTCGGTGGCGTTGGCCGCGTTGGTGGTCGTGGACGCCTCCGGGGGTGACGTGGCCGCGGCCGCGCCGGTCGCGGCCCCAGCGGCTGCTCCGGCACGGGCGCAGACTGGCGAGGCTGTCGACCTGGTCTCGGCGCGGGTCGCGGCCCGGGCGCAGGGTCACCGGGTGGAGGCGTTGGGCGAGCGGACCGACACGACGACGACGTGGGTCAACCCGGACGGGTCGCTGACCACGGAGGTGTCCGGGGCGCCGGTGCGGTTCAAGGACCCGGCGGGGCGATGGCAGCCGGTGGACCTTGACTTGAAGACGGCCGGCACTGATGTGGTGCCGGTCTCGAGCGACCTGGGCGTGCGCCTGTCCGCCGGAGGGGCGGCCGGCGGGGATGTCGCGTCGGTGGACCACGGCGCCGGCCGGGGCGTGTCCTGGGCTCTTGGCGGAGGCCTGGGCGCGGTGAAGCTGCCGGCGCCGGTGCTGGCTGGCCGGGTGGCGACGTACCCGAACGTGCTGCCCGGGGTGGATGTGCGGGTGAGCGTGCGCCCGTCCGGGTTCGAGCAGGACTTCGTCATCAAGGACCGCGCGGCCGCGGACCAGCTGGCGGGGATCACCGTGTCCGGCGGTGGTGCTGGCGCGGGCTCGTTCTCGATCCCGCTGAAGACCAGGGGCTTGACGGCGAAGGCGAGCGCGGACGGCGGGGTGGCGTTCGTGGACGGCAAGGGCAAGCAGGTCTCGGTGGTCCCGCCGGCCGCGGCGTGGGACGCGAGGCTCGACCCGCGTTCGGGGGATCCGGCGAGCGTCTCGCCGGTGAAGCTGTCGGTGGCGCAGTCGAGCCCGGGTCAGGCGGTGCTGACGGTGACCCCGGACGCGGCGTGGCTGGCCGATCCGGCGCGGGTGTTCCCGGTAACGATCGACCCGGTGTACGCGTCGATGACGGTGACCCCGTCGTTCGACACGTGGGTGGAGAACACGTACACCACGGATCAGTCGGCATCGACGGAGCTGAAGGTCGGCACGTTCGACGCCGGCTCCTCGGTCGCCCGGTCCTATCTCAACTTCCCGACCACGGGGTTTCGGAACCTGAAGGTGGAGTCGGCGCAGCTGTCGGTCTATGAGACGTGGTCCTACTCGTGCACGGCGCGGGCGATGAACGTCTTCAGCTCTTCCGGGGCGAGCACGAGCACCCGGTGGACCTCGCAACCTAGTGTGGGGGCCACGGTGTGGGGTTCGGTCACCACCGCGAAGGGGTTCTCCTCGACCTGTGCTGCCGGGTGGGTGCAGGTGCCGTTGACGTCGTTGTTCCAGACGCTGTCGACCAGTACCGGCACCTCCTCGACGGTGCTGCTCAAGGCCGCCTCGGAGACCGACAGCGCCGGGTGGAAGAAGTTCTCCTCGATGGAGGGCGCGAACCCGCCGAAGTTCACCGTGACCTATGACCGCAAGCCGAACGCGGCGGCGACCCCGGATCTGGGCGGCACGACCGACGGGGCGAACTCGTACACGATCCCGGGCACCGGCACGGTGCAGCTGTTCACCAGCGACTCCACGCCGAGGCTGCATTCCACGGCGACGGACCCGGACGGCAACCAGGTCGCGGTGACCTTCGAGGTGCACAACTCGACCGCCGTCTCGGGCACGTCGCTGGTCGCCTCGTGCAGCACGGGGTGGGGGCCGTCCGGCACCGCCGGGGTGTCGTGCTCCCCGACGACGGCGTTGGCGGAGAACAGCACGTACTACGTGCGGGCCGCGGTCAAGGACGACCAGGGGGTGTGGAACGGGACGTGGTCGCCGTGGCGCACCTTCTACACGCAGTGGTCAACCCCGCCCACCCCGAGAGTCTCGTGCGACAACGGGTACGCCAACGGGACCTGGACCGACGCCGACCCGGCCGGCACGGTGACGTGTGCGATCACCGCCGCCGGAGTGTCGGGCACGTATTCCGCCCCCGGCTACCTGGATGTCACCGTGGACGGGGTCAAGCAGTCGCGGCTGGCGATCACCGCGACCAACGACTGGGCCGTCGTGCACAAGACGTACACGTTCCCGGCCACGGCCAAGGGCTACCACGAGATCAAGGTGACCGGGATCTCGCGGGCGCTGAAGTCCTCGGCGCAGGCCAGCTACGGCTTCGGCTGGGGCGCGGCCTCGATGAGCACCCCGACGAGCGGGACGGCGTCCTCGGGCAAGGTCAAGGTCGCCGCGGGTGGCCCGCCGAAGGGTTCGGCGACCGCCGTGACCGCGAAGGTGCAGTGGCGGGTGGCCGGCTCCGGCAACGAGGCCACCGGCTGGACCGACTCCTCGGCCGCTGCGGTGAGCGTGACCCCGACCTCGACGAGCGCTCCGGCGGCCTACACCGGCGTGTTCGACCTGTCCACCGCGACCCGGGAGGCCGGCGCGTTGGCAGATGTCCCCTCACGGACGCCGGTGCGGCTGGACGTGCAGGTCTGCTTCACCTACACCGGTGGCACGGGCGGGTCCTCGAGCGTGCAGTGCACGTGGTCGCAGTCGCCCGCGACGGTGACCAGGCTGCCGCACGCGTTCGGGGCCGGGTACCCGACCAGCGACGCGGCCGGCGCCGGGCAGGTCGCCCTGTACACCGGTGAGCTGGCCGCCGACGCCACGGACGTGTCGGTGCCTGGGTACGGCGGCGCCATCACGCTGTCGCGGTCGCACACCTCGTTCGCCGGCAACGGCACCGCCGCCGACTGGCCCGCTGACCCCGCCACCGGGGTGTTCGGGCCGGGCTGGACCGCGAACCTGGAAGGCAACCAGGCCGGCCTGGCCGGTCTGCAGGTCATCGACAGCATCGGCGTCGACGGGTCGATCGCGTTCGTCGACGGGCAAGGTAACCCGCTGGTGTACGCGAACTCGGGCGGCACCCGCACCTACCCGACCGGCACCCAGACGTACGTGCCGGCCACCGACGACACGCTCGCCGCGGCGATCAGGCTGACCACGACCGGCACCGGCACCGGAACCCGGCTGAGCCTGACCGAGCAGGACGGCACCACGACGACGTGGAAGCCGCGCGCGGCCCCGTCCACGGCGGGCACCACGTGGCAGCCAGACACCATCTCCGAGCCCGGCCAGAGCGGCACCACGACCTTCGGCGACACCAACAACGACGGACGCATCGACCGTGTCGTCGCGCCCGTCCCGGCCGGGATGACCGGCACCTGCCCGACCTCGGGCGCGCTGTCGCGGGGCTGCCGCGCCATCGACATCACCTACGCCACCGCCACGACCGCGACCAGCACCACCCCCGGGGACCACGCGGGCCAGGTCAAGACGGTCAGCGCGTGGCTGTGGGACCCGGCCGCGAACAGCAACGCCGGCGCCATGGCCACGACGGGCGTCGCGACCTACAGCTACGACACGCTCGGACGCCTGGTGACGGTGCGTGACCCGCGCACCGGCATCGGCACCGACTACACGTGGGGCACCGCAAGCGCCGAGACCCGGATCGCGTCGGTCCGTCAGGCCACCCCGGCCAGCACCACGCTCGCCGCGACGAAGCTGGCCTACGACACCGCCGGCAAGCTGACCCAGGTCACCCGGGAGAACCCCGCCGCGGGGCAGCCGGACGTGACGGTGGCCCGGTACGTGTACGCGGTGCCGACCTCCGGCACCGGTCTGCCCGACCTGAGCGACTCCGCCACCGGCGTCGACGCGTGGTACCAGGCGAAAGCCCCCGTCACCGGGTACGCCGTCTTCGGCCAGGACTACACCGGGACCGTTGCCGGCTCCGGAACCAGCTGGCCCGGGGTGGACTGGACCTACGCCGACCTGTCCTACGTCGATGACCTGGGCTACACCGTCAACACCGCCGCCTACGGCGCCGGCGCGTGGCAGGTCACCTCCACCGACTACGACACCAGCGCGGGAGCCGGCGCCGGCAACACCGTGCGCACCCTGGACGCCTCCGCGGTCGCCGACGTCGAGGCCAAGGCCGGCACCCCGGACGCGCTCGATGCCGCCGGGGTCGACGCGATGTCCACCCAGACCGTGTACAACACCGAGATCAAGGACGCCACCTCCGGTGCGGTGACCCTGCCTCGTGGGTCCCGCGTCACCGACACCTACGGACCGACCCGTGAGGTCGTGCTCGCCGACGGCACCACCGTCCCGGCCCGCCCGCACACCCACACCGACTACGACCAGGGCGC
>NZ_DASSMH010000033.1:0-20827 GCF_035688975.1 Intrasporangium sp. | reverse complement strand
TGTGCGACCCCCCACGGCAACGAGACTGCGCACGTGGCGTCTCCTCCCGGATCGATCGTGTCTGACGTCCTCAGGCTCCAAGAGCCCGGGTTGGACGACAATGGGACGTTGGTACTAGTACGTCGACGGATCGCCCGCCTGGCCGCTCGACCGGTGCCCGCCCATGGCCAGTTCGCCTGCGCCACAAACGAATCCGCGACCGTAGGGTCACGACCCGCTTCACGAGAGCTCAAGGGCGTCGAAAAGCCAACCCCCGAAATTGGGGATGGCGGGCCACCACGGGCGGGGGTTATGGCACTAGTCCTCCTCGCCGACGATGGGAGCGTCCGTGGAGTCCGTCCACGGAGCGCAGGGGGCGCCTTCGGGCACGCCACATCAAGGGGGATCACGATGCTTACTGCATTCCGCTCGCGCCGAGGCGGGAGCCGAGGAGACTCACCACCACAGAGCACAAGCATGAGCCGGCACCACGGGGGGGACACTCCAGGCGCCGGCGCTCCATCGCCACGCCGGCTCCGCCGCTGGCTGGTCCCCGTGGCCGTCAGCGCGCTGGCGTCCATCGGGGCCGCACCGTTCCTGGCGCTCCCGGCCCAGGCAGCGGTCGCGGGCCGAGGCCCGGTCGACTCCCAGAACGGCTACCCGACGTGGTACTCCGACGGCACGACCAAGCTCCAGCTGTGCTACATGGCCGGAGCGGGGTGCCTGGCCGAGCCCCCGGACCCCACCGCTCCGGCCTCGTATCCTGACAACTTCCCCGGAGAGTCGTTCTGGTTCAACGCGGAGGCCGCCGGGGGAAACCTGCGGCTCTACGAAGCCGCCCTCGAGGCAGCCCACCTCGGCGAGACCGCAGTGCCTGGAGAGCAGATCGGCTTCGGACGGCTGCGGTTCCTGATCAACGGTCTCCAACCCGGCAAGACCTACAAGGTCACCCACCCGTACGGCGTCAACACCTTCGTGGCCGCTCAGGACCCGAAGGTGCCGACCCTCGGGTTCATCAAGCAGACGATCGACGACGGCGTATGCGCCCCGACCCCCGCCGTCCCCTGTGACTGGGACGCGGTGGGAGCGGCATTCCTTGGCGACTACCAGGTCGGATCCACGCCGAGCTTCCTCAAGCAGGACGGAGCCGCCCCCGGCACGCTGGGCGACATCACCGCCTCGCGCACCGTCACCGGCGCGCCGTCGGGAGTCAACGCGGTCATCATCGAGGGGCCCGACGCTGGAGGGCCCGGCATCGACACCCTCACGGTCAACACCTTCACGGTGCAGGGCCTGATCTTCAACGGTCCCGACGCCGCTCCCTCCACGCCGGACCTGACGGCCGCCAGTGACACCGGCCGGTCCAGCACCGACAACATCACGAGCGCGACCTCGCCCACCTTCACGGGCACCGTGCCTGGGGTCGGCGCCAGCGAGGTCTCGGTGGACCTCATGCTGGACGGCTCGACCACACCGGCCGCCTCGGTGACCACCCTCAACGGTGCCTACAGCATCGCCCCGGGGGTTCCGTTGGCTGCGGGCACGCACCGGGCGCAGGTGCGCACGCCCAACCCGGCATACCAGCTCGACGCCAACGGGCAGCCGCTCGACCCCACGGTCCCGCAGTTCCTCGTCTCCACGACGCTGACCTTCACCGTCGACACGACGGCTCCGGTGTCCTCCATCGTCTCGCCGTTCCCCTCCAACCCCTCGGCCGACAACACCCCGACCCTCAACTTCACGACCGAGGCGGGCGCGAGGTCCGAGTGCCAGCTGCTCCCGAGCAACGCGACGTGGAGCGCCTGCGTCTCCCCGATCACGTATGACGCGCAGCTCGACGGCGACTACACCTTCAACACGCGCGCGACTGACGCCGCAGGCAACGTCGGCGCACCGGCCACCTTCTCCTGGAGGATCGGTCCCCCGGACACCACGCCGCCGACCCTCACCTCGCAGTCCCCGGCCCCGAACGCCACCGGCGTGCCCACGCTCAATGACGTGACGGTGACCTTCTCGGAGAACGTCCGTGGTGTCGACGGGACGTCGTTCGTCCTCGACGACCCCAGCGGCGCCCAGGTGCCGGCGACGGTGACCTACGACGCGGTGACCAGGCGCGCCACGCTGAACCCCAGCGCCACGCTCGCCGGCAGCACGCGCTACACCGCCGCCCTGTCCAACGCGATCACCGACAGCTCCGGCAACCCCTTCGCCGGCACGACGTGGGCGTTCACGACGGTCGACACGGTCGCCCCGACCGTCTCGACCCGGGCGCCGGCTGACGGGGCCACCGGCGTGAGCACAACGGCGAACGTCACGGCTACCTTCAGCGAGGCCGTCACCGGCGTCAGCGGCACGACCTTCACCCTCGTGGACGCGGTCGGCAACGCGGTCCCCGCGACGGTCACCTACAACGCCACGACCCGGGTCGCCACGCTCGACCCGACCGCGTCGCTCGCCGGCACCACCGGATACACGGCGACCCTCACCGGAGGGGCCACGGCCATCCGGGACAGCGCTGGCAACCCCCTCGCCGACACGTCGTGGTCGTTCACCACGGGGACGCCCCCCGACACCACGGCCCCGACCGTCACGGCCCGCACACCGGCGTCAGGCGCCACGGGCGTCAGCACGGCCAGCACGGCCACCGCCACCTTCAGCGAGAGCGTGACCGGCGTCAGCGGCACGACCTTCACCCTGAGGAACGCCGCTGGCACCGCCATCGGCGGGACGGTGACCTACGACGCCACCACGCGGGTCGCCACCCTCACCCCGAGCGCCGCACTCGCTAACAGCACCACCTACACCGCCACCCTCACCGGCGGCAGCACCGCGATCCGCGACCTCGCCGGCAACCCGCTGGCGACGAGCTCCTGGTCGTTCACCACGGCCGCTGCTGCGGACACGACCCCGCCGACCATCACCACCCGCACGCCGGCCTCCGGCGCCACGGCGGTCAGCCTCACCGGCAACATCACCGCCACCTTCAGCGAGAACGTGACCGGCGTCAGCGGCACCACCTTCACCCTGAGGAACGCCGCCGGCACCCTCATCGGCGCCACGGTGACCTACAACTCCACGACCCGCGTCGCCACCCTCGACCCGACCGCGTCACTCGTGGCCGACACGAGGTACACCGCGACGCTCACCGGCGGCACCACCGCCATCCGCGACGGGGCCGGCAACCCGCTCGCCACGAGCAGCTGGACCTTCACGACCGGGCCGGCCCCGACCGTGACGGCCCGGACGCCCGCCAGCGGCGCCCTGGGTGTGAGCCGGGTGGCGAACATCACGGCCACCTTCAGCGAGAACGTGACCGGCGTCAGCGGCACCACGGTGACCCTGCGGAACGCCTCCACCGGTGCGCTGATCACGGCCGTGGTGTCGTACAGCTCCACCACGAGGACGGTCACGCTCAACCCGTCCGCGACACTGGCCGCCAACACGAGGTTCACGGCCACCCTCACCGGGGGTACGGCAGCCATCCGTGACATCGCCGGGAACCCCCTGACGACCACGGCGTGGAGCTTCACCACCGGCGCCTGACGACGCCGGGTGGGCAACCGACGGCCCCGGACTGGTCGATGACCGGTCCGGGGCCGTCGCCGCTGCCCCCGCGTGTCTCCCGCCGCCCCGGCTCAGCCGCGCCTGTCCTCGTCTGAGCCGAACCGGCGCTCCGGTCCTCCCTCGCTGGCGCTCGGTCGATCCTCACGCCTTGGCTCAGCCGCGCCTGTCCTCGTCTGAGCCGAACCGGCGCTCCGGTTCTCCCTCGCTGGCGCTCGGTCGATCCTCACGCCTTGGCTCAGCCGAGCTCGGTGCGCAGCCGCGCAACCCAGCCCGGCTCGGTCCCGTAGCGCTGGCTCTTGATGAGCCGCAGGGCCGCGCAGTCCTCGACGAGCTCGGCCATCCGCTTGTCTCGGGTTGCCGGCTGCTTGGCGGACAGCACCCAGTGGGTGCACACCTTGCGATAGGACGCCGTGGCGCCGTCCCAGAAGGAGGCCGCACGGGCGTCGGACCGCAGCAGCGCCTCGTACTCCGCCGGCCAGACCTGATCGCCCTGCTCGTAGGCATAGATCGCCGACCGGTCCTCCCGACGACGTGCGTATGCCGCCAAGCCCTCCGGGCGCATCCGGCCCTCCGCCCGCAGTCGCTCCACGGCCTCGATGTTGATGCGGCTCCAGGTGCTGCCCGGCTTGCGCGGCGTCCACCGCTGCCGCACGGCGTCGTCGTCGATCCGTTGCACCTGCGAGTCGATCCAGCCGAAGCGGAGCGCCTCCGTGACGGCATCCTCCCACGTCAGCCCGCGGGGGCGAACATGCTTCTTGCGCAAGCCCATCCACAGCTCGCTCGCCGTGGCCGCGTTGCACTCGAGCCACTCGCGAAAGTCGGCTAAGTCGTCGAAGAACGTGGCCGGCCGCTCCGGCGTCCCCCCGAGGTGCACGTCAGCCCCCGCTCACCGACAGCTCGGCCTGGGCGATGGTCGCCCGGTGCTCCTCACTGAGCTCCCTCGACTCCAGCCACCGGTCAGGCAAGGCGACGACCCGCGGCGAGCCGGCACGCCCACGCTGCCCCTCCGCCGCCTTCCCCGGCCACGGCGTGTCGCGGTCGAGCGTGGCGAGCAGCGCCTCCAGCGTCGCCATGGAGTCCACCAGGGCGAGCGAGTTGCGGATCGCCGAGCCGGCGGGGAATCCCTTGAGATACCAAGCGATGTGCTTGCGGATGTCCCGGCACGCCCGCTGCTCCTCGCCATAGAAGTCCGCGAGGTATGCCGTGTGCGTGAGCAGCGTGTCGGCGACGTCCCCGAGCGTGGGCGTGGCCCGAGCTTCCCTGCCGGCGAACGCCGCCGCGAGGTCGGTGAAGAGCCACGGCCGGCCCAGACAGCCGCGGCCGACGACGACCCCGTCGCACCCTGTCTCCGCGACCATCCGAAGCGCGTCCTCCGCCGACCAGACGTCGCCGTTGCCGAGGACCGGGATCGAGGTCACCGTCTCCTTGAGCAGGCGGATCGCCGTCCAGTCGGCATTGCCGGAATACGCCTGCGCCGCTGTGCGGCCGTGCAGGGCGACCGCCGCGACACCCTCCTCCTCGGCTACGAGCCCGGCCTCGAGGTATGTCAGATGCGTGTCGTCGATTCCCTTACGCATCTTGACCGTCACGGGGACGTCGCGCCTCGCGCCCTCCTCGACGACGGCGCCGACGATGGCGCGGAAGAGGTCCTGCTTCCACGGCAACGCTGAGCCACCGCCCTTGCGCGTCACCTTGGGCACCGGGCAGCCGAAGTTGAGGTCGATGTGGTCGGCCCGGTCTTCCTGGACCAGCATCCGGGCCGCCGCTCGAGCCGTTGCCGGGTCGACGCTGTAGAGCTGGATCGAGCGCGGGCTCTCGTCCGGGTCGTGCTCGATGAGGCGCATGGACTCCGGGGAGCGCTCGACGAGTGCGCGGGAGGTGATCATCTCGCTGACGTAGAGCGACGTGGCCCCCGAGGCGTCGCCCGCAGCGGTCGCCTCGGTGCCGGACTCGCGGCATAGCCGCCGGAACGCCCGGTTGGTGATCCCGGCCATCGGCGCGAGCACGACCGGCGACCCGATGACGTGGCGACCGATGCGCAGCGGCGGCAGCGCGGGCTTCCCGCTGGCCCGGGGCGCAGCGGGTGCCGACGGAAGGGTCGTGACGTCACTCATCACCGATGATTGTCCCTGCTCCCCCGCTCTGGACCGAATCGACGAAACGCAGCACCGCCACGGCGAAGGCGACCGGCTGGTCGAGGTTGGACAGGTGCGTCGCCCTCGGGATGATCTCCTCACGCGCCGACGGACATGTCCGCAGGAACTCCCTTGCGCCGAAACGGAACTGGTCGTACTGACCGTTGAGCAGCAGCACCGGGCACCGCACACCGGTGAGCATCGACGGCCGGCAGTGCGTCATCACCTCGCGCCACGCCGCCGCCGTCGGGGCGAAGAAGTAGCCGCCGGCGATGACCGGCTCGATCCGCTCGGCCGGGTAGAAGCGACGCAGCACCCGGTTGTTGATCCGCGTCATGCGCTCGGGTCCCAGCCGGTCGGTGAGCGCGGCGACGGCGCGGTAGGCCGCCGCGCCTGGGCCGGTCGGGGTCGCGCTGCAGCCAGCGAGCACGAGCCCGGCCAGCGTCGCTCCGTGCTCCGCGGCATACGCCATGGCCACGTAGCCCCCGAGCGAGTGCCCGAGCAGCACGACCGGCGCACCGGGCGGCGCGGCGTGGACGGCCTCGGCGACGGCCTCGACACAGCGCGCGAGAGTGAACGTCTCCGACGCCCGGGCCCCGTGCCCCGGCAGATCGACGAGGATGACCCCGACGTGCGGCGTGAGCAGCGGCAGCTGTGGCGCCCACTGCGCGCTCGACAGTCGCGACCCGTGGACGAGCACCACCTGCGCGGACACCACCACCAGCACCTCCGCCCCTGAGGATGCCACGATGTCTGCGGTGAGCCACCTCGTCAGCGCCACCGACCTCGCCACCGCGCTCTCGCACGTCGTCGCCGCTCGCCCCCCGTCGAGAGGCCACTTCCGCGCAGGCCCGCCCCCCGTCGAGAGGCCACTTCCGCGCACGCCCGCCCCCCGTCGAGAGGCCACTTCCGCACAGGGCCAGCGCACCAAACTGGCCACTCGACGGGTCGGGTCTAGAGCTGGATGCCGCGAGTCAGCGCGCCGTCGACGACCAGATTGGTGCCGCTGACCCGGCGGGCCACGGGGCTGGCGAGGAAGACAACGGGGGCGGCAACCTCCTCCGGCGTGCCCATGTGGCCGGTGGGGTTCAGGCCCACGGCCGTGGCGTAGAGGGCCGGGTCGCCTGTCTCGATGCTCGCCCAGACGCCCCCCTCGAAGTAGGTGTTGCCTGGAGACACCGTGTTTGCGCGAATTCCCTTGCCCGCCAACTGCATCGCCAGACCGTGGATGTATCCGACAATGGCGGTCTTTGCCGTTCCATAGGGACCCGAAGCGAAGTCAGACTCGCGTCCGGACACGCTGGAGATGGCGATGATCGAGGCGGCGGGGCTTCGCTCGAGGTGCGGCAGGGCCGCCCGGACGAGGCGCACGGTGTGCATGACGTCGACGTTCAGGCTGGTCTGCCAGTTCTCCTCGGTGTCGGGGATGGCGAGGGCGCTCACGTTGGCGACGACGACGTCGAGCCCGCCGAAGTCCGCCGCGGACTGTTCCACCCAGCCGGCGAGCGCCGGCCCGTCGCCGACGTCGACCACCGCTCCGACAACGGTGCCGCGGTCACGCAGCGCCTCCTGGGTCGCGGTGACCTCATCGGGGCGGCGGGCACAGAAGCCGACCACGGCGCCTTCGTCCAGAAACGCCTCGACGATGGCGCGGCCGATGCCACGGGTGCCTCCAGTGACGAGGACGCGGGTTCCGTGCAGTTGCAGATCCATGAGGGGCCTTCCAGGGTCGGGAACGTGGGTGGACGCGTGCGGTTCAGACGGCGCCCAGGGAGCGGGCCCGGGCTCGTAGGTCGGCGTGGATGCCGCCGAAGGCGTCCGCGGCTGGAAGCAGGGCCTTCGCCGCCTTGACGACGACGCTGTAGTTGGCGTCCACGACGTTGGCGACGGGGACCTGGGCGACCTGCGAGCAGAGTTGGTAGGCATCCATGGGATGCAGCCCATAGAGCCCGGCGACCCAGTGCACGAGCTCGGCGTTGCCGATGCGCCACGAATCCTCCATCGGTCGGCTCGACCCCACTGTCATCCAGTGCGTGTCGTCCTCGAGGCGTGGCCAGGCGGGTCCTCCACCCTTGATCAGCTCGACGATGAGAGTGGTCGTCATCGCGCCCTCCACGGCGGTGCCGCACGCCTCCCCCTCGCCCTGGCGGTAGTGACCGTCTCCGACGGAGAAGAGGGCGCCCTCGACGTTGACGCCGAGGAAGACAGTCGAGCCGGCGCGCATCTGCGGGGTGTCCATGTTGCCGCCGAAGCGGTCGGGCACGAGGGAGGACCGCACCTCGCCCCCGGCGGGCGCCACGCCAACGGTGCCGAGCATCGGCTCGACGGGCAGCTCGATGCGGTGCTCGCTGTGCCGCGCCGCGAACGCGACGGTGTTGCGGTCACGGTCGAGCTCGTAGATCCACGTGGTGTCGGGCAGCGGCTCCTGCAGGGTGACCACCCGGTCGGTGCTCGTCATCCCGCCGAAGAAGGGGATCGCTGCGGAGGCGCCCCAGTCGCGGGCCGGTTCCAGGGCCACGAGGTGGAGCGCCAGCGTGTCACCCGGCTCGGCGCCCTCGACGTAGAACGGCCCCGTCTGCGGGTTGACGAACCTCAGGTCCACCTTCGCGCTCGACAGGTCGTCGACGCTGCGCAGCGCACCACCGAAGGCGTCGTCGGACCACAGCCGTAGTGCGGTGCCTGGGGTGATCCGCATCGCGGGCGCCGCGCCACCAAAGGTGTACACGTACTGCTCACGGGTGGGCGTGTACTCGATGACGTCCATGGCCGGAAACTATCTCAGGCCTGACGCAGCCGCACATGGTCGCGGTTCAAGTCACCCACCCGGGTCACCCCGAGGAGCGCCAAGGTGCCGATGACCTCGGCCCGAAGGATGTCCGCGGCCCGCTGCACGCCTCGCTCCCCGCCGGCCATGAGTCCGTAGAGGTACGCCCGGCCCACCAGCGCCGCTCGCGCGCCCAGCGCGACCGCGGCGACGACGTCAGCCCCCGAGAGGATGCCGCCGTCGACGTAGACCTCCGCGCGGTCCCCGACGGCGTCGACGACGGCGGGAAGCACCTCCAGGGGCGTCGGCGCGCGGTCGAGCTGGCGCCCACCATGGTTGGAGACGATGACCGCGTCGGCGCCGACGTCGACGACGGCGCGGGCATCGGCGACGGTCTGGACACCCTTGACGACGAGCGGTCCGACCCAGGCGGACCGGAGCCAGCGCAGGTCCTCCACCGTCGCCGCCGGATCGAAGATCCGACCGACGAGCTCCGCGACGGTCCCGCCGGAGCGACGCAGTGACGCGAACTCGAGTGGGTCGGTCGTCAGCAGGTCGAACCACCAGGCGGGGTGCAGCGCGCCCTCCGCGAGGGTCCGCAGGGAGAGCGACGGCGGGATGGTCAGGCCGTTGCGGACGTCGCGCAGCCGAGGGCCCGCGACCGGCGTGTCGACGGTGAGGACCAGTGCCTCGTAGCCGGACTCCCGCGCCCGGGCGACGAAGTCGCGGCTCGCCGCCCGGTCGCGCCACAGGTAGAGCTGGAACCACCGCCGCCCGTCGGGGGCGGCCGCGGCGAGCCTCTCGATGGAGGTCGTGCCCATGGTCGAGAGCGCATAGGGTATGCCGGTGCGGGCGGCCACGCGGGCGACGGCCGGTTCTCCTTCCGTGTGCATCATCCGGGTGAAGCCAGTGGGGGCAAAGGCCAGCGGCAGGGAAGCGGGCCGGCCGAGGATGGTGGTGGATGCGTCCACCGACGAGACGTCCCGCAGCACGCTCGGAGTGAACTCCACCCGGGCGTAGGACTCCCGCGAGCGGCGCAGGCTGAGCTCGGCACCGGCGGCGCCGTCGGTGTAGTCGAAGACCGCACGGGGGGCACGGCGGCGAGCCAGCAGGCGCAGGTCCGGGATGGACGCGACGCCCGCCAGCCGGCGCTCGGCAGGGTGCAGCGACAGGGCCCTTGGCTGCAACAGGGGCGCGAGCTCGGTCCAACGCGGCCAGTGTCGGACAGTCATCCCCGTGTTCTACACGACGTCCGCGTGGCGCGCGAGGATGCGCTCCGCGGGCGCTGAGGCGCGGCTCGCGCCCGGTCGAGTGGCCAGTTGTGCACCGGGCCTACCGTGCGGAACTGGCCACTCGACGGGGCGGGGCGTGCGGAACTGGCCACTCGACGAGGCGGGGCGTGCGGGGCGGGCAGGGGGCTACTTCGTGGGCGGCGCGGGCTGGGGCGCCTCGGGCAGCTCGAGCGGAAGCGCCTCCCGGCCGCCGACGAAGGCGAGCGACAGGCTGCGCGCCGACGCCGGAACCTCGAAGGTGAGCTCCCCGCTCGTGGAGGCTCCCTGGGGGACCAGGGAGATCCCGAGCTGGTCAGAGCGCGGCGGCGTGGGAGCAACTCCTCCCCCGCTCACGGTGAACGAGGACGCGCTGAGCCGCACGCCCTGGGACTCGGTCGCGGTGAGGCCGACGCGGACGGAGAAGCGCCGCTTCCCTGCAGCCACGGGGTCGGGATCCATCGGCGGCGCCATGCCGGGCATGGCCGCCGACCCGCTCGTCTGCTGCATGCCGGAATGCAGCTTCCCCGGGTCGTAGGGCACCACCGCCTCCACCCGCAGCAGGCCCCCGGGGACCTCCACGACGCCCGCGACGCCGGCTGCCGGCCCCGCCGAGTCGTCCCTTCGGGCGAGACCCCACAGCCCAGCGCCGAGCACAGCGAGCACGCACACCGCCATGAGGAGCGTCTCGCGGGGCGTGATGCGCGCACCGCCGGCCGCCCTGCCGCTCCCGAGGACCCGGCCCATGGGGTGGCCCACGTGCCCCATCAGACGGATCCAGGGAGGGTCTGGATCGGGTGACCACCGGCACGAGGGTCGTCCTTGCCCGTGAGAGGCGTCGGCGCCGACCCCGCTGGCGGACGCGGATAGATCCGCAGGATGCCCCAGAGGCCGCCGCTCTGGTGGTGGAACCCGACGAGACACCCGTAGCGGAAGTCGCCCGCCGCCGAGCTCGCGCCGCCGTTCAGCTCGACGTTGAGGGCCCGCCCGACGCTGAACCCGCCCTGGGCGCCGACGAGGTCGGACCCCGGGTCCCCGGGCTGCCTCATCCACGAGTGGCCGCTGACGGCGAAGGAGTGCTGCCGTGGCTTGTCCGCTCCCTGCAGGACACGCACCCGCACCTGGTCACCGGCGTAGGCCCGCAGGATGGGCGTGTCGGGGTCGCCGTGGCGCTGGGAGCTGAAGACTCCCGCCATCCGGTCCGCCAGCGTGTCGGGCAGCGACGGATCGAGGGACGGCCCCATGCGGTGCGAGAGCATCGCGCTGCGGTAGTTGAACCCCTTCTGCCCGCGGTCCTCGTAGTCGAGCAACGATGGTGCCTCGCCGGGGACCGGCGGGTGGTCCGGCTTGTCCGGGATCGGTGTCCCGTCGGCCTGCCGCAGGTTGAGTCCGTCCTGGAAGTAGACGCCGAACTCACGGAAGCTCGTGCCCGTGGAGCGCCGGATGTCGGCCGCGGCGCCGGCCTTGTTCGGCGTGCCCGCCGGGAAGGGGCCGAGCTGGGCGCCGGTCACCGGGTCGTGCCAGGTCGACCCGGCGGGCTCGACGACGATGCCGCCGAAGAGGCCGTGGTGCCGGTGACCCCGGACGTCGCCGTAGTCCAGCAGGTTGGCCGCCCCGAGCTCGCCCACGGGCACCGACGCGGCATACCAGAGGTACTTCCGGGAGGTGCCGGGGGCCACGGTCTGGTCGTCGTTGACGCCCACCGTCGCGCCGTCGGAACCACGCACGTCATAGCTCAGCAGCTGCGGGTGTAGCGACACGCGCAGCCCGGCGGGGGTGCTGCCGGACTCCGTGGGGAGCGCAGGATCGCCGTCCGCCGTCCCACCGTGCCCGAGGAAGCTCTTGTCCAGCTTGTTGGTCAAGGTCACCTCGACGCAGTCACCCGCGTTGGCCCGGATGGTCAGCGGCTCCGCCTTCTTCGCGCCGGAGCGGACGGCGGCCTCGTCGGCGGCCGTGACGTACATCAGCCCGTAGGGGTCGTTGTCCCCGGCCGCGTCGTAGGTGAGCGGCCGGTTCATGGCCACCACCGAGTACGTGCGCTTCGGCGCCGTGGACGGGCACGGGTTCCCCGGGTTGGCGGCGGGAAGCGGCAACGTCAGGGTCGAGGGCCGCGGCACCCGGCCGAAGGACGAGAGCGCCGTCGTGAAGCTGCGGGTCGGCACGTTGTCGGGCAGGGGCAGCAGGTTGGGCTGCTTCTTGTCGTGGAGCCGGAGGATGCCCCACATCCCCTCGTAGACGTCGTCGGTGGCGCTTCCGGTGTAGATGAAGTCCCCGCGGCAGCGCTTCTCCGCCTCGAGCGAGCCGCACGTCACCCTCGGCGTCTCGAAGTTGAAGGCGTCCGAGACCCCGACCGCCTGGGAGGAGACGTAGGGCGACTGCGGGTCGTCCGGCTCCTGTCGCCAGCGCATGCCGTGGATCGTGATGACGTGCTGCTCCTCCTGCGAGCCCTGGATGAGCCGCGTGCGGACGTTGTCGCCCGAGTAGGCCTGCAGGATGGGCGTCTGCGGGTCCCCCCACGTCGTGGAGCTGAAGACGTATGCCGGGTCCACCTTGGTGCCGTTGAAGGTCTGCCTCAGGCGCAGCGGCGCGTTGCGGTAGTTGACGCTCATGGTCCCCGGGTCGTCGTCGGGGAACTCCTCCGGGACCTCCGGGGCGTTGACGGTCCCGGCCGCCGTTCGAGAGTCTCCGCCCTTCTTCGTCAGGGAGACGAAATCGGCCACGGCCAGCCCGAAGTCCCGGAAGTCGTCCGCGGTCCCGGGGCCGATCATGTCCACGGCCGTACCGGCAGCGCCCCCCTCGCAGCTGGACCCGCATACGGTGCCGTGCGAGGTGGAGTTCACCGGTTGCAGGTACCGGCCGGTCTTGGGGTCCCGGGCGTCGAAGCCGGCCGGCTCGATGACCAGCGCGCCGTAGAAGCCCCGGTTCTGGGCCACGGCCGCGAAGTGGTGGTCGTGGGTGAAGACGGTGCGCAGCTCGTAGTCGGCATACCACCGCTCGTGGAGCGTCTGGCCCATCGGCGCACCGGCGGTCGCCGGGTTCCAGCTCGTGGGGTCGGGCAAGCGGCAGTCGGTGTCGGTGCAGCTCTGGGTGCCGGCGCGCAGCCGGGCGTTGAAGTCGGCCTGGTCCTTGGTGAACGCGGCCTGGTTGTAGTTCCACCCGTTGGTGGACCCGTCGCTGCCGAGGACGTCGAACTTGACGAGGTGGATGTGCTCGGCGATGAGGTTGGTCTGCTGCAGCTTGAGGAACGCGTCGTCACCGACCCAGTTCGGTAGTCGGTTGGTCAGGTTGTAGTTGATGCAGTCGCCTGCGTTGGCGCGGAAGAAGAACGGTTCGGCAGGCTTGGTCCCGGCAAGGACGGCGTCGACGTCCTTGTCGAGGACGAGCAGCCGCCCTTGCGGATCGTGCTCTCCCGCCTCGTTGTAGACGATGTCGCGCTGGATCGCGGAGACGTTGTAGGTGACCTGCCGCGCCCCGGGCGGGCACGGGTCGCCCAGCGGCGCCCCGGGCTTCGGCGCCGCGGTGCCGTAGCGCTTCTGCTGGACCTGCGCCTCCACGGCGACCTTGTCCGGGTCGACGGGCCTGCCACCCGCCATTCGCACGGCCGGGGCACCCGAGGGCCCGCCCTCGGTGACGCCGCCGGGAGGCTGCGGCGGGCGCCAGCCGACGACCCCGGGGATGAACCTCGGGTAGCCGGGGTTCGACGCGGTGGGCGCCGGCAGCGACGCGCGACCGGGCAGCGTCTGCAGCTGCCGCACGCCGACGCCGTCGGGAGTGCGTCCCGTGCCGTCCTCGTAGACGTCGTGGGTCCGGTAGAGCGCCCAGAACCCGTCGGCGAAGTGCGGGTAGAGGTGGCAGTGGAAGATGGAGTCGCCGATGGTGCCGCTCTTGGACCCGGAGCCGAAGAGCAGGTCCGCGGTGAAGGCCTCCCCCGGACCGAACGTCTGGGAGTCGATCGTGGTCGACTCGGGCTTCTTTCCGGCACCGGGAGTCGTGGGGTTGGTCCCGGCGGTTCCGACGTCGTGCGGCTCAGCCAGCCACTGGTGGGCGTGCATGTGGAAGACGTGCGTCTCCTTGACGCCGGCCAGGGCGAAGCGGATCTTCGTGGGGTCGCCCACGTAGCTGTGCACGACGTTGGAGGTGTAGCACGACTCCGGCAGGCCGCAGTCCTCCTTGTCGCCACCAGGGGTGGGCAGCCACGGCCCGGGGCCGCTCGCGAGCTTGACGAGGGCGGGGTCTCCGTAGACCCACGAGGAGAGGGACGTCTCCTCCCCGATGCAGTCGCCGCAGCGGCCCGCGCCGCTGCGGTTGCGTGCCGGCTCGCTGCCGTAGTTGAACCCGAAGCCGACGCTCGGGATCTCGTCCTGCGCGATCTGCACGGCCTCGCGGAAGGCGTTGCCGGTCGGCGGCTTGATGTCCGCCGCGATGTAGAGCTCCCCGCTCTGGCCGCTCGTCCCGGTGTAGAGCGGCGCCCCGCTGGTCGGGTCGGTCCAGACCGAGCCGGAGGGCTCGACGACCAGCGCTCCGAAGAGGCCCTGCGACTTGGCGCCGCCGTCGGCCTCGCCCTCGATCGGCACGCCCCGGTCCTCGATCAGGAACATGCCCTCCTTGCCGGGGGCGGTCCACAGCATCGTCGTGCTCTGCCCGGGGCCGACCGTCGTGTCGTCGTTGAACCCGACCGACCCGCCGTCCCCGTCCTGGGCGTCGTAGGCCACCCCGTTGGCGTGCATCGACACCCGGCCGTCGGGGACGCCGGTCTCTTCCCCACCCCCGAAGATCTCGTTGGTGAGCTTGACCTCGATGCACTCGCCGGCGTTGGCGCGCAGCACGAGCGGCCGGGGTCGCAGCCGCCGGTTGCCTGCTGGGTCGGCCGTCGGGTCGGCCGCGAGCGGACGGGACCAGTTCTCGTATGCCGCCCGGTCCTGGCGCAGGGCGTACATGAGACCGCTCGGCACGACGTCGCCCCAGCGGTTGTACGGGATCGCGACGGAGATCGCGACCACGTCGTAGCGGCGCTGGGCTGTCTGCGACGTGCACGTCGCCGTCGACGCGGCGGTGGCGGCGGACGCGGCAGGGACAGCGCCGAGGGCGAGAGAGCTGGACACGAGCCCCGTGCACAGCACCACGCCGGTCAGCCGTCGGCGGGGCGCGGCGGACCGCGTACCGGCCCACGGCCGGCTGACGGGAGACTGCCGCTGGGCCCCGAGCATCGTCCTGACGGCGCCGAGCGTGACGAGCAGGAGGAACGCCGCCGCGAGCGTGAGTGCAGCGTCCGGCAGGGCATTGCCGAGGTGCGCCCAGGTGGCGGTGCCCGGGACGTTGCCGCCGCTCGTCACGAGCGTCTCGGCCGCCTGCACCGGCTGGCCGCCGTGGCCGCCGTGGCCGTGCCCGGCCGCTGCGGCGGTCGTGGCCGCGGCCGGCGCGGGCAGGCGCGCCGGCACGGCTCGCAGCGCAGCCGGAACCGGGGGCAGGGTGACGACGAGGAGCATGTGGTGCGCCAGGTGCGCGTGCAGCGTGGCCAGCGCCTGGCCCACGGCGCCCGCCAAGGAGGCGTAGACGACCGCGGCCGCGCCACCGCGGCGTGCCGAGAGTCGCCGGGCGGCGGTGCAGGCGAGCACCACCACCAGCGTGCAGACCGGGATCCCGAGGGCCGCCTCGAGCAGCCACGGCACCGGACCGCCCACCGTGGCGGGGTCTGCCCCGGACCGCGCCGCCCGGACCAGCAGCGCGGTGCCGACGGCCTGTGCCGTCGCAAGCGCGCCGACGAGCAGGACCACGCGCAGGGCGGCGCGCGCCCGGCCTCCCGGGGCGCGCCGACCGCTGGGCGAGGCGAGGGACGAGAGAGTCACGGCATACCCAGGCATTCAGCTGGCCTCGATCCAGGTAGAGCGGACGGAGCTGTTCTTCGCCCAGTCCACGGCACGGACCCTCACCTCGTAGAGGCCCTTGCCGACGAAGGCGCCGGTGCTGGACGTCTTGCGGCCGTCCCAGGTGAACTTGACCGTGACGGCGCCCGTGGCGGTCTTCGACGGGAGCCTGCGCAGGAGCACTCCGGCTTGGCTCAGGATGTCCACGGTCACCGTCGAGGCCTCGCTCACCGGCACGGCGATGACCGGGCTCGAGACGCCGGGCTTGAACGGGTTCGGCGTCGCGGTCACCGTGCCGATGCGCGGTGCGATGGTGTCGATGCGGACCGAGAGGAGGTTCGTCGTGGCCGTCTTGCCGGGGTCGACGGCGCGGGTGACGAACGTGTAGGAGCCGGAGGCCAGCACCCTGCCCGCGGTGTCTCGGCCGTCCCAGGGGAAGTACAGGGTCTTCGGCCCGGTGCTGGTCTGCGGCGGCAGGTTGCGCACGGAGGTGCCGGCCGCGTTGACGACGGCGACGGTGACGAAGACGTCCTCGTCTGCCCGCGCGGCTGAGATCTTGACCGTCAGGCGAGTGCTGGCGGTTGTCGGGTTGAAGGCGGTCGGGCTGACCGAGGTGGTCACACCGGGCGCGACGGTGTCGAGCCGGACGGCGTCGTTGATGAAGTCGGTGTAGACGTTGCCGGCCCGGTCGGTCCCGGAGAAGTGCCAGGTGTAGAGGGCGTTCGGCAGCATGAGGCCCGCCTGGTCCCGGCCGGCCCAGCTGACCTGGGCGACGTTGCTGTCCCCGCTCGCGGAGTACCGCACCGAGCCGGCCGCATCCTCCAGTCGCCACGTCCAGCGCATCACCTTGCTGAGCCGCAGGGTGACGTCCAGGGTGTCAAGGCGTCCGTCGCCGTTGGGCGAGATGTAGCCGGTGTCGGTGTTGAGGTCCACCTGCCAGACCGGCGAGGAGGCGTCGACCTCGACGAAGAGCGGGGCCGAGAGGGCGCTGACATTGCCGAGGGGGTCGGTCGCACGCGCCGTGACGGCCGAGATGCCCGACGTGAAGGCGACGGTCGCCGTGACGGCGTAGCCGCCGTCCGCGTCGGCCTGCCCGCGCCCGACCTCGACGCCGTCGGCGAAGAGCACGACGGTCGACGACGGGTCGACGGAGCCGACGTCCCCGATGAAGGTCGGGAGGGTGACGCTGGTGAGGTCGTCGACGTTGGAGTCACCGGTGTCGCTCGCCGGCGCGAGGTCGGGGGCCCGGGGGGTCCTGGAGGCCGAGTCCTCCGTGTACGTGGCGAAGGAGCACGCCGACGCGTTGCCGGCTCGGTCGGTGGCCGTGACGCCGAACGTCGTGACGCTGTTGTCCGGGACGGTTGCCGAAAGGCCCTCGGGCGGCAGGTCCGCGACATCGACGACGTCGAAGGGGGTGGCGCAGGTCGCGTCGTTGCGGTAGAAGCGCAGCACCGCGCCCGCCTCGGCGCCGACGAGGAGCTGCACGCTGTTGGCGTTCGCCGGGCCGGGGTTGCCCAGGCGCAGCGTGGGAGCGGCCGGGGCCACGGTGTCGAGCTCGTACGTGGTGAGGAAGGAGCACGGCGTCTCCGTGCCGTCGGAGGCGATCGCCTTGCCGTAGTAGGACGTCGTCGGCCGAGCCGGGTCGGTGGTCAGGGTCACGACGAAACCGCCGGTGTCCGAGGCCGTCACCGGGGCCGCGGTCGCGTCCGCCAGGCAGTCCACGTCGGAGTAGACCGTCACGGACGAGCCGGCGGGCGCGGTGCCGGTCATCACCGGCAGGGGGTCGCGGCCGGGAGAGGTCGGCGACAGGCTGACAAAGGCCACCGCCTCCAGGGCGACCGCCGGGGCGCCCGGCACCGCGATGCCGAGGGCGACCACCACCCCCACGGCCCGGACCACCCGACACGCGGTCCGGCCACGCAGCTTCCATCCGACGAGCACGCGAATACCCATGGCCCCCCCAGCCTTTCTCCGGGGCAACCGTGACGCACGCACCTTGGGGGTTCCTTGAGGGTCGGCTGGCCCCTGTCGGCGGGTGGCCCCTCGCTGGCTGCGCTCCTCAGCCGGCGGGCGCGCGGGCGAGTACCTCCGCGAGCGGGGTGGCCGGGTGACCGGTGATCCGCGGCACGGCGTCGCTGACCGCAGCCAGCTCGCCGGCGGCGATGGCGGTGTACGTCGACACCCACGCGTCGACCTGCCATGCGGGTGCACCGTATGCCGCGCGCGAGCGGTAGGCCTCGTCCACGGTCTCCGCGTGGTAGCTCACGGGGCGGCCGGTGGCCCGGCTCATCACGTCGGCCACCTCGTCGAGGGTCAGCGCCTCGGGGCCGGTCACGTCATGGGTTGCGCCGGCGTGTCGCGCGGGATCCCGCAGCACCGCGGCGGCGAGGTCGGCGATGTCGTCCTGCGCGACGACCGCGACCCGTCCCTGCCCTGCGGGACCGCGCAGCACGCCGTCGGGACCGACCATCTGCGGGAGGAAGTCGGCATACAGGCTGTCCCGGAGGAAGGTGAACGCCAGGCCGCTGGCCCGGATGTGCGCCTCGGTGGCCCAGTGGTCGCGCGCCAAGGTGAAGGTGGCGTCCGGGCCGGCCCCGAGGAAGGAGACGTAGACGACGTGCTCCACACCGGCTGCGACCGCGGCGTCGACGAAGGTCCGGTGCTGGTCCACCCGGTCCGGGGTCTCTGCGGCCGAGACCATGAAGACGACCGGCGTGCCCGCGAGCGCGGCGCGCGCCGCCGCACCGTCGGCGTAGGAGGCCCGCGCCACCGCGGCACCCGGCAGTCGGGGCGCCCGAGCGGGGTCGCGCACGAGGAGCCTCAGGTCCACACCTGCGGTTGCCAGCCGCTGCGCCACCCGGCTGCCGAGCCGGCCCGTCGCTCCCGTCACGGCGATCCTCATGTGGGGCAAACCGCGGGGTCCCGGCGGTTTCTTCCCGCGGCCTGGTTCAGCAGCCGGACCAGGCGAGCAGGAGGACGCACACGTCGTCGCGAGCCGACTCGTCCTCGAGCAGCGCCGCCATGAGCGACCGGACCGCCTCGGCCGGTGGCGCGGCCTGCGCTGCGGTGGCCGCCGCGACGAGGAGGTGCAGCCCCTCGTCCCAGTCGCGGTCGCGCCGCTCGACGAGACCGTCGGTGTAGAGCAGGAGGCGGTCACCGGGCGCAAGCTGCAGGTGGCCCTCCTCGCGCACGTGCGGGTCGAGGTAGGCACCGAGCGGTGCCGAGCGGCCCTGCCACAGCAGTCGCGGCGGTCCGTCCGATGGGAGCAGCACGGGCGGCGGGTGGCCCGCGCAGGCGAAGCGTACGACGCCCGTGCCGAGGTCGAGCTCGGCATACGCGAGGGTGGCCATCTGAGCCGCGTCGACCCGGTCGACGAAGCCGTCGAGGCGGGCGAGCAGGTCAGCCGGACCCAGGTCGGGGCCGGCGAGCACCCGCACGGCGGTGCGCAGCTGCCCCATGGCGGTGGCGGCGGTCAGCCCGCGGCCGACGACGTCGCCCACCCCGAGGTGGAGCAGCCGGTCGCCGTCGCCGAAGACGTCGTACCAGTCCCCGCCGATGGAGAGCATCTCCACCCCCGGTCGGTAGGCGGCCGCGACCGTGAACCGGTCGTCGACGGGCGGCTCGACGTCGAGAAGCGCGTGCTGCAGCTCGTGGGCGACGGTCGCGCTCTGCTCGTAGAGGCGTGCTCGGTCGAGGGCGAGCCCGGCCTGCTGACCGACCGCCGTGAGCACGTCGGGGTCGAGGGGCTCGTCGCCGGCTCCTTCGCGGGCCACGACGACGAGCGCGCCCTGGAGCCGGGACTGGCCCTGGAGCGGGATGACGACCCGGTCGGGCTCCTCGACGGCCATGCCGCCTGCCCTGACCTCGACCGGTGGCTCACCCGCCCCGGCGACGTCTCCGCGGTGCGGGACGAGGCGCTGATCGGCGTCGGCGAGCCACACCGTCGCCGACGCGGCGCCGAGCGAGCCGCGGGCCGCGGCCACCAGCGCGTCGGCGACGGCGGTGACCCCGAGCGCCTGCGACAGCGCGGCCGTCGCCTCCTGCAGGAGGCGCAGGTGTGCCGCACTGCGCTGCGCCGAGGTGCGCGCAGCCCGCAGCTCGTGCTCGTAGCGCGCGCGTTCGGTCGCGCTCGAGACCG
This sequence comes from Intrasporangium sp., assembly GCF_035688975.1. GTDB lineage: Bacteria > Actinomycetota > Actinomycetes > Actinomycetales > Dermatophilaceae > CALMNV01. The sequence goes on along the minus strand of NZ_DASSMH010000033.1, from coordinate 1,115 downwards.
CCACGTGGATCTCCTGGTCCCCAGCGGGCGACGCCCGCAGCTCGGCCGTCACGAGCACCGGCCGGCGTCCCCCCGGACCCCTGAGCTCCAAGGCGATCTCCTCCACCCGTCCCTCGACGAGCAGGAGCGGCGAGAGGTGGGTCTCCCAGTAGATCCGGCCGCCGACCGAGAGCAGGTCGCTGAACCTGACCCGCGCCACGACGTCATCGCGCGGGCGCCCGAGCAGGGACAGGAAGGTGCGGTTGCCGTCAACCACCGTGCCGTCGGCGCGGAGGACGACCAGGCCGCACGGCGCCGTCTCCCACCTGCTGTCGGGATCCGCCACGCTCACACGGCGGTCAGGTAACGCGTCATGGCGCCGACCAGCTCGTCCGGTGCGCTGAGGTTGGGGCAGTGCCCCGTCGCGTCGATGACGACGAGCTCGCTGTCGGCAAGGTGCTCGTGCACGTAGGTGCCCACCTCGACGGGCGCGATGACATCCTCCCGGCACTGCACGACGAGAGCCGGGGTCCGCACGCGCTCGAGGTCGGCCCGGTTGTCCGACAGGAACGTCGTGCGGGCGAACCCGCGGGCGATGTCGGGGTCGGTGCGGCAGAAGCTGCTCGCCAGCTCCTGTCCCAGCTCCGGCCGGTCCGGCCGACCCATGATGAGCGGGGCGATGTGCTCGGACCAACCGAGGTAGTTGCCGTCCATCGTCTCGAGGAGCTCGCCGATCTCCTCCGCCCGGAAGCCACCCACGTAGCCCTCGTCATCGACGTAGCGCGGGCTGGGCCCGACCATGACGAGCCGGTCGAACAGGTCCGGGCGCTGCGCGGCGGCGAGGGCACCGATCATCGCGCTCACCGAGTGGCCGACGAACACGACCGGCGGCAGCTCCAGCGCCTCGAGGATCTCCACGACGTCGGCGGCATACCCCTCGAGCCGGGCGTACCTCGCCGGGTCGTAGGCCGTGAGGTCCGAGCCTCCCGCGCCGACGTGGTCGAAGAGCACGACCCGGTGGCTCCGCTCGAAGGCCGGCGCGACGTAGCGCCACATGCCCTGGTCACAGCCGAAGCCGTGCGCGAACACCATGGGCGGGCCGTCCGCCCGCCCGGTGACGTGCACGTTGTGCCTGG
>NZ_DASSMH010000032.1:0-9633 GCF_035688975.1 Intrasporangium sp. | reverse complement strand
GACGGCCAGCACGACCCGAAGATCTACGGCGACTTCGCCCGCCAGCGCCCCGACCGGGTCGAGGCCATCGCGATCCGAGAGCTGACGCCGTCGGAGCAGGTGCTGTCCCACGGCATACCGGTGTCGCTCGAGGAGCTCACCCCGTCGCGGGACCGGCACGAGAAGGACGTCCCGGTCTGCCGGGCCGGCGACGGGTACGGGCTGTTGCAGCTGCTGCGGGTGGCGCTGCGAACCCCGGCCGGTGACGGCGGCCTCTGACAGACTGGCGTCGTGCCGGAGCTGCCCGAGGTCCAGGCGCTCGTCGACTTCCTCGCCGAGCGGACTGCCGGGCTGGCCGTGACGGGGGTCGAGCTGGGGTCGTTCTCGGTGCTCAAGACGTTCGACCCGCCGCCGCAGGCGCTCGCGGGGGTGCCGGTCGACTCGGTCTCGCGGCACGGCAAGTTCGTCGACCTCGACTGCGACGGCATCCACCTGGTCTTCCATCTGGCGCGGGCGGGCTGGCTGCGGTGGTCCGACGCCATGCCCAACACGGTCCTGCGCCCGGGGAAGTCGCCCATCGCGCTGCGCACTCGGTTCTCCGACGGCTCGGGCTTCGACCTCACCGAGGCCGGCACCAAGAAGCGGCTGGCCGCCTACCTCGTGCGCGACCCCCGGGACGTGCCCGGCATCGCCTCCCTCGGCCCCGACCCGCTGGCCCCCGAGTTCACCCGCGAGGCCTTCGGGGCGCTGCTGGCCGGTCGGCGCTCGCAGATCAAGGGGCTGCTGCGCGACCAGGGCTTCATCGCCGGCGTCGGCAACGCCTACTCCGACGAGATCCTGCACGTCGCGAAGATCTCACCGTTCGCCATCGCCGGCTCCCTCGCCCCGGAGGTGGTCGACCGGCTGTATGCCGCGCTGCGCGACACGCTGCGCGGCGCGGTCGCCGCCGCGTCGGGCAAGCCGGCCAAGGAGCTGAAGGACGCCAAGCGGGCCGGGATGCGGGTGCACGGCCGCACCGGCCTGCCGTGTCCCGAGTGCGGCGACGTGGTGCGGGAGGTCTCCTTCGCCGACACGTCGCTGCAGTACTGCGCCACCTGCCAGACCGGCGGCAAGCCCCTCGCCGACCGGCGGCTGTCCCGGCTGCTCAAGTAAGGCACCGGCCTTCGGCGTCAGTGCAGCCGGGCGCTCAGCAGCTGCAGGACGACGCCTGCGACGGCGCACGCGCCGAGCGTGCGCAGCACCGACCACCGCCGCGCGAAGACCAGCACGCACCCGAGTGCCGTGACGGTGAGGGCCGCGACCTGCAGCGACCCGACGACGGGCAGCTCGAACCGGACCGGGCCCACGCCGATCCGGTGTGTCTCCTCGAAGAGGGTGTGCAGGGCGAAGTAGACGGCGAGGTTGGCGATGACTCCCACCACGGCGGCGCTGACGCCGGTCAGCGCCGCGGACAGGCCCCGGTGGTGGCGCAGCCGCTCGACGTAGGGCGCGCCGAGCAGGATGAAGAGGAAGCACGGCACGAAGGTCACCCAGGTGGTGAGCAGGGCGCCCAGCACGGCCGCGCCCCAGGGGTTGAGCGACCCGGGGTGCCGGTAGGCCCCGAGGAAGGCGACGAACTGCACCACCATGATGAGGGGGCCAGGGGTCGTCTCGGCGAGCGCGAGGCCCCGCACCATCTCGCCCGGCGCCACCCAGCCGTAGACGCCGACCGCCTGCTGGGCGACGTACGCGAGCACGGCATACGCGCCGCCGAAGGTGACCACGGCGGCCCCGGAGAAGAAGAGGCCCTGTGCCACGAAGACGCTCTGCCGACCGAAGAGCACCCCGACGGCGACGACGGGGGCGGCCCACAGCAGCAGCCCGATGCCGAGGACGGCCGCCGCGCGGCGTGCCGTCGGCCGCTGCGTGTGCAGCGCGTCGTCGGGCACGAGGGGCGGTGGCCCGCCGTCGGCCTTGCCGCGAGCCGCCGGCCCCTCGGCGACGGTCGGGCTGACCCGTCCCGTGAGCCAGCCGAGCAGGCCGGCGCCGGCGACCACCGCCGGGAACGGCACGGCGAAGACGCTGAGCGCCACGAAGGACGCCACCGCGAGACCCACCAGGGTCGGGCGCGTCAGCGCCTTCCGGCCGACCCGGATCACGGCCTGGATGACGATGGCGATGACCGCAGGGCCGAGCCCGAGGAAGAGCGCCTGCACGAGCGTGGTGTCCCCGAAGGCGACGTAGGTCCCGGAGAGCGCGAGGAGGGCCACGACGCCCGGCAGGACGAACAGGGTGCCGGCGACGAGCGCCCCCTTGACGCCGTTGAGCAACCAGCCGATGTACGTGGCGAGCTGCTGCGCCTCGGGACCGGGCAGCAGCGTGCAGTAGGACAGCGCGAAGAGGAAGCGCTGCTCCCCGATCCAGCGGCGCTCGTCGACGAGGGTGCGGTGCATGACCGCGATCTGGCCGGCCGGTCCCCCGAAGGTCTGCAGCGAGATCGCGAACCACGCCCTGGTCGCCTCCCGCAGGGGGACGACGTCGCGGTCGACCGCCGCCGGGGCGCCGACCTGCCCGCCGACCTGCCCGCCGACCTGCCCGCCTCGGGCGGGGACGGGCCGGCGACGGGGACGTGGGACCACGGTCGGCAGCGTGCCGGGGGCCGGGTGCGGCGTCAAGGGCGGGGTGCGACCCGCATGGCTGTCGGGGCACTCCTCTAAGGTCGCTGCAGACGGATCGGCCGACCGCAGGAGGGTCACGACATGGAGCTGGGAGCCGCGCTCACCCTGGGGACCGAGCTGCTGCGCGGGCACGGCCTGGCCGACTGGACGCTCACCCTCGACCGGGCCAAGACCAGAGCTGCCGTATGCCGCTCGAGCAGCCGCACCATCAGCCTGAGCGCGCACCTGACGGCCTTGCACCCGGAGGAGGAGGTGCGGGACACGATCCTGCACGAGATCGCCCATGCCCTCGTCGGAGCCCGGCACGGCCACGACGCGGTGTGGCGGGCCAAGGCGCTCGAGATCGGCTGCTCCGGCCAGCGGTGCAGCTCGGTGGACGCGCCCCGGCTCGAGGGGCCGTGGGCCGGCACGTGCCCGGCCGGGCATGTCGTGCGGCGGCACCGCCGGCCGACCCGGGTGGGCCTCTGCGGCCTCTGCCGTGGGCCCGAGCGGCAGCGGCTGCTCGACTGGACCCACCACGGCGTCCGCGTGCCCATGCATCCCAACTACGTCGCCGAGCTGGCCGCCTTCCTCGGCGGCAGACCCCAGCACGCCCCCGGTCGGCTGCGGCCCGGGGCCCCGGTCCGCATCTCGGCCGAGGGCAGGTACCACGGGATGGCCGGGTGGGTCGTTGGCCGCGGACGCACGCGCTACCGCGTGCGGGTGGGGGCGCGGATGCTGCTCGTGCCCTTCGCGTTCGTCGAGCCGGCCGAGTGACGACGAGCCCCGGTCATGGCGCGGCACACGGCACTGGCCACGAGGGGCACCACGGGGCTGCTCGGGGTGGTCGTCGCCGGGGCGCTGCTCACGGGCTGCGCCGGCCTGTCGGGACCACCTGACGAGGCGACGACACCACCGGGCCAGCCGACCGGCACAGCCGGGGTGACGATGCGTGCGACGCTGTCCACGGGAATGCCGCGGGCCCCGGGCGCCGCTGCGACCGGGACGCCCGGCCTCGTCGTCGACTACACCGTGCGCAACACGGGCGACGGGCCCGTCGTCGTGCACGACCGCGTCCCCGACGCGCTGGGCTCGGCGGTCCTGCCGACGAGGCTCAATCCCGAGCACGCCTGGGTGTTCGCGGTCGAGGGGGTGCTCCGGGTGAGCAAGCAAGGCTTCGCCCCGGCCCCCGGGACGAGGTTCGTCGCCGCTCCGCGGACCGGCGCCCACGTGCTGCCCCCCGGCGCCACGCTCCAGGGGCGCGCCTTCGCGCCGCTGCCGCCGCGGCTCGACGTGCCCGGGGCGGAGTTCACCGCCCCGCGCGGGCCCATCGCAGGGCTGACGAGCTGGCAGTTCTGCGTCCAGGTGGCGCGGGGAGTGCCCGTCCCGGGTGCCACGACCGCGGCCGGGTCCGGCCTCGCCGACCCTCCCGTGGTCCCGGTCGCCGTCACGGCGCCAGGACCGGACGAGCTGCTCTGCTCACCGGTGGCGCCGCTGCCCCCCTGACGCAGAGCCGGCACGCCACAGCCCGTGACGTTCCGACGACGTGACGTCAGGGCTCCTGACGGTCAGAGGATGCGCGGCTCGCCCGCGCCGTGCAGCGGCTTGCCCGTCGCCTCCCAGGCGCGCATGCCACCGTCGAGGTTCACGACGTCGAACCCCTGCCGGGTGAGCCAGGCCACCGCGCGGGCCGATCGGCTGCCGCTGCGGCACACGACGGGGACCGGCCCGGCGTCTGTGTCGGGCAGGTCGTCGAGGCGCGAAGGCAGCTCTCCCAGCGGCACGTGCACGGCATTCGGTGCGTGGCCCGCCGCCCACTCGTCGGCCTCGCGCACGTCGATGACGATGGCGTCATCGGGCACGTCCTGCACCGTCGTGGTCGGCACCTCGGTCGGCATCTGGCTCATGGCCGCAGTGTCCCACGGCGCGCCTCCACCGCGACGCACGAGGGCGGCCCACGAGGGCGGCCCACGAGGGCGGCCCGCCACGACGCCCGCGCCCGGCGGCATACGGCCCCGGCATAGCGTGTGTCACGTGAGGGTCCTGTCCATCCAGTCGCACGTCGCGTACGGCCACGTGGGCAACTCCGCGGCGGTCTTCCCGCTGCAGCGGCTGGGCCACGAGGTCTACCCCGTGCACACGGTGACCTTCTCCAACCACACCGGCTACGGTGCCACGCGGGGCCCGGCGCTCGCTGCGGCCGACGTGGCCGAGGTGATCAAGGGGGTCGAGGACCGGGGTGCCTTCCCGGGCATCGACGCCGTGCTGTCGGGATACCTCGGCGAGCAGGCGGTCGGCGAGGTCGTCCTCGACGCCGTGGCGCGGGTCAAGGCGGCCAACCCGGCCGCGATCTACTGCTGCGACCCGGTCATGGGCGACGTCGGGCGCGGGTTCTTCGTGCAGCCGGGGATTCCCGAGTTCCTCCGTGACGACGTCGTGCCGCGGGCCGACATCGTCACCCCGAACCAGTTCGAGCTGGAGTTCCTCGTCGGCGGGCGGGTGCGAACCCAGGCGGAGCTGGTGGCGGCGGCCGAGGACGTGTTGGCCCGTGGCCCGGAGGTCGTCCTCGTCACCAGCGCCCTCACCGAGGACACGCCGCCGGGCTGCGTGCAGATGGCCTGCGTGACCGGCGGGGAGCGGTGGCTCGTCACCACGCCGCTGCTGCCCATCGTGGCCAAGGGCGGCGGCGACGTCACCGCGGCGCTCTTCCTCGCGCACTACCGCCAAGGTGGTGCCCGGGCGGCGCTGTCGCGCACCGCCGCGACGATGTATGCCGTGCTGCGCGCGACGGCGGAGCGCATGTCGGAGGAGCTGCTGCTCGTCCAGGAGCAGGAGGCCGTCGCCGCTCCGGACGAGATTTTTCAGGTTTTGCCGATTGGGTGGACCGCGCCCCCGTGAGTCACGTTATAGTCGGCACGCGCCGTTCCGCATGACCACCCCTGACCGTGCGGAACGGCGTTTTTCATGCCCGTCCGTCCCTTTTTGGTTCGGTCCGGCGACACGATGCCGATGTATGCGGCAATCTCGGCTTTTCCCTAGAGAGCCGTATAGCCTCGCATCGTGGACCCCGTCACGAACCCCTACGCCCCCGGGGCCGGCCAACGGCCCCCTGAGCTGGCTGGCCGGGACGAGCAGCTGCGGACCTTCGACGTCGTGCTGGAGCGCATCGCCCGCGGCCGGTCCGAGCGGTCCATCGTCCTCACGGGGCTGCGGGGGGTCGGCAAGACCGTGCTGCTCAACGCGCTGCGGTCCTCGGCGGTCCGCGCTCATTGGGGGACCGGGAAGTTCGAGGCGCGCCCGGACCAGCGGCTGCGCCGCCCCCTCGCCGCCGCCGCGCACCAAGCCGTCCGCGAGCTCGGTCACCCCCGCGGTGACGAGGTGGACCACGTCCTCGGCATCATCAAGGCCTTCGCGCTGCGCGACGCGCCCGCCAACGCGCGGCTGCGTGAGAAGTGGCAGCCGGGGATCGACGTCCCGGCCGTGTCGGGGCGCGCGGACTCCGGCGACATCGAGATCGACCTCGTCGAGCTGCTCACCGACGTCGGGGGCCTCGCCGCCGACGTCGGCAAGGGCATCGCCTTCTTCGTCGACGAGATGCAGGACCTCGACGCCCACGACGTGTCGGCCGTGTGCGCGGCCTGCCACGAGATCTCCCAGTCGGGGCTGCCGGTCATCGTCGTGGGGGCCGGCCTGCCACACCTTCCCGCCGTGCTGTCCGCGTCGAAGTCCTACTCCGAGCGGCTGTTCCGCTACCAGCGCATCGACCGGCTCGAGCGCGGGAGCGCCGACCGCGCCCTCGTCGGGCCGGCCTCGGAGGAGGGGTGCGCGTTCACCCCCGAAGCGCTCGACGAGATGTATGCCGTGACCGCCGGCTACCCCTACTTCATCCAGGCGTACGGCAAGGTCGTGTGGGACGTCGCCCCGAGCTCGCCCATCACGGCGCAGGACATCGGGGTCGCCGCACCGGAGGCCGAGTCCGAGCTCGCGGTGGGCTTCTTCGGGTCGCGCTTCGAGCGGGCGACGCCGGCCGAGCGCGAGTACCTCCGGGCCATGGCGGAGGCCGCGCTCCTCGCCGGCGGCGAGGGCCGGACGGACGGCGAGGCGGACGGCGAAGCGGCCGCCATGGCGACCGACGGGCGCGGCGTCCTCGAGCGGGAGGCGGTGGCGACGAGCGTGGTCGCCGACGTCCTCGGCCGCAAGCCGCAGTCCCTGTCACCGGCGCGCGATGCACTCATCAAGAAGGGGCTCATCTACTCGGCGGAGCGGGGTCAGATCGCGTTCACAGTCCCGCACTTCGGCAGGTACCTGCGCTCCCAGGCCTGAGCGGGCCTGCCAGCGCGGAGTGAGCGCGCCCGACCGTTCACGCCGAGAACCTCGCTTTTCCCGAATACTTCTTGCGCCCTACAACCGCTTACAGGGACGGCCCGGTGCCGACGGGCAGAGGTCGGTTCTCCGGAGACCGCTTGGCTGCGCCGACGTATTACTGGCTTGGACACCCGGTGGGCCCTTGGTCGAGCACAATGCAACTCATGGAGAATCTGCGCCTATTTGTCGGACGCAATGTGATGCAGCAGGTTGTTTCGGCATTGCCAAAGCGAGGTCCGACGACAACTGCCGTCTCCTAAGTCTAGTCTACTCCCCTGCTGGACCGGACTGTGCAGCAGCGGCGTTTGCGGCCGCCCGCTCGGCGGCTGACGGGTGGTGCATCACGAACACTCCGACCTTGGTAACGCCATCGGCCTCATACACAGTGACAACCGAGTTCTTGCCCTCGTTCGCCGTCTGCCAGGCAAGCGCTTCCTGCGGACTTTGGAAGTTTGCGCCGGCCGCTGCATCCAGCTCGGCCCTAAGGACGTACCCGGTGCGCCCATTGGTGGCGACTGCCTGGATAAGGTCCGGCTCCTCATTGGGCGAGGCCGCAGCAAGTGCGGAACCGAAGGTCTGTCCGCGTGCGTTGTGCCCATATGACGATGTTGGCCCGTCGGCGCTCGCACCGGTGTTGGTTGACATCAAGATGGCGATCCCGACGATCACGGCGGCTCCGCTGGTCGCGACTGCCTTGGGAGTCTGGATTCGCATGCCGCTGCCCCGTTCGTTAGCTAGTCTGATTAGGTGACTTGAACGTGAAGTAGGACGAATAGCTAGACCCGTTCCACCCCTGGGTGACGCCGTAACTATAGAAGTTGAACCCGGAACCGTACCTTGTGCAAGAGGATGCACTGGTGTAGGACCCATAGTTGACGGTTGACCCGTTGTGCACATTTCCGCTTTCGCAGTACAGGCTCCCGGACTCGGTGAACATCCGTCCGCGCGCGCTCTCCCACCCAGCGGGGATGGACGAGCCGCTAGTGGGGCCAACTGCGGTGTACCCAGACGCTTGCCCTGCGTAGAGCACCACTGCGGTTGCCCAGTTGACGTAGTTCTTGCCATTCACCGAGTAGTACCCCGAGGCAGAACTCGCGTTCGCGAGCGCCACACCGGCCCCCATCAGCATCAAGAACCCGCACAGCGGCGTCGCACGGCGCAGCCGCCTACTAGCGGTCATAGCGAAAAGGTACCGACACCCCCCAGCTCACGCCACCCGAAAGTAGCGGCGGCCGAGTTAAAGCTCCTTGAACTCGAGCCGTCGCACGTGAAGAGCCGTGGGTCATCGATCCGCGACGCCATTTCCGTGAGGACTTTCAGTACTGGCTCAAGCGCGGCTCCGGCGCCAGCCCGCGACCCTACGTGCGACCAGCAGACAGGAGGGGTGTGTCCGACGAACCGTGGTTCTGCCATTGTTTTTCAGAGGTTCTCGGCGGCCGGCATGCGGTCGGCGAAGGTGATGGCGACCCGCAAGTGCGGGGCTCGGATCTGGAGGTGGTGACGCTCGTCGTCGTGGGATGAGCGACCCGGCGACCGTCACCGTGTCCTGGCGGCAGAGACGTTGAGCTCCTCGAGGAGACCGAGCACCCGGCGCCTGATGTCGTCTCGGATCGGCCGCACGGCCTCGAGGCCCTGACCGGCCGGGTCCTCCAGCTCCCAGTCCTCGTAGCGCTTGCCCGGGAAGATCGGGCAGGTGTCGCCACAGCCCATGGTGATCACGACGTCGGAGTCCTTGACGGCGTCGACCGTCAAGACCTTGGGCTTCTCGGCGTGGATGTCTATGCCCTCCTCCGCCATGGCCGCCACGGCCGCCGGGTTCACGTGCTCGGCAGGTGCGGAGCCGGCCGAGCGCACCTCGACGGCGCCACCGGACAGGTGGTGCAGGTAGGCGGCGGCCATCTGGGACCGGCCGGCGTTGTGCACGCAGACGAACAGGACGCTGGGCTTGTCGCTCATGACGGCTGAGCCTTCCGTGGGTGGATTGGGCGGGGGTTGGGGATGTCGTGGTCTCAGGTGGCGTGGACGGTTTCCGGGAGGTCAGGCGGCTCAGGCAATCCTCGCCGCGGGAAGAGGAATCCGGCCAGCCCGGTGCCGAGCGCGGCCCCGACGAGCTGCGCGAGTGCGAAGCCGGGCACGCTCCCTGGGGAGATGCCGGCGAACGTGTCGGAGGTCGACCGGGCCAGGGCCACGGCCGGGTTCGCGAACGAGGTCGAGGACGTGAAGAAGTACGCGGCGCCGATCCACGCCGGGACGATCACCGGTCCGAGGTGGCCGCGACCGGTTCGAGTGATGGCGCCGATGGTGAACAGCAGGCCGGCCGTGGCGACGACTTCGCCGAGCCACAACGCCGGCCCGGTGCGCTCGTGTCGCGAGGCCTGCCACGTGGGCAGCTCGAACATCACGTTCGCGACCGCGGCCCCGGCCAGCCCCCCGGCGAACTGGGCGAGTGCGTAGCCTGTCGCCTCACCGGCGCCGAGGTCCCGACGGACCGCCCCGACCAGGGTCACGACGGGGTTGAAGTGCGCCCCGGACACCGGTCCCAAGGTGGCGATGAGGACGCCCAGGGCCGCCACGGTCGCCACGGCGTTGACGAGCAGCTGCAGCGCGATGTCCTGGGTGAGATTCGTGCCCATGATGCCGGAGCCGATGACGG
>NZ_DASSMH010000031.1:0-22293 GCF_035688975.1 Intrasporangium sp. | reverse complement strand
CACCCGGGGTGTAGACGAGCGGGCTCGTGAAGCGGTCGAACTGGGCCTTGATCATCCGGTAGTAGCCGTCGTCGCAGCGGGTGGAGCCGTTCTTGATGTCGCCGAGGTGGAAGGCGAGCTCCGGGTCGGCCGCGTTGATCTGGTCGACCCGGCGGGGGAAGGCCGCCACTTGGTCGGCACCGTAAGGCACGTCACCAATGACAGCGAAGGAGAAGTGGCCGGGCTTGTCCTGGCCGGGCCCTCGGGTGGCCGTGGTGGTGTCGGCGAAGGACGAGGTAGGGACGGTGGCCGTGAGGACGAGAGCGAGCAGAGACGCACCCGCAGAACGACGTGGGGACATGGGAGCTCCTGGGGAGAGACGACGGGCCGCTCCCACGCTGGCAGGGCCTCGGCTCGGCGGGGTGAACGCCGTCCGACCCGGCGATGAACGCCCGTCGAGGTCAAGGCGATGCGTACTGCCCTGGCACGCGGGCGTCCGCGAGGCGCGCCGAGCACCCGGACGACCATTGGTCCGGTCCGGGCGGCGCAACCGGGCCCTCCTGAGCACGCGGACCCCGGTGGGCGCCGAGCAATGGTCGTCCGGGTGCACAGGGGGTCCACCTGCAACGTGGCTAGTCGCAGGGGGGGCCTCGGCACCCACCGGGTGAGCTGCCGGGGGTCAGCCCCAGAAGTCGTCCCGGCCGTCGGGTGCCTCCCCGCGGGCTGCGGAGGTGCGTCGCTCGGTGACCGTGAAACGGCCGCGGTAGAAGAGCATCGGCCGGCCCGGCTCGCCGTCCTCGAGGCCGAGCACGCGACCGATGACGACGTCGTGGTCTCCTGCCTCGTGGACCTGCGCCACCTCACCGTGGACGCGCATGAGCACGCCGGGCAAGCTGGGGGCGCCGTGTGGCGACAGCTCCCAGTCCAGGCCGTCGTAGCGGCGACCCGTGGGCGAGCCGAAGCGGTCACAGAGCTCACGCTGCTCGTGCCGCAGGACGTGGACGCAGAACCGCCCGGTGTCACGGAGCAGGGGCCACGACCTCCCGGACCGCGACGCACAGAAGAGGACGAGCGGCGGGTCGAGCGACACGGACGCGAAGGACTGGCAGGCGAAGCCGACCGGGGCGCCGTCCGGCGCGAGGCCGGTCACGATGGTGACGCCCGTCGCGAAGTGGCCGAGGACCCGGCGCAGCTCCGCCGGCGGCGGGGTGGCGGTCACGCGTCGGCTTCCCGGCCGCTGTCGGGCCGGTCGTCCGACCCGGCACCCGGGCCGGCACCCGGGCCGGCATGCGGGTCGGGACCCCGGTCGGCATCCGGGCCGGTCGGTCCGGGTGACGTCCCCGGGGAGCGCTCGCCGAGAGCCTGCACGAGGGCCGCGAGCCGGGACGCCTCTCGGACCGCGACCGGGCCGTCCGCCTTCTGGATCGCCATGACCGCCACCGTGTCCGCGTCGGCGAGGTCGAGGCTGACCCACGGCTCTCCTCCGCCGAACTGCACCCCGACGATCTCGGGCCAGGTGATCGTGCGAGTCACCACGAGGTTGCGCACGACAAGGCCCTCACGGCTCGGCACGGCGACGATGGACGCGTACCGGTGGGCGAGCAGGGCGATGACGACGCCGATGGCGAAGAACATGAGACGGTCGGCCACGCCCCAGCGCGCCCCACCGGCGACGCCGGGAAGGGCCAGCGCGAGGACCGCGAAGAGCAGCAGCGCCCCCCACTGGCAGCCCAGGGCCACCGCGCGACCGCGACGCGGCCGGAACGCGGCGAACGCCGCCTCGGTCCCTCGCTCGTCCCGGGGGCGGGACGGCTGGTCGGGCGGCACGGGGTGCTCAGGCACGCTGGTCAGAGCCGGCAGGCGGCGATGTCGGTGACCAGGATGGCACGCGCGCCGAGGTCGTAGAGCTCGTCCATGAGCCGGTTGCGCCCCACGCGGGGCACCATGGCCCGGACCGCCACCCAGGCGTCGTCCTGCAGCGGCGACACCGTCGGCGACTCCAGGCCCGGCGTGAGGGCGCACGCCTTGTCGACGAGCTCCTTGGGGCAGTCGTAGTCGAGCATGACGTAGGTGCGGGCCGTGATGACCCCCGCGAGGCGTCGCTGGAGCACCTCGACGGCCTGCTCCTCACCCGGTCGGTCACCGCGGATCAGGACCGCCTCGGAGCGCAGGATCGGGTCGCCGAACACCTCGAGCCCCTGCGACCGCAGCGTCGCGCCGGTCTCGACCACGTCGGCGATGACGTCGGCCACCCCGAGGGTGATGGCCGTCTCGACCGCACCGTCGAGGCGCACGACAGAGGCCTCGATCCCGCGACCGGTCAGGTCGGCCTCCACGAGGCCCTGGTAGGACGTCGCGACCCGCTTGCCCGCGATCTCCTCGACGCGGGAGACCTGACCCGGCCGGCCGGCATACCGGAACGTGGACCCGCCGAAGCCGAGCCCCATGACCTCGACCGCCTCCGAGCCGGAGTCGAGCAACAGGTCGCGCCCCGTGACGCCGGCGTCGACCGTGCCGGAGCCGACGTAGACGGCGATGTCGCGGGGCCGCAGGTAGAAGAACTCGACGTCGTTGTCGACGTCCGCGACGACGAGCTCCTTGCTGTCGCGGCGGGTCCGGTAGCCGGCCTCACGGAGCATCTCGACGGTCGCGTCGGACAGGGCCCCCTTGTTGGGAACGGCGATTCGCAGCATGCGGGGGTCCTCAGAGGTGGGCGTAGACGTCGTCGAGCGTGATGCCCTTGGCGAGCATGAGCACCTGGAGGTGGTAGAGCAGCTGGCTGATCTCCTCGGCGGTCTCGTCGGTCGACTGGTACTCCGCGGCCATCCAGACCTCGGCCGCCTCCTCGACGATCTTCTTGCCGATGGCGTGGACGCCCGCGTCGAGGGCGACGACGGTGCCGGACCCGGCGGGGCGCGTCCGCGCCTTGTCCGCCAGCTCGGCATACAGCTGCTCGAAGCTCTTCACGGGGCCACAGCCTACGGGTCCGGCGAGCGCGTCCCGTGCGACGGTTCGGGGCATGGGCGCTAACGCGGTCGCCGCGCACCGACGGCGCGCAGCGTCACCGCCGTGGCGACCGCCGCGGTGGCCGCCTCGTGGCCCTTGTCCTCGCTCGACCCCGGCAGGCCGGCGCGGTCCAACGCCTGCGCCTCCGTGTCGCACGTGAGCACGCCGAAGCCGACGGGCGTGCGGGTGCGCACCGACACGTCGGTCAGGCCGGTCGTCGCCGCCGAGCAGACGTAGTCGAAGTGCGGCGTGCCGCCCCGGATGACGACTCCGAGCGCGACGAGGGCGTCGTAGCGCTCGGCGAGGGTCGCGCAGGCGACCCCGAGCTCGAAGGTCCCGGGCACGCGCACCACCTCGACGTCCTCCACGCCGCACTCCGTAAGGCCCCGGCGGGCCCCGTCGAGCAGCCCTTGCATGATCTCCTCGTGCCACAGGGCGGCCACGACCGCGACCCGCAGCCCGGTGCCGTCGACCGCGATGGCCGGCGCCCCGTCCCTCATGCCGTCTCCCTCATGCCGTCTCCCTCATGCCGTATGCCGTGGTCCCTCATGCCGTCTGCCCTCACGCGGTCTCCTCCTCGGTGCTCGGGCGCAGCACGAGGTCGTGGCCCATCCGTTCGCGCTTCGTCGCGAGGTAACGGGCGTTCTCGGCGAGCACCGGCGCGTGCAGCCGCTCCACGGCCACGACGTCGACCCCGTGCTGGCGCAGGGCCGCGACCTTGAGCGGGTTGTTCGTCATCAGGACGACGCGCTCGGCGCCGAGGTCGTGCAGGATGGCCGCGCCGGCGGCATACTCCCGGGCGTCCACCGGCAGACCGAGCGCGGTCTGCGCGTCCACGGTGTCCGCGCCCCGGTCCTGCTCCTCGTAGGCTCGCAGCTTGTCGACGAGCCCCACCCCCCGGCCCTCGTGACCGCCGAGGTAGACGACGACGCCCCCCTCGGCCCCGACCCGGGCCAGCGCCGACTGCAGCTGTGGCCCGCAGTCGCAGCGCAGCGAGCCGAACGCGTCGCCCGTGAGGCACTCGGAGTGCAGGCGGGTGAGCGTGGGTCCCCTCCCGAGGCCGCGGGGGCTGACGAGCGCGACGTGCTCGTCACCGGTGAGCCGGTCGCGGTAGGCGTGGGCGGTGAACGTCCCGTGCGCCGTGGGGATCCGCGTCGTCGCGAGCCGCTCGACGCGGTCGTGGCGCTGCCTCCAGGCGATGAGCGCCTCGATGGTCAGCACCGGCAGCCGGTGCCTCGCCCCGAGCTCGAGGACGGCCTCGAGCCGCATCATCCGCCCGTCGTCGTGGACGAGCTCGCCGATGACGCCGACGGGCGCGAGCCGGGCCAGCCGGGCGAGGTCGACCGCGGCCTCGGTGTGGCCCGGGCGGGTGAGCACCCCGCCGGCGCGGGCCCGCAGCGGCAGCACGTGGCCGGGGCGCACCAGGTCGGCGGGACGGCTCGCGGGGTCGGCGAGCACGTGGATCGTGCGGGTGCGGTCGGCGGCGCTGATGCCAGTGCCGACTCCCTCAGCCGCGTCGACAGAGACCGTGTATGCCGTGCGCAGCGGGTCCTGGTTGTCGGCCACCATGAGCGGCAGCGCGAGCCGGTCTGCCACCTCCCCCGGCAGCGGGGCGCAGAGGTATCCCGACGTGTGCCGGATCGTCCACGCCATCCACTCCTCGGTCGCCGTCTCGGCCGCGAGGACGACGTCGCCCTCGTTCTCGCGGTCCTCCGAGTCGAGCACGAGGACCGGCCGGCCGGCACACAGCGCCTCGAGCGCCTCCTCGACGGAGGCGAATCCCTCACTCATGACGTCGCCCTCGCATCGGCGTGGTGCGCACCGGCCGGGCGACCGAGGAGTCGCTCGACGTACTTGGCCAGGACGTCGACCTCCAGGTTGACCACGTCCCCGACGCCCTTGCGCCCGAGAGTCGTCAGCTCGAGCGTGGTGGGGATGAGCGAGACGGTGAAGCGGTCGGTCGTGACGGTTGAGACCGTGAGGGAGACGCCGTCGAGGGTGATGGAGCCCTTCTCCACGACGTATGCCGCCAGCTGCGGTGGGAGGTCGAGCTCGACCGTCTCCCAACGGTCCCCGGGCGTTCGGCTCCTGATCGTCGTCGTCGCGTCCACGTGCCCCTGCACGATGTGCCCGCCGAACCGGCCGTCCGCGGCCAGGGCCCGCTCGAGGTTGACGCGGTCACCCTCCGCGAGACCACCGAGCGAGCTGCGGCTCAGCGTCTCGGCCATGACGTCGACGGTGAACTGGGTCGCGTCGTGCTCCGTGACGGTGAGGCACACGCCGTTGACGGCGATGGACGCGCCGTGCCTGGCGTCGGACACGACGACGGGACCGCGGATCCGCAGGACCGCTGAGTCCGGGCCGCGCTCGACGCCGACGACGGTGCCAAGCTCCTCGACGATGCCAGTGAACATGGGTCTCCTCAGTCGGTCATGCCCCAGGGGTCGAGGTGCTCGGCGGCCGAGTACGACCGCGGAGCGCCCTGGGACAGGGTGGGGTCTGGCGTGTGGATAGCGGGGCGGCCCGTGATGCGCACGTCGGTGCCGATGACGCGGACGTCGGCGAGGGTGAGCCTGCGGATGTCGCTCATCGACGCGATGCCCAGGTCTGCCACCGCGTTGCGCCCTGCGCCGAGCAGCGCCGGCGCGAGGTAGGCGTACACCTCGTCGACGAGCCCGGCGGCGACGAAGGCAGCCGCGAGAGTGGGGCCGCCCTCCAGCCAGATGTCGCGGATCCCCTTCTCCCACAAGGCGATCAAGGCCACGTGCGGGTCGCGGGTGACGAGGTGCAGCACGTCCCCCGGGCCCTCGTGGACCCGCGCGTCGTCGGGGACGGCGCGCAGGCCCATCACGACCCGGAGCGGCTGGGTCGGCGCGAGGTCGCCGAGCGGCATCCGGGCCGTCAGCTGCGGGTCGTCGGCGAGCAGGGTGCCGGTCCCGACGACGACGGCGTCCCTCGTCGCCCGCAGGGCGTGCACGTCGGCCCGTGCCTCGGGGCCGGTGATCCACTGGCTCGTGCCGTCGGCGGCGGCGCTGCGACCGTCGAGGGTCGCCGCGAGCTTCCACGTCACGAGCGGGCGGCCGAGCCGGATGGTGCGGGTCCACCGCTCGTTGAGGACCGCTGCCTCGTCGGCGAGGACGCCGCCGACGACCTCGACTCCCGCCTCCCGCAGCAGCTGCCCACCACCGGCCGCCGCCGGGTTGGGGTCGGGCTGGCCGAAGACCACCCGGGCCACCCCCGCGGCAACGAGCGCATCGACGCAGGGGCCGGTGCGACCGGTGTGGGTGCACGGCTCGAGCGAGACGTAGGCCGTCGCGCCCCGCGCGCGGTCACCGGCCAAGGCGAGCGCGGCGGCCTCCGCATGGGGCGTGCCGGACCCGCGGTGGAAGCCTTCGGCGACCATGGTCCCCTCGGCGTCGACGATCACGCACCCCACGCGGGGGTTCGGGTCGGGCCACGGTCCGGCCGCCGCGAGCTCCATCGCCCGTCGCAGCCACCTCTCGTCCACGGTCTCGCCCGGGGTGTGAGCCAGCTCGTCGCTCATCGTCGGTCGCCGCCCTGTCAGTGCGCCGCCGCGGCGGCGAGCTGCGGCGTCGGGGCCTCGGCGCGGCTCGCCCGCACCCACACGAGGAAGCCGTAGCCGACGAAGCCGGCGTAGACGGCATACAGCACTGCGGTCGGAAGATAGCCCGAGTGCACCAGCAGCGGCACCCCGACGAGGTCGACGCCGATCCAGGCCAGCCAGAACTCGTTCCACCCCCGCGCCATGGCGTAGGTCGCGACCATCGACCCGAGGAAGATCCACGCGTCGCACCAGTAGTACCAGCGGGGCGCCGGCCAACCGGCGCCGACGGCGGCGAAGGCCTGCTGCGCGACGACGACGCCCCCGAGCCACACCACACCGAGGACCGCGCGCTCGCGCGTCGTGGCCCACCGCGGCGTGATGGCGGGGGCTGCGGTGTCGCGGTGGGTCGAGCGCCGCACCTGCTCCCACCGCCACCAGCCGTAGAGGCTCGTGAGGATGAAGAAGACCTGGCGTCCCGACTGCCCGAAGAGCGGGGCCCGTCCGTCGGCGGCGTCGAAGGTCACCGTGATGTAGACGAAGAAGAGGAGCACGTTGCCGACGATGCCGACGGGCCACGCCCAGACGCGGCGCCGGAGGCCGCCGATCGCCGACGCGAGCCCGAAGAGGACCCCGACCACCTCGAGCCAGCGCAGCTCGTAGGCCCCCAAGGGGATGCCGGCCCCGTAGAGCCACCGAAGAATGTCCATGGATGGTGCGGTCCTTGCGTCGTTCGTCTGGGCGGACGAGCTCCGGGGACTGCTCCGGTCTTGCGCCCCGCCGACGCGTCGCCACGTCGCCGGGTCGACTCGGCGACCGGCCTCGTGCTGCCTCCCATCCGGACTTTCACCGTCGGTCCCGGAGTTTCACCAGGTCAACCGGCCGCTGGCTGCGGTCGGGTCGTGGACTGTCACCACCGGTTCGGAGTTGCACCGACCCCGGAGCACGTAGCCGTCAGTATGCCACCGTCCCGGGGGCGCGGACAGTCGGCCCCACACCCAGGCAGGTGCTCGGCTCAGTGCACGTGGGTCGACACCAGGGCCCGCAGCTCCTCGATGGCGGCCGCCGCGTCCTCGGCCCCGTAGACCGCCGACCCGGCCACGAAGACGTCGGCGCCGGCCTCGGCGCACTGCTCGATGGTCGTCGCGCTGACGCCCCCGTCGACCTGCACCCAGATCTCGCCTCCGTGCCGCTTGATCGCCTCGCGGACCTGGCGCACCTTGGGCATCTGGTCGACCATGAACGACTGCCCCCCGAAGCCGGGCTCGACCGTCATCACGAGCACCATGTCGAGGTCGGCCAGCAGCGGCTCGTAGGGCGTGAAGCTCGTCTCGGGCTTGAGCGCCATGCATGCCCGGGCCCCTGCGGCGCGCAGCGTCCGGGCGAGCCGGCGGGGGTGGCGGGCTGCCTCGATGTGGAAGGTCACCGACTGGCAGCCCGCCTCGGCGTAGAGCGGCGCCCACCGGTCCGGGTCCTCGATCATCAGGTGGGCGTCGAGCGGGATCGGGCTCACCCGCAGCAGCGCCTCGACGACGGGTAGGCCGAGGGTCAGGTTGGGCACGAAGTGGGCGTCCATCACGTCGACGTGCGCCCAGTCCGCGTTGCTGACCCGCCGCAGCTCCTGCTCGAGGTTGGCGAAGTCGGCCGCGAGGATGCTGGGCGAGATCTGCACCGGCCCAGCGTAGTTGACGCCCCGACCTCGCTCCGCAGCCACTGAGCCCTCGTCGGGGAGGCGATTCGCGCGACCGGCCGGGGCACGCGTGCGGGTCGGCGGTGGGCACAGTGAGCACCCGTCAGTGATATTTCACCTACGCCGGTGACGTATCGCCTCCCCCGGCGACTTTCGATGACGTCCGTTGGAGGCGCGCACGGAGCGGGCCTGCTGGTGGATGACGAGGGCAGGTTGCGGCGCACGCCACGGCATACCGGGTGATCGCCCGCAGCTCGTCCATCCTCACGTCGAAGTCGCCCGAGCGTGTCTGCATCTGCACGAGCCTCGCTCAGGCGTGACCGCTGAGCTGGGCCAGACGGTCCGCGAGGGCATCGACCATGGCGCTGGCTCCCTTGGCCGAGATCGCCGACCTGCGGTCGCCGCCCTGGCTGGACACCGGGAGCACATCGATCGAGAGCTTCGCGCCGCCCGCCAAGGCCCGCAGCGCGTCGACCCTGTCAGCGAACGGCGTGCCGCTGCCCGGCGAGTAGTAGCTCACGGCCTCGTTGACATCATCGGGGTAGAGGTCGGTCTTCGTCACGGCGATGACGAGCCAGATCGGCTTGTGCCGGCGGACCGCCATCGAGGCGATTCGGTGTGACGTGATCGTCCAGTCCTCGAGCTCTGCGGCGAGCTGCTCCTCCCGGGTGGCGGTCGCCGCACCTGTGGTGCCTGCGGCCCGCCGCGGTGTGGCGTAGCCGTTGGCCACCACATGGATCACACCGTCGACCGGCTCGTCATGGAAGACCTCGTCGAGGGCCCCGAGTCGGGTCGCCGCGTTGTCCCCCGGCACCACCAGGAAGCGGAAGCCGTGCAGCCGGGACGAGAGGCGGGTCCGACGTTCCATCACCGCCGAGCCCACCTCCGCCACGCCGTCGTCGGAGGCGCGCCGTGTCAACCGGTCAACGAGCTGGCTCTTGCCGACGCCGGTCATTCCGGTCACGGCCACCATGGGGAAGCGGCTCCGGAACAGCCGGCTCATCCGCTCAGGAGCCGACGCGAGACCGGTCAGCACACCGCCGGCGACGGTCGCACCCAAGGCAGCGCGACTCGAGCTCGGCAGAATAGTCCGGATCCGGGATGGTGTCTGAGACACGGAGCCTCCTTCGGCGTGGGGGTCGGGAGCCAGTGGGCAAACCGAGCCTACGTTCCGTCGCTCAGAATTCGCGCATACCGGTGAGGCCGGCCCCTCGACCACGACCCCGGTCTTGCATGACAGGGTCGACCGGATCGCGCCGCTGGCAGCGGTGTCCCGAACGGTCCATGGACCGCGTCCTCAGCAACGATCGCGGGTCCGCGACGCTGTTCCGCGATGCTGGATCTGATTCTTGGGTACCGGAGGACATGCATCCCATTCTGGGATACACGGAGGTACCTTGAGTGTATGAGCACCCAGATCGCAGTCCGCCTGCCTGACGAGATGGTGGCCTTCCTCGATAGCGCCGTGGCGGCGGGCGAGGCGCCGAGCCGGGCAGCCCTCGTCGCGTCAGCGGTGGAACGAGAGATGCGCCGACTGGTCGCGGAGCATGACGCGCGGATTCTGGTCGCCCAAGGCGCGGCGGACGACCTCGACGATCTCGTGGAGTGGACCCGAAGCCACCTTGGGGTCGAGGACTGATCGGTGCGAGAGATCTGCTTGGTCCGCCTCGACAAGACGCGACCAGCGCTCGTCCTGACCCGGCAAGCTGCTCGGGTTGCGATGACCAAGGTGACCGTGGCACCCATCACCGGCACCATCAAAGGGTTGTCTAGCGAGGTCCCGGTGGGGCCCGGCAATGGGCTGGACCATGACTGCGTGGTCTCGTTGGACAACGTCCTCACCGTTTCGGTGGACGTCCTGGGACGCACCGTGGGGTATCTCAGCCCTGCACAAGAGAAGCAGCTGGCGCGCGCGGTAGTCCTGGCCTATGACCTCGACGTGCCACTTCTCGAGTAACTCCCGGCGGCCTGTCCAGTCGTTCTCGAAACCCCTCGAGATCGAGCGTGGGTCAGTTGAGCGTCTCGACGAGCCCGCGGTAGGTCTGCTGCGAGCAGCGCCCCCGAGGGGGTGCCCCTGACCTCGCCCTCGATTCGGCAGCTCCCGGTAACTGTCTTCGGGGACCGCCGCACGGCTGGGCGGCGAAAGGACGCACCTCGCGCGACAGTCACATGCACGAGCGCACCGGCCGCGTGGGCGGGAAGGCGATGCGTGTCTGCAGCGATGCCGGACGTGTCGTCGTCATGGCGGCCCTGTCGGGGCTGTTCGGCTGGGGGCCCGGCATACTCGAGGGCGCGGACGGCGGGAGCGGATCCCGACGTGCATACGCTGGAGCACGCTTTGAGTCGGAGTCCGTTGCTCCGGCTGGGCCCTGGTTGACTCGGCTGGCGGCGGCCGCGACATTGGGACGGTGAACCGGGCGCTGCCGATGTTGGCCGTAGCAGCGTTGCTGGTGATGCTTGTTGAGGCCGCTCCCAGTGGTTCGATCCTGCCGGCTGGTGCTCTCGGGGTCGGCTTCGTGGCTTGGTCGGTGGCCGGCTACCGCTGGGCGCTCGGCCGGGGCCGGGTGGCTGCGGTCGGCTACCTGACTGTCGCTCTGACGCTCGGGTTCGTCGTCTTCAGCGTCGCTGGGCCCGGAGTCGGCAGCACGCTACTGCTGCTGGTGGTGGTCGTGCAGGCCGTCATGCTGTTACCGCTCGGCTGGTCGGTCGTGGTCGCCGTGCTTGTCCCGTTGGTCCACGTCGGGATGCCCATGGTGGACGCGCTGCGACAGGTCATCAGCACCGGGCTCGCGTGCGCCTTCGCCTTCGTCCTTGCCGCCCTGCATCTGCGTGAGCAACGGGCCCGCGCGGAACTTGCCGTGGCCAACGGCCAGCTGCGCGAGCTCAGCGCACAGGCCGAAGAGCTGGCGACCATGCGGGAACGTACACGTGTGGCCCGGGACATCCACGATGGGCTCGGACACCACCTCACGGTGGTCGGTATGCAGGTCCAGGCCGCGCGAGCGGTGCTGAGCAGCGACCCCACCAGGGCCGACAACCTGCTCATCCAGGCGGAGGACCAGGCGCGTCAAGCGTTGACCTCTGTCCGCGAGTCGGTAGCCGCCCTGCGCGAGGCGCGGTCAGCCCAGCGGCTCTCGGATCAGCTGAGAACCCTTGCTGCCGAGGGTAGCTCGGCCGGCCTATCCGCCTCCGTGGAGGTCGAGGGATCGGAGCGCCGGCTCGACAGCGACGTCCAAGAGGCGCTCTACCGTGCCGCTCAGGAGTGTCTCACCAACATCCACAAGCACGCGAATGCCCATGCCGCCGTGCTCCGGCTGGCGTACCGGCCCAACTCGGTGAGTCTGGAGGTCCGCGACGACGGGGGTGGGCTCGGGGGTAACGGCGGCGGGTTCGGGCTGGTCGGCATTCGTGAGCGAGTCGATGGTCTGGGCGGCTCGCTCACCATCGAGTCGACGCCGGGCACGGGCGTGGCTGTCTGGGTCGAGGTCCCGGGATGAGCGCCGATCGGCCGGTGCGCGTGCTCGTGGTCGACGACCAGACTCTGTTTCGGGAGGCGCTGACGACGCTTCTGGAGGTGCGCGAGGAGGTCGAGGTCGTGGGCGCCGCGGGGGACGGGGTTCAGGCCCTGGCGCTGGTGGCCATGCTGCGACCCGACGTCGTGCTCATGGACCTGCGGATGCCCGTCCTCGACGGCGTGGCCGCGACGCGCCGGTTGCGCGTCGAACATCCCGAGGTCCGCGTGCTGGTCCTGACCACCTTCGACGGCGACGACGAGGTCTTCCCGGCGCTGCGCGCCGGCGCCGTGGGCTACCTGCTCAAGGATGTCACCGCGCCCCGGCTGCTCGATGCTGTGCTGGCGGCGGCTCGCGGTGAATCCGTGCTGCAGCCCTCGGTCGCAGCCAAGGTCCTCGCCCGATTGAGCCAGCTGCCTGACCTTCCGCACCAAGCGCGCCCGCAGCCACTCGTCGACCCGCTCACCCACCGCGAGCTCGAGGTCCTCCGGGCACTCGCAGACGGGTTCAGCAACCGGGAGGCCGCCGAGCGCCTCTACCTGTCCGAGGGCACCGTCAAGAACCACGTCACCAACGTGTTGGCCAAGCTCGGCGTCCGCGACCGCACGCAGGCCGCCTTGCGGGCTCGTGAGCTCGGCCTGCTCTAGGGGTCATGCCACACACGTGACCTGGTCCGTGACCTCTGGCACGTCCGGAGCCCACGCCCGGGAATCGACCATTGTCGGCATGACCACCTTCACGACCCTGTATGCGGACCTCACGCCTCGCGCAACGGTCCGCCGGCTCCTCCGCTCACGGCCCGGTCGCTTCCTCGCCGCCTACCTCGAGATGACCCTCGCGATGGTCGTCGGCATGGGCCTCTTCGGTGCTGTCTGGGACAGCGTCTGGCCCCGCCTGACCGAGCGGCCGGACGCCATGGCCCTGACCATGGCGTTCGACATGACCCTCGGCATGGCCGCCTGGATGTGGGTGCGACGGCATGCAGCCCGCCACATCGCCGAGATGTCGGGCGTCATGGTCCTGCCCTTCCTCGTCCTGCTGTGCCCCTACTGGCTCGGCGTCCTTCCCGGCGACGCGCTGCTCACCTGGGGTCACGTCGCGATGTTCGCTCTGATGGCCGCCTACCTGGCGTGGCGACCGCACACCTCCAGCACCACCGCAGCTCTCACTCGGACTCTCACCCGGAAAGGTCACTCACCCAGCTCGCGTGCTGCTCGTATCTCCTCCGTGCTGCTCGTCGGCGGCGCGGGCTTGGCGGTCGCCGGAGGCATCCTCCATCCGCACGACGAGCCTCCGAACTCCCACGCGGCCGTGTTCACCGAGTACGCCCACAGCACCGACTGGGTGTGGGTCCATGACGTGCAGTTCGTGTCGGCAGCCCTGGTGGTCGCAGGGTTCCTACTCCTGGGGCGCGCCCTGCAACGACTCGGCTCCGCGCCGGCCCTCGTGCGGCTCGGCGACGCGGCCGCAGCCGCGACCGTGGCACTGATCGCCGTCAACATGGCCGTGGACGGCATCGCCCTCAAGCGCGCTGTCGACGCCTGGGCGGCCGCGCTGCCGGAGGACCGGGCATCCCGATTCGCCACCACTGAGGCCGTCCGCTGGCTGGAGTGGGGTGTGAACTCGTTCTTCACCATCCTGCTCGGTCTCACCCTCCTGATGTTCGCCGCAGCGCTCCTGCGCTCAGGGCACCTCGGAAGTCGCGTCCGACTGGCCGGCGTCGCCGGAGCTCTCGCGGGCGGGCTCCTGATCCTCAACGGGTTGGCCGTCGGCGCACACGGCTTCGAACCAGACGCACTGCCTCGCGTCGCGAGCGGCCTCTACATCGTCATGGCGCTCGGCATCCCACCTTTGGACCGAGCAATCATGGCTGCAGCAACCACCCGATCGCCAGCCTCCACGGACACGCTCGTCCCCAGGTGACCTCGGTCCGCAGAACGAGCCAGGGACCTGCCCCCTGGTTCGTTCTGCTACCCCGACGACACAAGCGAAACCGCTAGCCAAGAGCCAACCAGTGAGATGACGGACGAGACAACAACACCACCTTGCCAACTTGCCCAGGCGAGTGGGCAGTCTGGTGGAGTCGGCCTGGGGCGCGTCGGATCATCCCGTCCCCGCGCACGATCCGGGTCTTGGCCCCTGAGAGCCGCAACCCGAGCGGAGCGAGCACCTGAGCGATTTCCTCGCGCAGGCCGGGCAGGTGGTCCTCGGTCCCGTCGGTTTCCATGGCGCGTGCAGGCGTTCGTCGAGCACCGCCAGCGCGATGTTGGCCAGCAGGGGGAAAAGGATGCCGCCTTGCGGCGTGCCTTCAGGCTGGCTGGGGCGATTGGAGCCACGCCGCGGCCGCAGCAGCCTCCACACCGGGGTGCGGGTCACGGCCGAGGAGTCCGGTCAGGTCCGAGCCGTGGTCAGCCAGGAAGCCGTGACGGACGGACGTGGCGATGCTGGCCAGCATGGGCGGTTCGAACGGAAGCAGCGCCGGCGAGGCCAGGAGCCGTCGGCGGTACTCGCCCAGAGGGAGATCCTGGACCGGGGCGTCGAGTTCGCGGGCGATGTCGCCGACCGTGAACGGCGGGCCGGTCAACTCATACACGCTCCCGGCGTGGCGGCCCGGCGCAGCGGCGACGCGGGCTGCGGCCAGGGCGAGGTCGTCGCGCGTCGGGGCGGCCACATGGCCATCGCCGAAAGGTGACTGCAGGCCGCCCTCGTCCCACAGCAGCAGCGCGCCCACGAGCTCGGCATACAGCCCATTGCGCATGATGGTCCAGTCCAGTCCACTGCGGCGCAAGGCTCGCTCGGTGGCGCGGTGGGCCAGGGCGAATCCGAGATGGTCACCGGCGCCGACGAGGCTCGTGTAGAGCACGTGGCCGACGCCGTCACGCCGCGCGGCCTCGAGCACGGCCGAGTGCCGGGCGAGGACGACGTCGTCCTCGGCATACCCCGCCGACACGAGCACCAGCGTCTCGACGCCGGTCAGGTCGAGGGCGGCGGGCGAGTCGAAGTCCAGGGTGCGGCCCCCGCTGGCGGGGCTTCTGCTGCCCTCGGTGACGTCGGCTCCCGCCGCGTGCAGGTGGGTGATGATGCGGCGTGCCAGCTGGCCGCTGGCGCCGGTGACAAGGATCATGTGGTCTCCAAGTGTGGTTCTCTTCAGTAACCTGCTTGGCTACCGGGCCCTGATCCTTCGCCCCGGCGGGGGAGGCCACAAGGAGGCACTTTCATGTCAGCGACGAACACCGAGGTAACCCTGCAGGCCAGCGGGCAAGTGGCCCTGGTGGAGCCGTGCGGACAGGTCGACCATCCGGACTGCGGCATCCGCGAGGTCCTGGACCGGGTCGGGGACAAGTGGTCGGTTCTCGTCATCGTCGAGCTGGCGTCCGGGCCCAGGCGCTTCCGCGAGCTGCAGCGGGCGATCGACGGGATCTCGCAGCGCATGCTCACCCTGACGGTCCGACGGCTCGAACGAGACGGACTTGTCCTGCGACGCGTCTACGCCACCGTCCCGGCCCAGGTCGACTACCGACTCACCGACACCGGCGCGAGCCTGACGCACCTGGTCAAGGCCCTGGCCGACTGGTCCCTGGCCAACCGCGACACCATCGCGGCCGCACGCGCCGAGTACGACGCGCGCCCCTCGGCCGAGGACTGACGCGATCGGTCCCTCGCCCGAGAGCCATCCCACGACCCCAGGACCTCACACCCGTCAAGCCAGACGAGTCGCGACCGACCGCGGGCCCAGCAGCGTCCCTGGGCGAGGCAGCCGTCGCGGCCGCGCAACCGCTGCAGGTGGCCGCCGGGTGTGCCGCGAAGGCACCAGGGACCGCCATCGTCGACCAGCGAGCTCCGACCCTTGGGTCGAGGAGCAACTGGTCGCGTCCCTACGTGATGGGGCGATCGACGCTGACCGATGTCGTCAGCACCACCTCAGGCAACTCGTCGGACATTCGGCGAACATGGCTCCGTGCAGCACGCGGCGTATGCCGCCCGCGGTCCTCGTATGCCGTCCGCGGTCCCCCGCGGCCGGGTGCAGAGGGCTCAAGCGCCTGTCTTGCACCCTCGTAGCGTCGGGAACACACGTCTTCCGCGCGGCATGATCGGTGAGCCGCTCGGGCGGGTTGGCGCGGGGGTGCGTGGTCCCTCGGAAGTGAGTGAGTGTCCCGCAGTCAGTGAGTGTCCCTCAGAGCCGCACCAAGAACGTGGCCTGCTTCGGGGTAGCGGGCTGGGTCTTCCCCGGAGTAGTTGAGCCGGATGAACGGGCCGGAGGGTTCGGCGGGGAACCACTCGCTCCCTGGGGCGATGATCAAGCCGCGTGTCTCGCACTCGCGTACCAGGTTGTGGACGTCGGTGCCGTCTGGGAGTCGAACCCAGAGGTTGAGGCCGCCGGGCGGGACCTGTTGTACGTCGAGCTGCGGTGCGCCATCGCGAAGGCTTTGCAGGAGCAGGTCGCGCCGGTTCCGGAGCTGGTGTCGCATGGTGCGCAGGTGGGTGGTCCATCCGGGTTGGGTCACGACGTCGAGCGCGGCCGCCTGGAGGAGGCCGCTGACGTACATGGTCTCGCCGGCGCGGTCGGCCAGGATGCGGTCGCGTGCCGGGCCTCGGGCGATGACGGCGGCGACGCGTAGGGCCGGGGAGACGCTCTTGGTGAGGGAGCGCAGGTAGATGACGTGCCCGTCGCGGTCGTGCCCGACGAGGGGGTGCGGGTCGGCGTCGATTCCCAGATCGTGGGCCCAGTCGTCCTCGATGAGGAAGGCGCCCCTGCTGCGAACGATGTCGAGGACGGCCAGTCCGGTCTCCGGGGACCATTGCGCTCCAGTCGGGTTCGCGAAGTTCGGCTGGGCGTAGAACGCCCGTGCGCCAGTGGCGGCGAACGCGCGCTCGATCTCGTCCGGGTCCGGACCGTCCGGCCCGCTGGGGACCGGGATGAGAACGACGCCGGCCTGCTCTGCCGCGAGGATGGCGCCCCAGTAGGTGGGCGACTCGATGATCAGGGGCTGCCCGGGCCCGACCAGGGCACGGAAGATGGAGCTGAGCCCGCTCTGGCTGCCTGCGATGACCAGCGGGTCGCGCGCGGACGGTGGCGCGACTCCCGGTGGAGCGGACGTGGCGACCTGGTTGGCGAACCAGGCTTGTAGCTCGGGCAGCCCGGCGGACGGTGACCGGGTCAACGCTGCCTCGCTGCGGGCCACGCGGGTGAGCGCGCTGCGCACGAGCCGCTCGGGCAGGAGCTCGCGTGCCGGATAGCCGGAGTGGAGCTGGATGGCGTCGGGGACCGATGCGCGTTGCGTCGCGGACAGGCCGCTGGCCCGGGAGCGGGGCGTGCCCAGCGCCGCGGTCTGCCAGCCGAAGTCGGCCGGTCGCGCGGTGCGCACGGTGCGGACGAAGGTGCCCACGCCAGGACGGCTCTCCACGATCCCTAGCGCCATCAGCTGCCGCATCGCCTTCTGCACCGTGACCGGGCTCGCGCCGTACTGGGCGACCAGCGCGCGGTTCGAGGGCAGGCGGGCGCCCGGGGGCGCCGACGCGACCCACACACGAAGTGCCTCAACGATCCGGCTTGCGCTATCGTGTTGCATGGAGCCTGACAGTAGCGCTATCGCGCCAGCGCGACGAGCGCTATCGCAGCATCCGGCTCGGTTCGGCGTGGGGTGGGGGCTGATCGGCATCGCGGCCTTCTCGTTCACGGTGCCCTTCACGCGCGTCGCCGCCCATGACGGGCTGTCGCCCTTGTTCATCGGGTCCGGCCGCGCGGTCGTCGCCGCGGTGCTTGCCGTGGTCGCTCTGGCGGTGACCCGACAAACCCGCCCGACCAGGGCCCAGTGGGTGCGGTTGGCGGTGGTGGCCGGCGGGGTGGTGGCCGGGTTTCCGCTGCTGACCTCGTACGCGCTGACGACGGCGCCGGCTAGCCATGGCGCGGTGGTCATCGGCCTGCTGCCGGCGGCGACCGCAGTGATGGCGGTCCTTCGTGGCAAGGAGCGGGTGTCGCGCACGTTCTGGGTCTTCGCGGCGCTCGGAACCGCAGCCGTGGTCGCGTTCGCTGCTCTTCAGAACGGCGGCCTGGGTTCCCTGCACTGGTCGGACGTGCTGCTGTTCGGGGCCGTTGTCGCGGCCGCGATCGGCTACGCCGAGGGTGGGCTACTGGCCCGCGAGCTGGGCGCGTGGCAGACCGTGTCGTGGGCGCTGGTGCTCTGCGCCCCGCTGATGGTCGTCCTGACCGTCGCGTCCGTGACCCAGGAGGCGCCGAACGGTAGGCCCGTGCAGTGGCTCGCGTTCGCGTACCTGTGCGTCGTGTCGATGTACCTGGGGTTCTTCGCCTGGTACCACGGCCTGGCCATCGGGCCAATGGCCCAGGTCAGCCAGGTGCAGCTCGTCCAGCCCGTCCTGAGCATCCTGTGGGCGGCCCTGCTCCTGCGCGAGCAGCTCACCTGGCCGACGATCCTGGGCGGGTTGGTCGTCATCGCCTGCGCCCGCTTCGCGGTCCGGGCGCGCCTGGGAACGCGTGTCCGCTGATGTGGCGGTAGCTGCGATCACCCGCATGTCCCCGACAAGTGGCTAGCGCTCATCGGCGTGGGTGAAACTTCGCCCGGCCGCAACGCGGCGGAATGCGGCAAGTCCTTGAGTGCGCGGATCGGGCGGGCAGCTGACCGTGCTCGATGATCATTGGGCCGCTCGGAATGGAGGTGCCCGTGGCGCGACCCACACTGTTCCTGATCGCAGGCCTGCCCGGTATGGGGAAGACCACAGAGGCACGGCGGATTGAGGTCGATCAGCATGCCCTTCGCCTCACGAAGGACGAGTGGATGAACTGGGCGTCAACGTGGTCCTCGACTTTGGCCTCTGGGGCAAGGACGAGCGCTCAGCCCTCCGGCAGGCGGCGGCCGATCTCGGTGCCGCCGTGCAGCTGCGCTACTTCGAAGTCACGCCAGCCGAGCAGCGGAAACGACTTGACCAGCGCCACGCCGAAGAGCCGCACACGACCTGGCACATGTCTGATGTGGAGCTCGCCGAGTGGGCCGCCACCATCAGCATCCCGACGCCCGGGGAGCTCGACGGCAGTGAACCGATCGACGGCCCCCCGGCCGGATTCGCGACTTGGGACGATTGGCGCAGGCATCGCTGGCCACCATCGATCTGCTGAGACGTCCCTCCGCAGCCCTCGTCCACCTCCGCTCCGCTACCGGCGCCCGACTGGCGGCGCTTAAGACGCGCCTGGCCAGCCGCTGCTCATGGAGTGGAGAGAAGCAGTCCCAGATGCCGTCACCCTGCTCGTTCGAAGTCGTGCAGCAGGTCTTGGGCGTCGAAGTGACGCACCGGGTGTCCCCATGGCAGGCGTCCGCGCCAGAAGGTGTCAAGCCGTCCACGGGGATTGCAGACGTTGGTCGCCGCCCGACACCGCGTCACCTTGATTTGGTATTTGCGCGGTCCTCGCCCTGAGGAGCGTCGATATAGGACAGGCTGTCCTGGAGCGTGATCATCAGCCTGATGGTGACGAGGAAGATGATGATGATGATGATGATGATGAAGGAGAGATGGACAAGGAAGTGGACGTCATAGCGGCTCAGCCGTTGAGCCTCGCCGCGCGCTCGAGTCGCTCGAGGGCCTCGGCGGCGTTCTCCGCGGCCATTGCGGAGTCGTCTTTTCGGCAGCAGATGAGCATTTTGCGCAGCCGTGCGCGGTCCTTCTTCACCAGTTCAGTCTCCCGGAAGTCGCGAGCCGATATGAGGCTGGCCAGCACGACGAAGTCGGCGCAGTGACGCGCGATGGCCCTGTCCGAGGCAATCTCGGTTCGGGCAGCTGCCTTTGCCACAAGGGCTCCGACGAGGTTAGGGCGCAGCACCGTGCCGGTTCGGTCCTCAGCCAGTACAAGGACGGGCTCGCTACGGTTGAGGGCCTGAGTGGTGCCGGGCGAGGGGATGGTCGGGGCGCCCCGGCGCCGGTGGTGGCGGCGGCACGTTCGCCGACGCCTTCGGGGATCAGGACGTCGATCTGGGCAAGGTCGCGACGCCAGCGGTGCTGGATGCCGTCACCGGAGATGTCGGCGGTGAAGCCCAGGTCCTTCAGCGCGCCGGTGAAGGTCGACAGGATCGTTGGGGATGCGCGGATGTTGACCACCGTGTCGACGTCGTTGGTCGGACGGGTAGGGAACACGCCGCGCT
Organism: Intrasporangium sp.; assembly: GCF_035688975.1. Classification (GTDB taxonomy): domain Bacteria; phylum Actinomycetota; class Actinomycetes; order Actinomycetales; family Dermatophilaceae; genus CALMNV01. The sequence continues at coordinate 2,394 of NZ_DASSMH010000031.1, read as the reverse complement.
CGGCGCAGTGCAGATGCACCAGCTGACCGCCAATGAGAGTCCAGTTGGAGTTCACCTGCTCGTAGAGGTCCATCAGGGCGTGCCAGGACTGCTTCTGGGCCTCACTCAGGGCGGGTAGCTGCACGGCTTCAGCCACGGGTCGCTCCGACGACTCCTGCTGCACGGGCGACGAACCGGGAGTTCAGTTCGCCAAGGCAGCGGATAGCTTGGCTCTTCTCGCGTATGCCATCGTGCTCGGCCAAGTCGGCAGCGAGCGCGAGCGGGGAGCGAGCAACGTCGTCGAGTGCCTCGTGGAGCGGATTCGCGGGATCCGAGGGCACCACGTGCAGGATGACGTTGGCGCGAGAGCGCGCTGCCGGAGAGAGCAGGTAGTCATCGACGAGGGGGTTGAGATTGTCGGAGGACACATATCCTTCGGCCACGTCGCCGAAGGAGAGCCCCGACTCGTGCAGCGAGACACCGGAGAGGTGAAGACGGTTGTCTTTGCGGAGGTCCGGCAGGTCCCGCGGGGAAGCGGCGAACAGGGCTCGCTCGGCTCGGTTGCGCAGAGCCTTCACGATGTGGGCCGCGCCCTCCTCGAGGTCAGCCGAGGACCCGTGGACTAGCAGGTTCCGCAGTCGCGAGCGGGCGCGGGATCGGGCCGAGGGGCTGAGGCCAGAGGAAGCCTCGTCGCTAGCCGCGACTGCGAGCAGATCCCAAGCGGACTTCGCCGATAGCGGACGCCCCGGTCCTGCATGGTGCCTCATGCCACGCAACTCGTCCCTCTCGATGGCCCACTGGTTCCCGATCTTCTCAGCCGCCAGCGAGCCTTCTCGGATGCGCTGATGGACGCGCTGCGAGTGGACACCGAGCATCTCAGCAGCCTCGGCTACGCTCACAAACCTACCAGCCACATTGCGCCCTTCCTCTAGGCCCTCCTAGGTTTACGGTAATCATATTCGCTCTTATAGGTTTCATGCAACCATGAGTGAACCGGCGTGAGTGGAGGTCGCGTACCAGCGGCGTCCTACCTGGCTGGGAGGTGTCCCGAGGCTGGGTGGAATCGATGGGCAGCGGCGGGTGGTCACACTCCGGCGACGTAGGCGGTGAGGAAGTGGACGCCGTGGCGGTCGAGGTTGCCGCGGGCGCGGTCGTAGTGCTCGGTCGTGCGGGGGTCGGCGTGGCGGGCCAGGATCTGCGCATCGCGCAGGGGGACACCGGCGTCGAGGGCGTTGGTGATCGCGGCGTGCCGCAGGGAGTGCGGGCTGATGTGCCGGGGGATCGCGGCGGCCTTCGCGATCCGGGCGACCATGCGGTAGACGTCGCGTCGGTCGATCGGCTTGCCGGAGACCGGTCGCAGCACCAGCGGCCCGCTGGTGCGCTGGCCGCGGCACGCTTCGAGGACCCGGAGCACCGGGACGGTCAGCGGCATGGTGGCCGGCTTGTTGCCCTTGCCGACCAGGTGCAGCACCCGGTGGCCGCGCAGCGTGTCGGCATAGTCCTCGATCCGGACCGCCGCCGCCTCCGAGGCGCGCAGCGCGTTGATGCCCAGCAGGTACGCGAGCGCGCCGTGATGCACGGTGATCGTCTGAGCCACTTGGAGGAATCGGATCAGCTCGAGCCGGTCCAGGCCTTGGGTGCGGGACTCGTCGCGATGGACCTTGGGCAGCCGGGCGTAGACGGCCGGGTCCGCGGCGATCAGCCCGTCGATGTGGGCGAACCGGAAGAACCCGCGAACGCCGTGCATCATCGTTACGACCGTGGAGTCCATCAGGCCGCGGTCGCCGAGCCGGCGGATGTAGAGCTCGACGTGGGCCCGCTGGATCCCGCCCAACGGGTCGAGCCCGTTGCCCTCGCACCAGGCGAACCACTCCCGCAACTGGTAGGCGTACAGGACGTGCGTGTGACCGGAGTAACGGGCCAAGTAGGACACGGCCGCAAGCTGCGCGGTCGACATCGTGGCCGGCTGGAACGTCAGAACGTTGGAACGACTGGACATGACGTCACCTCACGCGGCGACCGTGGATGCCCAGACCCCGATCGCCGCCGTCGCGGCCGGGCTCGTGAACCCCTAAAACGCTAGCTCCCCTCCGGCGTGCAACCACGTCCGCTCGCGGAGTGACGCAGGTCGTGAGCGCGCTCATCGCGGCATGACCGGTTGTCGCGATGGCCAGCCTCGCGGCCGAGTCGGTCATGGTGCCCTCAGGGCCCGGTACCTGTCGGGCGGTGAGCCGGGTGAAGTTCGGCGAGTGTCGCTACGCGTGTGTGGCCCAGCGCCTGACGGGCTGCGGCGGCGTGTCCGTCACGCCAGCGACCCACCAGATTATTGAGCGGGTAAAGGCCAGCGCTTCGCCGAGCTCGCGCAGCAGCGGATACCCGTCCGAGGCCGGGTCGGGTGCGACTAGGGCGAGCGTC
>NZ_DASSMH010000030.1:0-14233 GCF_035688975.1 Intrasporangium sp. | reverse complement strand
GGGTGGTAGCGCCGGACCCAGTGGTCGATGTCGGCCTGGAGCGACAGCAGCCGCTCCGGGGTCGGGAGCGTCGCCGCCGTGCGGAACACGTCGACGTCGACCATCCGCAACGGCCGTCCTGGCGTGCCCTCGACCACGCCGATGCCGCACCGGGTCAGACCCGGGTCGACCCCGAGGACGCGCACCACCCGCATACCCTCCTTGCCGGACCGAACACCTGTTCGGGCACGACGCTACCGGTGCTGGCCCGCTGAGCCGGGGAGCAACGCGCCGGGTTACTCGTCCTCGTCGAGCTCCGCGAGGACGTCGTCGGGGATGTCGCCGTTGGCGTAGACGTTCTGCACGTCGTCGCTGTCCTCGAGCGCCTCGATGACGCGGATCATCTTCCTCGCGCCGTCGAGGTCGAGCGGCACCTGCAGGTTGGGAACCCACGACGCCTCGGCCGACTCGTAGTCGATGCCGGCCTCCTGGAGCGACTGGCGGACCGCGACGAAGTCGCTCGCCTCCGAGACGATCTCGAAGGTGTCGCCGTTGTCGTTGACCTCCTCGGCACCGGCGTCGAGGACGACCTCCAGCAGGCCGTCCTCGGCGGCGTCTCCCGTCGCCTGCTTCTTGGGGACGATGACGACGCCCTTGCGGGTGAAGACGTAGGACACCGAGCCGGGGTCGGCCAGCTGACCGCCGTTGCGGGTCAGGGCCGTGCGGACCTCGGCAGCCGCGCGGTTGCGGTTGTCGGTGAGGCACTCGATGAGCACCGCGACGCCGCCCGGGGCATAGCCCTCGTAGAGAATCGTCTGCCAGTCGCTGCCGCCGGCCTCAGCACCGGAGCCGCGCTTGACGGCCCGTTCGATGTTGTCGTTGGGGACGGAGGTCTTCTTGGCCTTCTGGATCGCGTCGTAGAGCGTGGGGTTCCCGGCCGGGTCGCCGCCACCCGAGCGGGCCGCCACCTCGATGTTCTTGATGAGCTTGGCGAAGAGCTTGCCCCGCTTGGCGTCGATGGCAGCCTTCTTGTGCTTCGTGGTGGCCCATTTGGAGTGGCCGCTCATGCGGGTGTCCTCACGCTCGCGAACTGACGATCCTGACGAACTCGGCATGGACCCGGTGGTCGCCCCCGACCTCCGGGTGGAAGGACGTCGCCATGACCGGTCCCTGCCGAACCGCGACGATCCTACCCGCGGCCTCCCCGGAGGCGACCCGGGCGAGGACCTCGACGCCGTCTCCGACCTCCTCCACCCACGGCGCCCGGATGAACACGGCGTGGACCGGCGCCTCCAGGCCGGCGAAGTCCAGGTCCTCCTCGAACGAGTCCACCTGCCGCCCGAAGGCGTTGCGGCGCACCGTGATGTCGAGACCGCCGAGCGTGTGCTGGTCCGGCCGGGCGTCGAGCAGCCGGTCGGCGAGCAGGATCATGCCGGCGCACGAGCCGTAGGCCGGCATCCCCTCGGCGAGCCGGCGGCGCAGCGGCTCCTCCAGCTCGAAGGCGCGCACGAGCTTGTCCATCACCGTCGACTCCCCGCCCGGGACGACGAGCGCGTCGATCCGCTCGACCTCCTCGGGGCGCCGAACCGGCACGACGCCCATCCCGAGGTCGGTGAGCACGGCGACGTGCTCGCGCACGTCCCCTTGGACGGCGAGGACTCCGATGGTGGGTGCCGCGGGCATGGCCGGAGCGTATGCCGTGTGCTCGGCCCCGCGGAAACCAGCCCATCCGCCAGCTGATCGGCCAGCTGATCGGCCAGTTGATCGGCGGACCCGCTTCAGCTGGCAGATCAACTGGCGGCTGTGGTCGTCGGGGCAGCACCTTCTGCCAGCTGATCGGCCAGCTGATCTGCCAGCTGATCGGCCAGCTGGGCCGAGGGGCGCCGCCGACCGTGCGCACGCCGTCACCCGGTGGGCCGCGATACGTTCGGACCATGACGACGACCTCCGCCGAGGACCTGCTCGGGCTCGCCGCCGAGCTGGACGCCCACGCGCCGCTCGCCGGCACCAGGGACCGTTTTGTCCTCCCGGAGGGCATCGTCTACCTCGACGGCAACTCGCTCGGCGCGCTGCCGAAGGCCGTGCCGCCGGCCGTCGCGGACGTCGTCGAGCACCAGTGGGGGCAGCGACTCATCCGCTCGTGGAACGAGGTCGACTGGTGGGGCGCCCAGACCCGCGTGGGGGACGCCGTCGGCCGGCTCGTCGGCGCCGCGCCGGGGCAGGTCGTCGTCACCGACTCGACGTCGGTCAACCTCTTCAAGGCCATCGTCGGTGCGGCCCGGCTGCGGCCAGGACGCAGCGTGCTGCTCACCGACCCGGACTCGTTCCCCACCGACCTGTTCATGGCGCAGGCTGCCGCACGGATGGCCGGGCTCGAGGTCCGGCTCGCCACTCCGGCCGAGTCCGCCGGGGCGATCCGGGCCCTCGGGCCCTCACTGGCGGTCGCGGCCTACTCGCAGGTGGACTACCGCACGGGCGAGAAGTGGGACCTCGCCGCGCTGACGGAGGCGGCGCACGGCGTGGGTGCCCTCGCCTGCTGGGACCTGTGCCACTCGGCGGGCGCCATGGTCGTCGACCTCGACGCGTCGGGGGCCGACCTCGCCGTGGGCTGCGGCTACAAGTACCTCAACGGCGGCCCAGGCGCGCCGGCCTACCTCTACGTCGCCGCACGCCACCTCGGCGACTTCGACCAGCCACTCACCGGGTGGCAGGGACACGCGCGGCCCTTCGCGATGGAGACGACCTACGAGCCGGCGCCCGGCATCACCCGCGCCCGGGTCGGGACCCCGCCGCTGCTCTCGCTGCTCGGGCTCGAGGCGGCGCTCACGGCATACGACGGCGTCACCGCCGAGCAGCTGCGCGCCCAGTCGCTCTCGCTCACCGGCACCTTCCTGGAGGCGCTCGGCGCGCTCGGCGTCGACCTGCCGCCCGCGACGCCGCGGCAGGAGGAGCGGCGCGGCTCCCAGGTGTCGCTGCGCCACCCCGAGGCCTTCGCCGTCGTGCAGGCGCTCATCGCGCGCGGCGTCATCGGGGACTTCCGGGAGCCGGACATCGTCCGGCTCGGCTTCGCCCCGCTCTACGTCACGCACGTCGACGCGGTGACGGCGGCCACCGCCCTGCGGGACGTGCTCGCGGGCCGGAAGCACGAGCGGGACGAGTTCCGCTCCCGTGGTGCCGTGACCTGACCCGACGTCACCTGACCCGCGGGCGTCGGGACGGCTGCATGAGCACGTCGACGTTGTCGCTCCACTGCTCCACCGACCCGACACCGCGAGGCAGCGACCGGACGGCCCGGTCGGTGATGCTCGACTCGAGGGCGTCCACGACGGCAGCGCGCACCCCGCGGTAGGGCCGGTCCCAGAAGGGCTCGACCGGGTCGTCGACGGTCGGCAGCCCGACCTCGCCCTGGACCTTCGCCAGCACAACCAGTGCCTCGACCAGCCCGCCCTCGCGCTGCCGCCAGTCGTCGGCCGCCAGGGCCCGGTGGAGCGGCGCGAGCGCGGTGCTGGCGCTCGGCAGCCGGGCGAAGCTGGTGCCGAGCCACTTGGCGTAGGGCGGCCACCGGCGCTCCAGCAGGTGCCCGAGGTGCATCGCGATCCCGGCCAGCCGCGCCGCGACGATCCGCGAGCCGAGGTCGTCGCCTCGCTCCGCCGTGCGGCCGACGAAGGGCAGCTCCTGCCCGAGCCGGGCCCAGTCGGTCGCGACGACGTGCCGCCAGACGTCGTCGGGGTACCAGCCGAGCCGCTGCCGTATGCCGCCCAGCTCACCCGCGCCGTCGGCGAACACCTCGCCCGCGGTGACCTCGAGGACGGCCTGCCCCGTCAGGGAGAGCCAGTCGTCCACCGTCAGGTCGCGGGTGGGGTCGACGCCGAGCCGGGAGACGGCGAGGTCGCGGGCCGTCTGCACCTGCACCCGGTGGCGCACGACGGGGTCCCACGTCGTCGCGAACCGCGCAGGATGCCCGGCGAACGACTCCGGCAGGTGGACGGTCAGGTGCGCGTCGACGTCGTCCACGACCTCGGACGGGACGAGAAGGTTGAGGCGCAGGCCCCAGTCGTGGTCGCGCGACGTCGCGTCGTCGAGGCCGAGCACGTCGGACCCGCTCCCGAGGCGGGCGGCGGCATACGGGAGCCCCGGCCAGCGAGCCTCGACGGCAGGACGCACGACGTGCTCGAAGTAGGACCTGGACAGCTCCACACCGGACGGGCTCACGCCCCCGATCGTGCCAGTCACCCTCCTGCGCAACACACCGAGAACAAAGCCGACGCACCGGGACCGGATGCCGGTGCCTCGTGACTTTCTCGGTGTGTTGCCGGGGGCGGAGAGCACGGATGCCGCCGCGCCTGGTGTGGCACGACGGCATCCGTCAGCGGGTGGCGGGGTGGCCGGAGGTCACCAGCCGCGCTCGGCGAGCCGGTGCGGCTGGGGCACGTCCTCGACGTTGATGCCGACCATGGCCTCGCCGAGCCCGCGGGAGACCTTGGCGATGACGTCGGGGTCGTCGTAGAACGTCGTCGCCTTGACGATGGCGGCCGCCCGCTGCGCGGGGTTGCCGGACTTGAAGATGCCCGACCCGACGAAGACGCCCTCGGCGCCGAGCTGCATCATCATGGCGGCGTCCGCCGGCGTGGCGATCCCCCCGGCGGTGAAGAGCACGACGGGCAGCTTGCCGGCGCGGGCCACCTCGGCGACGAGGTCGTAGGGCGCCTGCAGCTCCTTGGCGGCGACGTAGAGCTCGTCCTCGGGCAGGTTCTGCAGGCGGCGGATCTCGCCCCGGATCGCCCGCATGTGCGTCGTCGCGTTGGAGACGTCGCCGGTGCCGGCCTCGCCCTTGGAGCGGATCATGGCCGCGCCCTCGGTGATCCGGCGCAGCGCCTCGCCGAGGTTGGTCGCGCCGCAGACGAAGGGCACGGTGAAGGCCCACTTGTCGATGTGGTTGGCGTAGTCGGCCGGGGTGAGCACCTCGGACTCGTCGACGTAGTCGACGCCGAGGCTCTGCAGCACCTGCGCCTCGACGAAGTGCCCGATCCGGGCCTTGGCCATGACCGGGATGGAGACGGCCTCGATGATGCCGTCGATCATGTCGGGGTCGCTCATCCGCGACACGCCGCCCTGCGCGCGGATGTCGGCGGGGACCCGCTCGAGGGCCATGACGGCGACGGCGCCGGCGTCCTCGGCGATCTTGGCCTGCTCGGGGGTGACGACGTCCATGATGACGCCGCCCTTGAGCATCTCGGCCATCCCGCGCTTGACGCGGGTCGTGCCGGTGGTGGCTCCGGTGGCGGTGCGGCCGGCGGAGTCGGGAGGAGCGGCGGAGGTGGTGTCCGGCGTCTCGGCTGTGCTCACGGTGTCCTGCTTTCTCGGTTCTGCGGTGTCTCAAGCGTAGAGCCGGGGAGAGCCGGCGAGCGAACCGCCCCGACACGGGTGCCTGGGCGGGCTCACACCCCGAGGTGGTCGGGGCACTCGTCGTTGAACTCGACGGTGACCGGCACGGGCGTGTGACCGGCGAGGTGGAAGGCGCGCACCACCCACTTGCGGCGCACCCGGCGCACGTCGGTGACGGCGTCGTTGTGGAACCGCCGGGCCAGCTGGACCCGGGTGCAGGCGGAGGCGAGGCGGGCGAGGTACTCCTCGCCGAGGGGGCCGCTTCGGTGCAGGCTCGCCGCCACCTCGTCGGTGAGGGAGACGTCGAGCGCCTCCGTGAGGTCGCTCTCGACGAGCTCGCGCTGCTCCCCCGCTTCATGCGGCGCCTCGAGCGACTGGGCGGCCGCGTCGGCGAGGATGAGCGCCGTGGCGCCGTCGAGCAGGCCGCTGTTGGCCAGCTCGACCGACGCCTCGGCGCGCCGCACCAGCTGGGCGTCGAGGGCCGCGAGCGTGCCGCTCAGCCGGACGTGCAGCCGGTCCAGGCGTGCCGCGGAGTAGCTGAGGTACCACGCGACGAGGACGAGGACGAAGAGGACGGCGAAGCCCCAGGAGACCATGTCGCTCACCGGCCGACGCCGCCGCGCAGGAAGCGGTTCCAGGCGGTCTGCGGCGTCGCCCGAGCGGCGAGCCGCCCCTCGATGACGGTCTCGTAGACGGCGAGGATCCGGCCCCCGACGACGGACCAGTCGAAGAGCCGGGCGCGACCGGCGCCGACCTCCGAGAGCTCGCGGCGTCCGGCCGGGTCCCGGAGCAGCTCGACGAGGACCCGGGCGAGGTCGGCGGGGTCCTCGTTGCGGAAGAGGCGCCCGGCGGCGCCGCCGTCGAGGACCCGCGAGAACGCCGCGATGTCGCTCGCGAGCACGCAGGCCCCGGCGGACATCGCCTCGATGAGGATGATCCCGAAGCTCTCGCCGCCGGTGTTGGGCGCGACGTAGACGTCGGCGGAGGCGAGGAGCGAGGCCTTGTCCTCGTCGGAGACGGCGCCGAGGAACTCGCACGCGGCCGCCACGCCCGGCGGCATCCCGGCTCGGACCGCGTCCGGGTCACCCGGGCCCGCCACGAGCACCCGCAGGCCGGGCAGCACCCTGAGCACGTCGGGGAGCGCTGCCGCGAGGACCGGCAGGCCCTTGCGCGGCTCCCCCATCCGGCCGAGGAAGGCGATCGTCGGACGGTCCGCGGTGCCGACCCACTCCGGGCGCCGCGGGGCGCGGGCGAACCGGTCGACGTAGACGCCGTTGGGGATGACCACGGCGTCGCCCCCGATGTGGGTGGTCACCGTGCGTCGGGCGTCCTCGCTCACGGCGATGCGGCCGGCGATCTTCTCCAGGCTCGGGCGCACGAGGGGGTATGCCGTCTGCATCGTGCGCGAGCGCAGCATCGAGGTGTGGAAGGTGGCGACGATGGGTCCGTCGGCCGCGAAGAGGGCGAGCACGCTGATGCTCGGGGTGACCGGCTCGTGCAGGTGCAGGACGTCGAAGTCGCCGGCGTCCAGCCAGCGGCCCACCTTGGCGGCCGAGACGGGGCCGAAGTTGAGCCGGGCGACGGACCCGTTGTAGCGGACCGGCGTCGCCCGCCCGGCCGACACGACGTAGTCGGGCAGCCTGGTGTCGCTGTCGGCGGGCGCGAGGACGGACACCTCGTGGCCCTGCCCGACGAGGTGCTCGGCCAGGTCGCGCACGTGGAACTGGACGCCGCCCGGGACGTCGAAGGAGTAGGGGCAGACGATCCCGACCCTCACACGCCGCTCCGGACGGGGTCGAGGTCCTCGCCGAAGACCCGCTGCAGCATGTGCCAGCTCGAGGTGTGGGCGCGGATCGTGCCGGCGAGGTGGTCGGCGCACTGCTGGGTGAGGTCGGCGACCTTGTCGGCGGTGCGGCCGTCGACGCGCGGGGCCAGGGCGGGTCCCATGTCGATGACGGTCCGGTAGCCGCCGAGCCCGGTCCCCCGGGGCGCCGGCTCGTAGTGCACCGACGCGGCATACAGGGGTGCGCCGGTGAGGAGGGAGAGCACGGCCGGGCCCTTCGCCATCCGCGCCCGGTGCCCGAGGAGGTCCACCTCGACGCCGTTGCTCGTGAGGTCGCGGTCGCTCGCGAGCGCGATGATCCGCCCGCCCCGCCGCGCCGCCCGCACGAGCCCGGCGAAGGGGTCGTCGCCGCCGGTCAGCGGGATGATGTCCATGTCGATGCTCTCTCGGAAGGCGACGAACTCCTGGAAGACGGCCTCCGGCCTGAGCCGCTCGGCCACGGTGGTGACGGGCGCGAGGTTGGTCGCCGACCACGCCGCGGCGAGGTCGAAGTTGCCGAGGTGCCCGACGAAGGCGATGGCCGCGCCGCCGGCGGCGCACACCCGCGCGGGCTCCTCGGTGCCGGACGCCCGCACCGCGTCGTCGATCTGCTCGGACCGCAGGCTCGGCAGCCGGAAGGCCTCGCAGTAGTAGCGCATGTAGGACCGCATCCCGGCGTGGACGAGCTCGTCGAGCTCGGCGGGGCCGAGCTCCGGCCGGACCCGGGCGTAGTTGGCCCGCAGCCGTTCGACCCCCTTGCCGCGACGCGCGAACGCGAGGTCGGCGATGCGGTCGAAGAGGCGGTATGCCGCGCGCTCGGGCATCGTGCGCACGGCGGACCAGCCGAGGCGGAAGCCGAGCACGCTCACGGTCTCGGTGGTGCGCTCGACCAGGGAGGCCGCGCTCAACGGGCCACCTCTCCGGCCGCGAGCGCCTGGCGTCGCACGGTGAGCATCCGTTGCAGGACGGTGACGAGGCTGGCGACGGCGAGCAGCGCGAGCACGACTCCGAGCAGGAGCGTCGAGTCGAGCAGGTCGGCGAAGAAGGCCGTCACGAGCACGGCGACGAGGCGGTCGGCGCGCTCGGCGATGCCGACGTCGGCGGTGAAGCCGAGGCCCTCGGCGCGGGCCTTGGCGTAGGAGACCACGCTGCCGAGGATGAGGCAGGCGAGGGCGAGGCCCGCGAGGAGCCGGTTGTCCCCGGGGCCCGCGTAGTAGAGGACGAGGCCACCGAAGATCGCCGCGTCACCGACGCGGTCGAGCGTCGAGTCGAGGTAGGCGCCCCACTTGTTGGACCGCCCCGACGAGCGGGCCATGATGCCGTCGACGGTGTCGGAGAAGACGAAGGCGGTGATGACGAGGACGCCGACCCACAGCTGGCCCCGGGGGAAGAAGGCGAGCGCGCCGACGCACACGCCGAGGGTTCCCACGACCGTGACGACGTCCGGGCTGACGCCGAGGCGCAGCAGCAGGGAGGCGATCGGGCCAAGGAGCTTGGTCATCGTCGCCCGGAGCAGTCGATTGAGCATGGTGCGTCCAGCCTACTGATCAGCCGGCCGGCCAGTTGTCGACGAGCAGGCGCCGCGTGTCCTCGAGCAGCACGGGCAGCGCCTTGGTCTGCCCGACGATGGGCAGGAAGTTGGAGTCGCCGGACCAGCGCGGCACCACGTGCTGGTGCAGGTGGGCCGCCACCCCGGCGCCGGCGACGGCGCCCTGGTTCATGCCGAGGTTGAAGCCGTGCGGCTCCGACGCGGCCTGCAGGGCTCGGATGGCCGCCTTGGTCAGCAGGGTGAACTCCTGCGTCTCCTCGTCGTCGAGCTCGATGTAGAGCGACACGTGGCGATAGGGGCACACGAGGACGTGGCCGGGGTTGTAGGGGAAGAGGTTCATCACGACGTAGCAGCGCTCGCCCCGGTGCACGACGAGGCCCTCGGCGTCCGGCTTGCCGGGGGCCGAGCAGAACGGGCAGCCGTTGCCCGCCTCGCTGGTCGGCTTCTCGCCGGAGATGTAGGCCATCCGGTGGGGGGTCCACAGCCGCTCGAACCCGTCCTCGACCCGGGCGAAGTCGTGCTCGCTCTGCCGTCGGACGGGGTCGCCGTCGCCCCCGTGCTCGCTCATGCCCGCGATCCTATGGCGGGCGGCATACGCCGACCGTGCCCGGTCGGGGCCCGTCAAACCTGGGCCCGCGTCTCGATGGCCTCGACGACCCGGGTGATGGCCTCCTCGACGGGCACCCCGTTGTGCTGCGAGCCGTCGCGGAACCGGAAGGACACGGCGCCCGCCGCGCGGTCCTCCTCGCCCGCGATGAGCACGAACGGCACCTTGGACCTGCTCGCGTTGCGGATCTTCTTGGGGAAGCGGTCGTCGCTCGCGTCGAGCTCGACCCGCACCCCCCGGGCGCGCATCCGCTCGAGGACGTCACCGAGGTAGCCGGCATACTCCTCCGCGACCGGCACCCCGAGGACCTGGACCGGCGAGAGCCACACGGGGAAGGCGCCGGCGTAGTGCTCGACGAGCACGCCGAGGAAGCGCTCGATCGAGCCGAACTTGGCCGAGTGAATCATGACCGGCTGCTGGCGGGAGCCGTCGGCGGCCTGGTACTCCAGCCCGAAGCGGGCGGGCTGGTTGAAGTCGTACTGGATCGTCGACATCTGCCAGGTGCGGCCGATCGCGTCGCGGGCCTGGACGGAGATCTTCGGCCCGTAGAACGCGGCGCCGCCCGGGTCGGGCACGAGCTCGAGCCCGGATGCCGTGGCGACCTCCTCGAGGACCTTGGTCGCGGCCTCCCACTGCTCGTCGCTGCCGATGAACTTCGCCGACTTCTCCCCCTCGGTGTCGCGCGTCGACAGCTCGAGGTAGAAGTCGTCGAGCCCGAAGTCTTTGAGAAGGCCGAGGACGAAGTCGAGCAGGTGCCTGATCTCGGCCGGCGCCTGCTCGGCCGTGACGTAGGAGTGCGAGTCGTCCTGCGTCATGCCCCGCACGCGGGTCAGACCGTGCACGACCCCGGACTTCTCGTAGCGGTAGACCCCGCCGAACTCGAAGAGGCGCAGCGGCAGCTCGCGGTAGGACCGGCCCCGGGACTGGTAGATGAGGTTGTGCATGGGGCAGCTCATCGCCTTGAGCTGGTACTTGGCGCCCTCGAGGTCCATCGGGGGGTACATGGTGTCCGCGTAGTACGGGAGGTGCCCCGAGGTGTGGAAGAGCCCCTCCTTGGAGATGTGCGGGGTCCCGACGTAGGAGAAGCCCTCCTCGACGTGCCGACGGCGGACGTAGTCCTCCATCTCGCGCTTGATGACGCCGCCCTTGGGGTGGAAGACGACGAGTCCGGATCCCAGCTCGTCGGGGAAGCTGTAGAGGTCGAGCTCGGTGCCGAGGCGGCGATGGTCGCGGCGCTCGGCCTCTGCGAGCCGGTCGAGATACGCCTTGAGCTCGTCCTTGGTGGGCCAGGCGGTGCCGTAGATCCGCTGGAGCTGGGGGTTCTTCTCGGAGCCGCGCCAGTATGCCGCCGCGGGCCGCATGAGCCTGAAGGCGTTGCCGATGAGCTTGGTGCTCGGCAGGTGCGGGCCGCGGCACAGGTCGCCCCAGGCCCGGCTGCCGTCACGCCGCAGGTTGTCGTAGATGGTCAGCTCGCCGGCACCGACCTCGACGTCCGCGCCCTCGGCGGCCTCGCCGGCCGCTTCACCGGACGCGCCCTTGAGGCCGACGAGCTCGCACTTGTAGGGCTCGTCGGCGAGCTCGGTGAGCGCCTCCTCCTCGGTGACGACCCTCCGGGCGAAGGTCTGGCCCTCGTTGATGATCCGCTGCATGGCCTTCTCGAGGGCCTTGAGGTCGTCGGGGTGGAAGGGGGTCTCGACGTCGAAGTCGTAGTAGAACCCGTCCCGGATCGGTGGGCCGATGCCGAGCTTGGCGTCGGGGTTGACCTGCTGGACGGCCTGTGCGAGCACGTGTGCGGTCGAGTGGCGCAGCACGGCGAGCCCGTCCGGTGAGTCGACCGAGACCGGCTCGACGACGTCCCCGTCGGCGACGACGTGGGAGAGGTCGCGCAGCTCGCCGTTGACGCGGGCCACGACGATGTCCCGCCCTCCGGCGCCGGCCTGCTCGAGCAGCTCACCGGCCGTCGTCTGCGCCGAGACCGATCGCTCGCTCCCGGCGACGGTGACGGTGACGGTGATCTCAGCAGACACGGTGCGTGCTCCTCTGCGGTGGTGACCCCCCGAGGCGGGCGGGTCGCGAATGGGTGCCGCCGGGTGCGGCTCGGCAAGCGTATCGACCGGCCGTGCGGGCCGGCCGGGTCACCACGTGTTCTCGACGACGGCGTGCCGCGCGCTGCCCCGCTCGGCCTCCACCACCGACAGCGTGCGCCCGGGTGCGAAGGCGGTCCGCAGGCGCACGGACGAAGGCAGCGGGACCGGTCTGCGAAACCACACCGTGCTCGTGAGGCCCTCGGCCGGCAGGCGGGGGGCGAGGTCGGCGAGCACCCGGGCGTAGGTGTACATGCCGTGGGCGATGGCCGACGGGAAGCCGAACGCGCGCGCTCCGAGCGGGTGCACGTGGATCGGGTTCCAGTCACCGGACACGGCGGCATACGCCCGGCCGGTCCCCTGGCCCAGCCGCCATCGGGGGCCGGCGGGCGGGGCGTCGGGTGGGGGCTCCGGAGAGTCGTCGGCGGGCACGTCGGGGTGCTCGGGCCCCCGGGCGAGGTAGGTGCTGACACCGCGCCAGGCCACCTCGCCCCCGGTGCTCACCTCCGAGACGAGGTCGACCTGGGTGCCCCGGCGGTGCGGCCGCAGGTCGCGCGCGTGCACCGCCACGTCGAGGGGGTCCTGCAGCCGCAGCGCTCTCGTGACGGTGATGGAGCCCCTGACGTGGAGGGCACCGAGCACCGGGAGCGGGAAGTCGCGTTGGGCCAGGAGGCGAAGCTGCAGCGGGAAGGCGAGCAGGTGGGGGTAGGGCATGGGCAGCTCGTCCCGGACCGGGAAGCCGCAGAGCCGGGAGTATCGCGCGACGTGCCCCGCGTCGACGTGGACGTCGTGACGCTCGGCCCGCCTGTCCGGCAACGTGGTGCTGCTGCGGGTCATGGTCAGGCTCCGAGCAGGCTCTGGCCGCACACGCGCACGACCTGGCCGGTGACGGCAGCCGCGCCCGGCTGGCTCAGCCAGGCGACCGTCTCGGCCACGTCACGGGGCCGGCCCGCCTGCTGGAGTGAGTTCATGCGCCGCCCGATCTCCCTCGTGGCCAAGGGGATCCGAGCCGTCATGTCAGTCTGGATGAAGCCGGGGGCGACCGCGTTGACCGTGATGCCGCGGGCCCGCACCTGTGGCGCCAGGGCCTCGACGAGACCGATGACGCCCGCCTTGCTCAGGGCGTAGTTGGTCTGGCCCCGGTTGCCTGCGATGCCGGAGACCGACGCGAGGCAGACGATGCGGCCGTCGTCACGGATCCCGCCCGGCCCGAGGACCGCGTCGTTCATGCGAAGGATCGAGCGCAGGTTGACGTCCAGCACACTGCGCCAACGCGATTCGTCGAGGTTGACGAAGAGCCTGTCGCGGGTGATCCCGGCGTTGTGCACGACGATGTCGAGCGAGCCGTGCCGCGAGGTGGCGTGCTCGACGAGCGTGCGCCCGGCGTTGGAGGCGGTGA
Source organism: Intrasporangium sp. (assembly GCF_035688975.1). Classification (GTDB taxonomy): domain Bacteria; phylum Actinomycetota; class Actinomycetes; order Actinomycetales; family Dermatophilaceae; genus CALMNV01. The sequence goes on along the minus strand of NZ_DASSMH010000030.1, from coordinate 1,408 downwards.
CGTCGAGCTGGAGCGCCGTGCCGCGCACGTCGTTGGCGACGCGGGCGAGCGACTCCCCCGCGGCCGGGACGTCGACGGCGACCACGGTCGCCCCGTCCCGGGCGAGCACCGCGGCGATCTCGGCGCCGATCCCGCGAGCGGCCCCGGTGACGACGGCCACCTTGCCGGCGAGCGGGACCGACGGGTCGGGAACGGCGACCGCGGCCGCCGCGCCCACGCGCAGCACCTGGCCGTCGACGTAGGCCGAGCGCCCGGACAGGAGGAACTCCGTGGCGGACCGCACGCCGTCGTGGGCCTCCCCCTGGGCGACGACGAGGTTGGCCGTGGCGCCGGCGCGAAGCTCCTTGCCGAGCGAGCGCAGGAACCCCTCGAGGGCGCGCTGGGTGGCGGCGGCCGCAACCTCCGTCAGGGTGGCCGGCTCCGTGCCGACGAGCACGACCCGCCCGTTGGGCAGCAGCCGCCGGACCGCTGGTGCCCCCACCGCGCGGAGCACGTCGAGCTCGCTCGGCTCCGTCGCGCCGGAGACGTCGAGCACCACTGCGCCGACGGGCTGATCGTCGCCCGAGGTGGTGACCCGGGGCACCCCGTGCGCGTCGAGGAGGCGCTCCACGGAGGCGGCGAACCGGCCACCCCCGGCGACGAGCACCGGGCCGTCGCACAGCGGCCCGCCCGGCTCGTAGCGGCGGAGCGGGGCCGGCTGTGGCACGCCGACGCGCCTCGCCAGCCGCGACGAGAGCACGGTCGTGACGATGTCGGTCATGGTCAGGCCTCCACGATCGCGACGACACCCTGGCCGCCGGCGGCGCAGATCGAGATGAGCCCGCGCCCACCGCCGTGCTCCTTGAGCAGCTTGGCCAGGGTGGCGAGGATGCGGCCTCCCGTGGCGGCGAACGGGTGCCCCGTTGCCAGGGACGAGCCGGCGACGTTGACCCGACTGCGGTCGATGTCGCCCAGCGGGCTGCTGCGGCCGAGGCGGTCCCGGCAGAACGCCTCGTCCTGCCACGCCTTGAGCGTCGCGAGCACCGTTGCGGCGAAGGCCTCGTGGATCTCATAGAAGTCGAAGTCCTGCAACGACAGGCCATTTCGCGCGAGGAGGCGGGGCACGGCATACGCGGGAGCCATGAGCAGGCCCTCGTCGCCGTGGACGTAGTCGACCGCTGCGGTCTCCGCGTCGATGAGGAAGGCCAGCGGGGTCAGGCGGTGCTCTGCCGCCCACTCCTCGCTGGAGAGGAGCACCGAGGACGCGCCGTCGGTCAGCGGGGTGGAGTTGCCCGCGGTCAGCGTCGCGCCCGCGCCCGTGCCGAAGACGGGCCGCAGGGCGGCGAGCTTGTCGACCGTGGAGTCCGGGCGGAGGTTGTTGTCGCGGGTGAGGCCGAGGAAGGGCGTGACGAGGTCGTCGAAGAAGCCG
>NZ_DASSMH010000029.1:0-26066 GCF_035688975.1 Intrasporangium sp. | reverse complement strand
ATGTCGGCGCCTGCCCAGGTCCCTGGGGACAAGGCCGTGTGCCTAGGTAGGCCTGTGGACGGCGGTGGGACGAAAGTGGCCACTCGACCGGGGGGCGCGGGTGGGGCGGGCGCGCGAAAGTGGCCACTCGACCGGGGGGGCGCGCGAAAGTGGCCACTCGACCGGGGGGCGCGCGAAAGTGGCCACTCGACGGGGCCGGGGCAGCATGAAGGGGGCCGATTCCTCGCGGAACCGGCCCCCCTCGCTGCAGTCGGCGCGCCGTCAGGCGGGGACGACCTCGAACTTGAGCGTGGCCGAGACGTCGGGGTGCAGGCGGACGGTCGCCTCGTAGGAGCCGGTCGTCTTGATGTGCGTCCTGACCTCGATCTTGCGCTTGTCGAGCTCCGGGCCACCGGCCGCCTTCACGGCGGCGGCGATGTCGGCGTTGCTCACGGCGCCGAAGAGGCGGCCGGACTGGCCCGCCTTCGCCGGCACGGTGACCGAGGTGGCCTCGAGCTGGCCGCGGATCCCCTTGGCGGTGTCGAGGTCCTTGATCGCGCGGACCTCACGGCCCTTGGTCAGGGCGTCGACCTGCTTCTGGCCGCCCTTGGTCCACGGCGTGGCGAGGCGCCGCGGCAGGAGGAAGTTGCGGCCGTAGCCGTCCTTGACCTCGACGATGTCACCGGCGGCACCGAGACCGGTGACCTCCTGCGTGAGAATGAGCTTCATGATGTTCCTCTCCAGTCCTTCTCCGGGCCGGGCTCAGCGAGCCGAGCTCGAGTAGGGCAGCAGCGCCATCTCGCGGGCGTTCTTGACCGCGGTCGCGATGAGCCGCTGCTCCTGGACGGACACGCCGGTCACCCGACGCGCGCGGATCTTGCCACGGTCGGAGATGAACTTGCGCAGCAGGGCGGTGTCCTTGTAGTCGATGTTCTCGACCTTCGCCGCCTTGAGCGGGTTGGCCTTCTTCTTGGGCTTGCGCACAACGGGCTTGGCCATCGTGGTGCTCTCCTTCTGTGAGAGCCCGGGGTTCGTGCCCCGGGATGGGATGTTCTTCTATCTGTCTCGTATGCCGCCGGGCCGGCCGGCAGCGCGTCGTGGCCGCGTCGAGCGAACCGGTCGAGCGGACCGGTCAGCGGCGGATCAGAACGGCGGCTCGTCGTAGGAAGGGGCCGATCCGCCCCACCCGCCCTGGCCACCCTGCGGAGCCGCGGCCGGCTGGTTGCCCCAGCCGCCCTGCTGACCGCCCTGCTGACCGCCGGGAGCGCCCTGACCGCCAGGGCCACCGGGGCCGCCGGAGCCGCCGCCGGTCGCCCACGGGTCCTCAGCCGCGGGGCCGCCGGCCCAGCCGCCGCCCTGCTGGCCACCCTGACCGCCGCCGAAGCCGCCGCCTCCACCGCCGCGCTGGGTCTTGTTGACCTTGGCGGTGGCGCTGCGCAGCGACGGGCCGATCTCGTCGACCTCGAGCTCGACGACGGTGCGCTTCTCGCCTTCCTTCGTCTCGTAGGAGCGCGACTTGAGCCGGCCGGCGACGATCACCCGGGCGCCGCGCGTGAGCGACTCCGCGACGTTCTCGGCCGCCTCGCGCCAGACGGAGCAGCGCATGAACAGCGTCTCGCTGTCCTTCCACTCGTTGCTCTGGCGGTCGAATTGCCGCGGCGTCGAGGCCACGGTGAAGTTGGCCACCGCCGCACCGGAGGGCGTGAAACGCAGCTCCGGGTCGGCGGTGAGGTTGCCGATGATCGTGATGACGGTGTCGCCTGCCATGGTCGCCTCCTAGGGTGTGACGAGGGTCCGGTGGTCCGGTGGGATCAGGCGCCGGGGCGCAGCAGCTTGGTGCGCATGATCGACTCGCTGAGGCCCAGCTGGCGGTCGAGCTCCTGCGCGGTGGCCGGCTCCGCCGTCATGGTGACGACGACGTAGATGCCCTCGGACTTCTTCTTGATGTCGTAGGCGAGACGGCGACGGCCCCAGATGTCGACCTTGTCCACGGTGCCACCGTCGTTCTTCACGACGGTGAGGAACCGGTCCATCGTCGTGGCGACCGTGCGCTCCTCGGTGTCGGGGTCGAGGATGACCATGAGTTCGTACTGACGCATGCTGGTAACCCACCTCCTTCGGTCTTGGCGGTCACGGGTCTTTCCCGTGACAGGAGGGCTGCAAAGCGTCCCACCGTGCCTCGCGCGTCCAGAGTGGCAGATCCGACCGACAGTGCTCGGTCGTTCTCCACAGGGGGCAACGGACACGGTGAACCCGCACAGACTACCGGCCGGCACGGCATACGCCGAATCGCCCCATGCAGGCCACGACGTCCCTGACAACCCGACGCGACGCAGGACCGGCTCACGAGAAGCGGACCTGCAGGCGATCCGGCTCGCGCGCGAGCACCCCGGCCAGCTCGTCGGGCTCCGCGGCGTCCTCGCGCCGAGGTAGGCGGGCCCGGGCCCGCAGCCACACGGCCACGACGAGCCACCCCACGGCCGTCAGCCGCACCATGGCGAAGAAGGAGTACCACGAGTTCGGCAGCCCGCGGTCCGGCACCGTGGTGGCGGCGATGACCAGCCACACGGCGACGAAGTTGAGCGCCTCGGCACCGGCCCAGAGCAGGTGGTCCCGCCAGGGCAGGGCGCACAGCGCCACGAGCGGCACGAGCCACAGCGAGCTCTGCACGGGAAAGGACTTGCCGGTCACGAGGACGACCGCAACCATCACGAGCGAGACCTCGGCGACGGTCGGCCGCCGCCGCACCGCGAGGGCGAGCACCGACCCGACGAGCACCGCGAGCACCCATCCGGCCACCGCGAGGCCGGTGACCACGCCGTCCGGCAGCGGGTGGCCGCCCAGCTGCGGCAGCAGCCAGGGCGAGCCGTAGCCCGGCCCCGCCGACGCCCAGCCCTGGTAGGCGGAGCGGGCCGCCGCCGGGTTGAGGACGAAGAGCCCGGACAGCACGGCGCCGAAGACGAGCGCCGCGCAGCCGATGGTCCGCCCGAACTCCGGCAGCCGCCCAGCCCGCAGGGCGAGCAGGCCGATCGCCACGACGATGAGCACCGGATAGGAGCGCGCGCTCGTCGCGAGGCCGAGGAGCACGCCGGCGAGCACCAGGCGGCGGCGGCCCCACGCCACCATGCCGGCCGTGGCGAGCGCGACGCCGAGGAGGTCCGCGGACAGGAAGAGGGTCAGCGCCACGACCGGCGACAACGCGACGTGCGCCGCCGCGAAGGACGGCCGCACCGACGCCGCCACCAGCCAGATCGTCACGAGCAGGGCGACGGTGAGCAGCACGGCCCACAGGGCGAAGAACCACTTGACCCGCGCGGGGTCCCGCAGCGCCTGCGGCAGCTGCGACTGGTCGGGCACGAGGCTCGCGACCGTGGTGAGGACCAGGCCCGTGAGCGGCGGCTGCCCGGTCGTCGGCGCCCCGGCGCCGCCCTGGAGGTATGCCGCGAGGCCGCCCCGCACGCCGGCGTCGCGGTAGGTGCCCGGCAGGTCGGCGTAGCACGCGTTCCAGAACTGCTCGGTTCCCACCCAGCCGGACCGGATGCAGGGCACGCGGATAAGAATGCCGAGCCCCACGGGGACGGCGGCGAGGGCCGACAGGAGCGCGGCCACGACGACCCACGGCAGGGAGCGCTGGGCGGCATACCGCCCGCGTGGGCCGCCGATGACCTCGGAGGCGGCCGTGGCGACGGGATCGGAGCCCGGGGTGGCGCTCACCCCCGGCTTCATCCGCTGCCGGCCCCGACCACCGTGGTCGGGACCGGTGCGGCCACCGCACTGCCGCCCGCCACGCCGGGGGTGGGGGTCAGGCGGGGCCGCGGCCCGGAGCGGGCCGTGGTCGTGCGGGTCTGCGTCGGCGTCGTCCTCGGCCGGCGCGTCGTCGTCGCGGGTGGCGGCGTCGTGGCGGTCGGCCCGGCCGTCGAGGTCGGCGCGGTGGTGGCCGGGGTGCTCGGCGGCTGGGTCGTCGACGGGGTGTCCGTCCTCGGCAGGTCCGTCGTGGTCGGCGGCGCGTAGGTCGTCGTCGGAGGGATCCGGCGGTCGCCCACACCGACGCGTTCCGGGAACTGGAGCACCGGCACGCCGTCGAGGACGGGGGTGAGGAAGTCGAGGAAGATGTCCGCCGGGATGGTGCCACCGGTGAGGTTGTAGCCCTCGCTGTCGGTCATCGTCGTCGCGTTGCCCTGGGCGTCCGGCTTGTACATGCCGACCGAGACGGCGAGCTGGGGCACGAAGCCGGAGAACCAGATGGACTTGTTCTCCTCCGACGTGCCGGTCTTGCCCGCGACGGGGCGCCCGAGCCGCTGCAGCTTGGTCGCCGTCCCGCCCGGCTGGACCGTCTGCACCATGGCGTCGGTCACGTCGGCGGTGACGTCCTTGTCGAAGGCGCGCTGGCTGGTCGGCTTCACGGCATACCGGTAGTCGCTCGTGGTCGACGTGATGCTCTTGACCAGGTAGGGCTTGGCCCGCACGCCCTGGGAGGCGATCGTCGAGTAGGCCGACGCCATGTCGATGACGTGCGGGGCGGAGCTGCCGAGCACGTTGGTGAGGCTGTCGTCCAGCCCCGGCGTGGAGGCCGGGATCCCCGCGTCGATGGCCGCCTGCCGCGTCTTGGCCGGGCCGACCCGCTCGTTGAGCTCGACGAACGCCGTGTTGATCGACCGGGCCACCATGCGGCGCATGTCGACCTGACCGTAGGAGCGCTGGCCGAAGTTGTTGATCGTGACGTTGCCGAACTGCTTGGGCGAGTTGCCGTCGAACTTCGTGCGCGTCGAGATGCCGTCGCGGACGGCGGCGAGGACGGCGAAGGGCTTGAAGTTGGATCCCGCCTGCAGGATCGCCTGCGTGGCCGCGTTGAGCTGGCTCTTGGCGTAGTCGGCCCCGGCATACATCGCCACGACGGCCCCGTCTCCGGGCCGCACCGCGACGAGCCCGCCGCGCACCCCCTGCGGCAGGTCCTTGCCCATGGCGGCGACCGCCGCGTCCTGCGCCTTCTTGTCGACCGTCGTCGTGATCCGCAGGCCGCCCTTGGCGAGGTCGTCCTCCGTCAGGCCCAGGGTGAGCAGCTCCTTGCGGACCTCGGCGCTGATGTACCCCGCGGGGCCGGCGCCGAAGGTCGAGCGCTTGACCGGCTGGATCGTCGGCAGCTGGGCATACTTCGCGCGCTCGGCCGCGGTGAGCCAGCCCTCCTCGACCATGCCACCGAGGACGTAGTCGTAGCGCCGCTCGAGGTTGGTCCGGGCCTTGTCGCCGGCGGCTGGGTCGTAGAGCGTCGGGGCGTTGATGATCGACGCGAGCACCGCCCCCTCGGGGACGGTGAGCTGGCTCACGCTCTTGTTGAAGTAGGCCTTCGCCGCGCTCTGGATGCCGTAGGCGCCGCGGCCGTAGTAGATCGTGTTGAGGTAGTTCTCGAGGATCTGGTCCTTGCTCAGCTGGCCGTCGATCTTGACCGAGATGAGGATCTCGCGGAACTTCCGGCTCAGGGTCCGGTCCTGGCTGAGGAAGTAGTTCTTGACGTACTGCTGGGTGATGGTCGAGCCGCCCACCTGCCGTTCGCCGCTGACGCCGGACTTGATGGCCCGCAGGATGCCCGCCGGGGAGACGCCGTTGTTGGAGTAGAAGGAGCGGTCCTCGGCGGCGAGGTGGGCGTACTGGACCGCCTTGGGCACGGCCGAGATCTTCACCGACTCCCGGTTCCCGTCCGCCACGACGAGCCGGTCCAGCTCGGTCTTGCCGTCGGCGTAGTAGACGATGGAGACCTGCGCGTTGGCCATCTCGTTGGGCTGCGGTATGCCGACCCGCTGGTAGGCCAGGTACGTCGCCGCCGCGCCCAGGACGAGCAGGACGAGGGCCGCGAGCGAGCCCCACTTGAGCAGCCCGACCGCCCACCGCCTCCAGCCGGTGCGCCGTGCCTTGGGCCGGCGGCCCCTGTCCGTGGCCGGGGCCGCCGTGCTGCTTGAAGTCACTCCACCACTCCCGTTCCGTGTCGACCCCTGAGCCGAGGAGCCGCGGCATTCAGTATGGACCGGCGAACCTGTGCAGACCGAACCGTCGCCCTGCCGTATGCCGCCGCGCATCGTCGGCGCGTCGATGTATCGTCGCGATATATCTGGCCTGTAGTGTCCGACGAACACCAGCAGGCCGAGCCGACAGCGCAGCGGAAAGGAGGGCCGTGCCCCGCCCGGAGCCTCGCCCCCGCACCGCACGTCGCGGCCAGCTCCTCGAGTTCGCCGTGCTGGGCCTGCTCCACGACGGGCCGCTGCACGGCTACGAGCTGCGCAAGCGGCTCGGCACGGCGCTCGGCATCTTCCGGGCCCTGTCGTTCGGCTCGCTCTACCCGTGCCTACGGGCGCTGGTCGAGGCCGGGCTTCTCGCGGCGAGCACGGCGGACGCGGACACGGGCGCATCGACGAGCCGGCGGCCGCGGATCGCCTACGAGCTGACGGCGGCGGGCAAGGAGCGCTTCCAGGCGCTCGTCGCCGGTGCGGGACCGGAGTCGTGGGACGACGACGACTTCGACGTGCGGCTCGCCTTCTTCTCACGGACCGAGGCGCAGGTGCGCCTGCGCATCCTCGAGGGCAGGCGGTCGCGCCTCGAGGAGCGGCTTGCCCTGATCCGCGAGGCGTCGCTGCGCGGCCGTGAGCGCATGGACAGCTACACCCTCGCCCTGCAACAGCACGGCGAGGACCGGGCCGAGCGGGAGGTCCGCTGGCTCGAAGAGCTCATCTCCGCCGAACGCCGGCACACGGCATACGGCAGCAATCTCCAGACCCAGCCACACACCAAGGAGTGACCCATGGGATCCATCCGCGTCGCCATCGTCGGCGTCGGCAACTGCGCGAGCTCGCTCGTGCAGGGCGTCGAGTACTACCGGGGCGTGTCGGGCGACGACACCGTGCCGGGCCTCATGCACGTGATGTTCGGCGACTACCACGTCGGTGACGTCGAGTTCGTCGCCGCCTTCGACGTCGACGACAAGAAGGTCGGCAAGGACCTCTCCGAGGCCATCAACGCCTCGGAGAACAACACCATCAAGATCACCGACGTGCCGACGACCGGGGTCGAGGTCCAGCGGGGGCACACCCTCGACGGCCTCGGCAAGTACTACCGGCTCACGATCGAGGAGTCGGCCGCCGAGCCGGTCGACGTCGTGCAGGTGCTCAAGGACCGCCAGGTCGACGTCCTCGTCTCCTACCTCCCGGTGGGTTCCGAGGAGGCCGACAAGTTCTACGCCCAGTGCGCCATCGACGCAAAGGTCGCCTTCGTCAACGCGCTCCCCGTCTTCATCGCCAGCGACCCGGAGTGGGCCGCGAAGTTCGAGGCAGCGGGCGTGCCGGTCATCGGCGACGACATCAAGAGCCAGGTCGGGGCCACGATCACGCACCGGGTCATGGCCAAGCTGTTCGAGGACCGCGGCGTGGCCCTCGACCGGACCTACCAGCTCAACGTCGGCGGCAACATGGACTTCAAGAACATGCTCGAGCGCGACCGCCTCGAGTCCAAGAAGGTGTCCAAGACGCAGTCCGTGACGTCCAACCTGCACGGATCCCTCGGCGGCAAGATCGAGGACCGCAACGTCCACATCGGCCCCTCCGACTACGTCCAGTGGCTCGACGACCGCAAGTGGGCCTACGTCCGCCTCGAGGGTCGCGCCTTTGGCGACGTGCCGCTCAACCTGGAGTACAAGCTCGAGGTGTGGGACTCGCCCAACTCCGCCGGCATCATCATCGACGCCATCCGCGCCGCGAAGATCGCCAAGGACCGCGGCATCGGCGGCGCGCTGCTGTCGGCCTCGTCCTACCTCATGAAGTCCCCGCCCGAGCAGCGTCCCGACGACCTCGGCCGTGCCAAGCTCGAGGCCTTCATCGCCGGCACCGAGCCTCGCTGACGGCAGGGCTGACCGCAGGGCTGACCGCAGGGCTGACCGCAGGGTCGACCGCGCCCGTATGCCGTCGGGCCCCCTCCCGCCCGGGAGGGGGCCCTTCGCCTGCCCCGGCACACCGCTGTCCTGACGCGGCGTCGCACCATGTGGACAGCAATAACGCCATCGGCGGCTCGGCTCGCACAATGTCAGGCACACCGGGCCGGCGACCTTGCACCTGGCCTGCATGCGAGAGGACCGATTCATGGCGACACCCCGACTGGGCGACATCGCGCCCGACTTCCAGGCCGAGACCACCGAGGGCCCGATCAGCTTCCACGACTGGAAGGCCGACAGCTGGGCCGTGCTCTTCAGCCACCCCGCCGACTTCACCCCCGTCTGCACCACCGAGCTCGGCCGCGTCGCCGCGCTGCGCGACGAGTGGGAGCGCCGTGGCGTCAAGGTCCTCGCCGTGTCGGTCGACGGGCTGACGGACCACCAGGCATGGAAGGGTGACATCGAGCAGGTCGGCGGCGCCGCGGTCGGCTACCCGATCATCGCCGACGAGTCCCGGCGCGTGTCCGAGCTCTACGACATGATCCACCCGGGCGAGGGGGACACCTCCGGAGTGCGGTCGGTCTTCGTCGTCGACCCCAAGAACACCGTGCGCCTCACGCTGACCTACCCCAAGAGCGTCGGTCGCAACTTCGACGAGGTGCTGCGGGCAGTGGACGCGCTGCAGCTGACCGACCGCGGCCCGTTCTCGACCCCGGCGGACTGGAAGGACGGTCAGCGCGTCATCGTCGCTCCCGCCCTGTCCACGGAGGACGCCCGGGCCCGGTTCGGCGAAGACGTCGAGGAGGTCCGGCCCTACCTGCGTTACACCTCCGCACCGCGCTGATCACCGGGGGGCGACCCCCCACCAGTCGAGTGGCCACTTCCGTGCACCCTCCTCCCAGTCGAGTGGCCACTTCCGTGCAACCACCCCGTCGAGTGGCCATTTCCGTGCAACCAAGTCCGTGCGCAAGTGGCCACTCGACAGTCCGGGCCGTGCGCAAGTGGCCACTCGACACTTTGGGGCGTGCGCAAGTGGCCACTCGACAGTCGGGGGGCGTGCGCAAGTGGCCACTCGACGTGCGGGGAGGGCGTACGCGCCGGTAGATCACGCGCGCGGCTAGGGTGACGTCCATGTCACAGGAAGTCGTCTCCGATCTGGTCGCCAACGTCATCGGCGTGTCCGTCGCGGTGGGCGACCGGGTCGAGGCGGGCGACGAGGTCGCCCTGCTCGAGTCGATGAAGATGGAGATCCCCGTGCTCGCCGAGAGGCCGGGCACGGTCAGCGCCGTCAAGGTGCACGTCGGCGACGTCGTCCAGGAGGGCGACGTGCTGGCCGTCATCACCTGACCGCCGGGGGCCGCCTCGCTCAGGGCAGGTTGACCACGACCGCCGTGGCGTTGTCCCGGCCGCCTGCGGCGACGGCTCGCGCGACGAGCTCGGCGGCGGCCCGGCCCGGGTCGGGGCACTCCCGGAGCACGGCGGCAAGCTCGTCCGCAGACAGCTCGTTGGACAGCCCGTCGCTGCACAGCAGGAAGCGCGCGCCGCTCGCGGGCTGGAGCAGCCATACGTCGACCTCGCCCATCGGCTCTCGGCCGAGGGACCGCGTGACGATGTTCCGCGCCGGGTGGACGGCAGCCTCCTCGGGTGTCAGCAGGCCGAGGTCCACCAGCTCCTGCACCTCCGAGTGGTCGACGCTGACCTGGGCCAGCGTGCCGTCGGACCACTGGTAGACGCGCGAGTCGCCCAGGTTGAACACCGCCCACCGCGGCTCGCCGTCCACCTCGACGCAGGCAAGACCCGTCAGGGTGGTGGCCATGCCCTCCTGCTCGGGGTGGTCCGCGGCGGAGGCAAGGATCCGGTGGTTGGCCTCCACCACCTGCCGCACCACATCCTCGACCCGCACGGACGGCCGATCGGCGAGCTCGGCGAGGGTGTCGACGGCGATCGCACTGGCCACCTCCCCAGCGGCGTGCCCGCCCATCCCGTCGGCCACGACGAAAACCGTGCCGACGGCTCGGGCACTGTCCTCGTTGTGCGCGCGCACCCGGCCGACGTCGGTGGCCACCCCCGCCTCGGGCACGACGGCCTGCTCGTCCATGGGCCCATCCAACCAGCGACCCGACGCGCCCGGGCCACGACAGGCAGCGACACTCAGGGACCGGTCAGTTCCAAGGTCCGTCCCCGGTCAGCCGCGCTCGGCCCACCAGGCGAGCAGCCGCTCCCGGGCCGCCTCCTTGCCGAGCAGGCCGTCGTCGAGGCGCACCCCGAGGAGGAACCGGTAGGCCTCCCCGAGCACGGGCCCGGGCCGGATGCCCAAGGTCTCGGCGATCTCGTGACCGTCGAGCTCCGGCCGGACCGCGGCCAGCTCCTCCTCGGCCGCCAGCCGCTCGATCCGGGCCTCGAGGTCGTCGTAGGCGCGGGCCAGCCGCTGGGCCTTGCGGACGTTGCGGGTCGTGCAGTCGCTGCGGGTGAGCCGGTGCAGCCGGGGCAGCAGCGGCCCCGCGTCGGTCACGTAGCGCCGCACCGCGGAGTCGGTCCACTGGCCCTCGCCGTAGCCGTGGAAGCGCAGGTGCAGCTCGACGAGCCGGGCCACCTGCCCCACCGTCCCCTTGTCGAACCGCAGCGCCTTGAGCCGCTTCGCGGCGAGCTTGGCACCGACCAGCTCGTGGTGGTGGAACGAGACGCCCCCGCCGGCCTCGAAGCGGCGGGTGGCCGGCTTGCCGATGTCGTGCAGCAGCGCCGCCAGGCGCAGCACGATGTCGGGGCCGGGCACCGACTCGGGGGGTCCGCCGGCCGGGCCCTCGAGCGCGATGGCCTGCTCGAGCACGATGAGGGAGTGCTCGTAGACGTCCTTGTGCCGGTGGTGCTCGTCCACCTCGAGGCGCAGCGCCGGCAGCTCGGGCAGGAAGACGTCGGCGAGGCCCGTGTCGACGAGGAGGGTGAGGCCGGCCCGCGGCCGGGGTGCGAGGAGCAGCTTCTCGAACTCGTCCCGGATCCGCTCCGCTGAGACGATCCCCAGCGACGGCGCCTGGTCCACCATGGCGGCCCGCACCTCCGGCGCCACCTCGAAGCCGAGCCGCGCCGCGAACCGCGCCGCCCGCAGCATCCGGAGCGGGTCGTCGCCGAAGGACTCCTCGGGCGGCGCCGGTGTGCGCAGCCGACGCCCCGCGAGGTCGGCCAGCCCGCCGTGCACGTCGACGAACTCGAGCGACGGCAGCCGCAGGGCCATCGCGTTGACGGTGAAGTCACGTCGCACGAGGTCGCCCTCGAGCGTGTCACCGAACATCACCTCGGGCTTGCGCGAGGCCCGGTCATAGACGTCGGCCCGGTAGGTCGTGATCTCGAGCAGCCTGGTGCCCTTGCGCAGCCCGATCGTGCCGAAGGCGCGCCCGATGTCCCAGTGGGCGTCGGCCCACCTCGCCGCCACGGCCAGGATCTCGTCGGGGCTCGCGTCGGTCGTGAAGTCGAGGTCGGGCGGCACCCGCCCGAGGAAGGCGTCGCGCACCGGCCCCCCCACGAGCGCCAGCTCGTGCCCGGCCCGGGTGAACAGCTCACCGAGCTCCTGCAGCAGAGGAAGCACCGGGGCCAGCTGCGCCACAGCCGCCCGCAGGAGCGGGAGCTGGTTCGCGTCGGGCTGCGTCAGGACGGGACGGTCGGGCACCGGACCAGCCTAGGCGACCCTCGGACGTGGGCCGCCCGGCGACGAGGGCCGCGGACCGTATGCCGCCGCGCCCGGACCGTATGCCGCCGAGCCCGGACCGTATGCCGCCGAGCCCGGGGGTACGTCGCCGCGCCCGGCGGCATACGGGCTGGCCACCCGGTCAGGGGTGCGTCCCGCGCACCCAGGGAATCCAAGGGGAACTGGCTATGGTGGCGATGTGAGCGCGCAGACCGTCCCCGGGCCCGTCCCGGGCCGGCGGCTGCCCGCCGTCGAGGAGCGCTCCGCGGGCGGCATCGTCGTCGACATCCAGGACGGGTGCGCGCTCATCGCCATCATCGCGCGGCGCAACCGCGCAGGCCGGATCGAGTGGTGCCTGCCCAAGGGCCACGTCGAACCCGGGGAGACGCTCGTCGAGACCGCCGCGCGCGAGGTGGCCGAGGAGACCGGCATCGAGGGACGCGTGCTCATCGAGCTCGGCACCATCGACTACTGGTTCGCGACGTCGACCAAGCGCGTGCACAAATACGTCCACCACTACCTCCTCGAAGCCACCGGCGGCGAGCTGAGCATCGACAACGACCCCGACCACGAGGCCATCGACGTGGCGTGGATCCGGCTCGACGAGGTCCATCGCCGCCTCACCTTCCCCAACGAGCGCCGCATCGCCCAGGCGGCGTGGAACCGGCTGGCAGGCACTGCGTGAGGGCTCGGCGGTGGCGTCGCGCGGCAGCCCGCCTCGTCGCCACCCTCTGCGGGGGACTCGTCGTCGCCGCCGGCGCCCTGACCGCCACCACGGCGGCCGCCGGCCCGCCGGCCGGGAAGGCGCCGCGCGCCCTCTCCGGAACGGCACCCGCGGCCACCCCGGCCGCGGACCGCGTGGTCGTCTCCCTCTCCTCCGTGTCGCCGGCCGTCGTGACGCCCGGGGACCCGGTGACCATCACGGGCAGCGTCACCGCGCCCGCCTCCGCCCCGCTCACCGGCGTGCGCGTGCGCCTGGTCCAGGGCCGTGCCGGCCTCGACACGCGGGAGGCCGTCGAGGCCTGGGCCACGGGCAACGGTGCCGCCGCCGGCGCGGTGCTCGCCACGGCCGCCGTCGCCGACCTGCCGGCCGGTGGCCGCGGCGCCTTCACCCTGCGCCTCGGCCGAGGGGCGGTGCACCCGGCCGCGCCCTTCGCCGCGCTGCCGGTCGCCCTGGAGGTATCGGCCGCCGGGCAGGCGGACCCGGTCGGGGTCACACGGACCTTTCTCGCCTGGCACGCCCGCAAGGAGTACGAACCGCTCTCCGTCGCGACGGTCGTGCCGCTCACCCTCGACCCCGACACCGCCCTCTTCGCGGCCGACGGCACGGCGCGGGTCGCCGCGTGGGAGTCCGCTGTCGGTCCGGCGTCCCGGCTGCAGCGCATCCTCGACGGCACGCGTGGCCAGCCGGTGACCTTCGCCGTCGACCCAGCGGTCCTCGCCCCGACCCCCGGCCGGGCGTCACCGGCCGCCACCACCACGCCGCCCACCACGCCGCCCGCCGCGAGCGGCCCGGCGCCCTCGTCCCCGACCCCCTCCTCGCCGACCCCTTCGTCCCCGGCGCCGGACCAGAGCGGACCGGCCCCCGCCACCCCGACGCCGACGCCGACGGAGCCGGCCACCCCCGGCGGCGTCGTCGACGCGACCATCACGCGGTTGGCCGCGAGCCTCGCTGCAGGCCTCGCCGGTCGCGACGTCTGGGCCCTGCCGTATGCCGATGCCGACCTCGCAGCCACGGTGGGCATCGACCCGACCGATCCCCTGGTCCGCGACCTCGTGGGGCGAGCGCAGGCCGTCGGCGCCACACTCGGCCGGTCGGTGCGCTCCGACGTGCTGTGGCCGGCCGACGGGCTGCTTCCCCCGGGCCGGGAGGCCGGGCTGCGCACGATGCTCGCCGGCACGCCGGGTGCCCAGCCTGCGGCCATCCTCGTCAACGCCGCGGCCATCACGGCGACGGCGGCATACACCCCCTCCGCCCGCCGGCTCGCCTCCGGCGGCACCCCGCTCCTCGCCTGGGACCCGCGCCTGTCCGCCCTCCTGCCGAGCCGGGGCGACGCCTCTCCGGCGCAGCGCACCCAGCGCTACCTCGCAGAGACGCTCGCCCTGCTCGGGGAGCGCCCCGGCACACCGCGCACGCTGCTGCTCGCCGCGCCTCGCAACTGGGACCCGGACCCGGCCGGCCTGCAGGCCTTCCTCGTGGCGACGAGGGCGCCGTGGCTCACGGTGCTCGACGCGTCCCGCCTGCTCGACGCGCCCCAGGAGCCGGCGTTCGCGCAGCAGACGCCCGCCACCACCCCCACCCCGGCGGCGCCGGCGCCGGCCCTCACCCCGTCCCGGCTCGGCCAGATGGCCGCCGATCGCCAGACGGTGCTGCGGGTGGCCACGGTCCTGCGCGACGGCGCCGCCTTCGCGGACACCTACGGCGCGCTGCTCGACGAGCTGGCGAGCACGCGGTGGCGCTACCGGCCGAGGTCGTGGCTGGAGCTGCGCTCGTCCGTCGCCGCCGAGATCGCCGCGTCGACGAGCGCGCTCAAGGTCGTGGTGCGCAGCGTCAACTTCCTGGCCGAGCACGGCAACCTGCAGGTGACGGTGGAGAACGGCCTGGACTTCACCGTCGAAGGGATCCGGCTCGTGCTCGCCCCCACGAACCTCCGGATGCAGGTCCTCGAGCAGCCGGCCGCCATCTCCGTCGGGCCGGGGTCCAAGACGACGGTCACCGTGCCGGTGCGGGCGGTCGCGGCGGGGCAGGCGGACATCCGCGCCTTCCTCACCACCGCGGACGGGACGCCCATCGGCCAGCCGGCGACGATCCCCGTCGCCGCCAACCCGCTCGACGCCCAGATCTACTGGATCGGCGGGATCATCGCGGGCCTGGTCGTCATCGCCGGCATCGTGCGCACCGTGCTGCGCGGAACGTCGCGCATCGACGAGATCGGCCGGGTCGAGGCCCGGCCCGGCGGCCCGGTCGATCACCACGCGGGGATCGATTCGCACTCGCCCTAGGATGGCGACAGGAACACGCAGCAAGGGGTTCGCATGCACGGGGTCGGTCCGGGGTCGGTACTCGCGGGGCGGTATGCCGTCGCCCTCCGCACGTCGGAAGGGACCTTCCACGAGCGCTGGCGGGCCACTGACACGACCCTCGAGCGTGACGTCGTGCTCGTGTGCTTCTCCACCGACTCACAGGTGGCGGCGGCCACCCTCGACGCCGCCCGGCGCGCTGCCGGGGTCGAGGACCAGCGGCTGGTCCGGGTCCTCGACGTGGGTTCAGACGGGGGCGTGTCGTTCATCGTCGAGGAGCCGCTCACCGGTGGCCAGCCGCTGTCCCACCTGCTCCAGGGCGGGGGCCTGCCCGCCGACGAGGTGCGCCGGCTCGTCGGCGAGTCCGCGACGGCGCTCGAGAAGGCCCGGCACCGCGGCCTGCACCACCTCGCCCTCTCCCCGTCGTCCCTCGTGCGGATGCCGGGTGGGGAGGTCAAGGTCCGGGGGCTCGCGACCGAGGCCGCCCTGACCGACACCGAGATCGCGTCCGACGGGCGCGCCTCCCGCGTCGACGCCGTGGGCCTGGTCAAGCTCGCGTATGCCGGTCTCACCGGCCGCTGGCCCCAGGCGGTCTCCGAGCGTGGTCGCAGCCCTCAGCGGGTCGGTCTCGAGCCGGCGCCGAGCATCGTCGGCGGCGTGGCCGCACCGTCGGAGATCGCCGTGGGGGTGCCGGCCGACCTCGACCTGCTCTGCCGGCTGACCCTCAACGAGGACAGCGGCCCCGTGTCCCCGGGTGACCTGGCCGTCCAGATCGCCCCATGGCCGGCCGGTCCGCCGACGTCGGAGGCGTCTGCCGGCATCGGGCTGCGCGCGACCGCACGGCCTGCCGAACCGACCCTCGCGGTGCCGCCACCCGGGGCGACGAGGGTCCTGCCGGTCGTCGGCGCCTCCGCGGCGGGCGGCGCAGCCACGGCCAGCGCGCCGACCGGCCCGGCCGAGCACCCCGAGAAGCACCCGGGTGCCGCCATCGCCGCGGCCGGTGCGGCGGCGGGCGCGGCCGCCGCCGGGGTGGCCGGCGCGATCGGGGACAAGGTCGGCTCGTTCGCCCGGGCGGCCGCCGACCGGGCCGCCGCTCGCGCGGCCGAGCGCCGCGCCGTGCACGACCGCTTCGACGGCGAGGACATCGCCCTCACGGACGCCCTCGAGGAGTCGCCGGTCGAGGAGCTCGAGCCGCCCGTCCCGCTGATCGCCGCCCCCGCCCCGGAGGGCCCTTCGGGCACGCAGTCGCGCATCGCCCTCGCCATCGTCGCCGCCCTCGTCCTCGTCGCGCTCGTCATCGGCGTGCAGAACGTCACCCGCATCGGCCAGCACGACCCCACGGGCGCCGCCCGGCCCACCGTGACCGTCACGTCGCCGCGGCCCACCACCACCCCGGTCCCCAGCACGACCACTCCGGCTCCGCCGGCGAGCACTCCGCCGGCCGGCCCCATCGCGGTCGTGTCGGCCAAGGGCTTCGACCCGCAGGAGGACAACACGGAGGCCGACGGCATCGCGCCGCTCGCGGTCGACGGCAAGCCCGAGACCGTCTGGCGCTCCCGGTGGTATGGCACCGACACCTACAACGGCAAGAAGGCCGGCGTGGGTCTCGTCCTCGACCTCGGGTCGGCCGCCACCATCCGCGAGGTGCTGCTCACCCTGCCGGCCCCCCAGGACGTCACGGTGTATGCCGCCGACACGGCCAGCCTCGAGGGCGCCCAGCAGGTCGGCGCGACCACCGGCAAGGCCGGACCGGTCACCCTCACCGCGCCCCCGGGCCTGAAGCCGGCGACCAAGCTGCTCGTCTGGGTGACCAAGCCGGCGCCGGCCGAGTCGGCCAACCACTTCCGCGCCCAGATCGCGGACGTGGCGGTGCGCTGAGCGTGCCGTCGCACGCCCCCTCCGACCCACCCCTGCCCCCGACCTCGGCCGTCGAGCCGGGCGACGCCGAGCTGCTGCGGCTGCACTGCGCCGGCGACCCGGCCGCCTTCGGCGAGCTCTTCCGCCGACACCGAGACCGGATGTGGGCGGTGGCACTGCGCATCTGCCGCGACCCGGAGGTGGCCGCCGACGCGCTGCAGGACGGCTTCCTCTCGGCCTTCCGCCGCGCCGACTCCTTCCGCGGGGAGGCTGCGGTGACGACGTGGCTGCACCGGATCGTCGTCAACGCGTGCCTGGACCGGCTCCGGCGCCAACGGCCCACGAGTCCGCTGCCGGAGCGTGAGCTGGCCGACCGCCACGACGAGCATGCCCGGACGGACGAGCGGCTCGACGTCCACGAGGCGCTCGCCCGGCTCCCGGAGGGTCAGCGGGCGGCGATCGTCCTCGTGGACATGCACGCGGTGCCGGTGGCGGAGGCGGCCGCGATCCTCGGGGTCGCAGAGGGGACGGTCAAGTCCCGGTGCTCCCGCGGACGCGCGGCCCTCGCCGCCCTGCTCGACGTGCGCGCGGACCGGTCGCGAGCGCCGCGATGACGCTCGCGGCACCGCCCGGGTCACGGGAACCGATCCACCCTCCGGAGGCGTCCCATCCCGAGCGCAGGAGGAGCAGGGCGGCAGCACCGCAGCGACCCAGGAGACGACAGGAGGCGGACGCCGTGGACGATCCGGCAGACCTCTCGGGAGGCACCTCGCGCAGCTCCGGGGAACCGCTGCTCGACCCGGCCGTCGAGAGCCGGGTCCGCAGGCTGCTTCGCGCGCACGCGACCACTGGGGACGTCGGGCCGATGCCGGCCGACGTGGCCGAGCGGATCGAGGCGGCGATCACCGAGCAGGCCCGGCTCCGCATCGCGTCCGGCCCCCTCCGAGGGACCGCCCGAGCGGCCACGCCGTGGGGGCTCGGCGTCCCTGACGAGCAGAGATGGATGCGTGCCACCCCGGGCGGCCAGCGCCCGCGCTCCCGCCCGCTCTATGCCGCCGCCGCCGTCGCGGCGGCCGCCGTGGTCGTGGTCGCCGGCGGCTCTGCCCTGCAGGCCAGCCGCGGCCCCGTGGACGCCACCGCGGCCGTGGGTTCGCCCCCCGCCCGCCAGCCGGGCAGCACGGCGGCGGGCACGCCGACGGGCACCTCGGCGGCCTCCTCCCCGCCGACCCCGCCGCGGGTCACCATCACGGTCAGCCGGACGGCCTACGACGGGGGCACCCTCGCCGCGCGGGCCGCCCGCCTGCTCACGGCGCCGCCGGCCGCCCTCCGCGACGGCGCGGCCGAGGCGCCCGCGCTCGGGCCCATCGCCACCCGGATCGGGCTCACGAGCTGCCTGCACGCACTCGGCGAACGCAGCGCGGACTCCGTGGTGGCCGACCTCGCGACGTATGCCGGGGCACCGGCCGCCGTCGTCGTGGTGACCCGGGGGTCCGGCGCCTCGGCGCGATCCACGGCATACGCGGTGCAGCGCCGGTGCACCACCGGCGACCCGGCCGTGCTCGCCGGGCCGGTTCCCCTGCCCTGACCGCAGCGGAGTCCGGCGGCGGGGGCGGCGGACGGCCCGGCCCGGGGCGCCGCGCGACGGCCCCGGGAACAACGACCGCCTAGGATCGGTTGAGCCAACAGCACCCGTTCCGACCCTGCCCGGGAGTTTCTCTATGTCCGAGGACGTCCGCCACGTCATCATCATCGGGTCCGGCCCGGCCGGCTACACCGCTGCCGTCTACGCCGCCCGCGCCAACCTGCGCCCGCTCGTGCTGGAGGGCGCCGTCACGGCCGGCGGCGCCCTGATGAACACGACCGAGGTCGAGAACTTCCCCGGCTTCCGCGACGCCATCATGGGCCCGGACCTCATGGACAACATGCGCGCCCAGGCGGAGCGCTTCGGCGCCGAGCTCGTCACCGACGACGCCACCGCGGTCGACCTCGAGGGCGACGTCAAGACCGTCACCGACGGCGCGGGCAACGTCCATCGCGCCCACGCCGTGATCCTCGCGATGGGCTCCGCCTACCGCGAGCTCGGCCTGCCGGACGAGAAGCGGCTCTCCGGCCGCGGGGTGTCCTGGTGCGCCACCTGCGACGGGTTCTTCTTCCGCGACCAGGACATCGCCGTCGTCGGCGGCGGCGACTCCGCCGTCGAGGAGGCGACGTTCCTGACCAAGTTCGCCCGGTCGGTGACGATCATCCACCGGCGCGACACCCTGCGGGCCAGCAAGATCATGGCCGAGCGGGCCCTGACCAACGACAAGATCCGCTTCGCGTGGAACTCCACCGTCACCGGCATCTCCGGCGAGGACAAGGTCACCGGCGTGACCCTCACCGACCCCCGGACCGGCGCGACGCGCGAGCTGCCCGTCACCGGCCTCTTCGTCGCCATCGGGCACGACCCGCGCAACGAGCTCGTCAAGGGAGTCGTCGAGCTGGACGAGGCGGGCTACGTGCTCGTCGAGGGTCGCTCCACCCGCACCAACGTGCCCGGTGTCTTCGCCTGCGGCGACCTCGTCGACCACACCTACCGCCAGGCCGTCACCGCCGCCGGCTCCGGCTGCGCGGCCGCCCTCGACGCGGAGCGTTACCTCGCCGCCCTGGAGCAGGTGACGTCGGGCGCCAGCGAGCTCGCCGACGCCGTCGCCGCCCAGACGGCACCCGTCTGACCGCCCGCAGCCCGATCGACCAGATCGGCCTGAGCCCATCGACCTGACCCGATAGACCCGGCCGGCGCCCCCGCCCGGCCCGCCCACCACCCGCAACAGCACCTTCGGAAGAGGACCTCCATGGGACAGATCAAGGAAACGACCGACGCCGCCTTCGCCGACGACGTCCTCATGAGCGACAAGCCGGTGCTCGTGGACTTCTGGGCGGAGTGGTGCGGGCCCTGCCGCAAGGTGGCGCCCATCCTCGAGGAGATCAGCGCCCAGCACGGCGACCAGCTGACCATCGTCAAGCTCGACACGGACGCCAACCCGGCCACCCCGGCGCAGTACGGCGTCGTGTCGATCCCGACGCTCAACGTCTATGTCAAGGGCGAGGTCGTCAAGACCATCGTCGGCGCCCACCCCAAGCCCAAGCTGCTGCGCGAGCTCGCCGACTTCATCTCCTAGCACGGCCCCGCAACACCACCGAGGGGGCGGGTCCGCGTGCCGCGGGCCCGCCCCCTCCGCGTACTACGCTGTGCATCGTCCGGCTCCCGTCTGCGCCCGCAGCACCCATTCGTCCGGGCCTGCGCCGGGTGGAAGAGGCCCCAGCCGCGCCCCGGAAGGAGACCCAGCATGACGCCACAGCCGTCCGTCGTGCTCCGTCGCGGCGACTCCGGACCCGCCGTGGCCGACGTGCGGGACCGCCTCGTCCGAAGCGGCGACCTCGCCCCCGACGCCGCCCAGGCGGGACCGGACCGGGCCACCGCACTCTTCGACGAGCGTGTCGAGACCGCGGTGAAGTCCTTCCAGCAGCGCCGTGGGCTGCTCGTCGACGGCATCGTCGGACGGGCGACGTATGCCGTGCTCGACGGCTCGAGGTGGGCGCTCGGCGACCGCGTCCTGCGCTTCATTCCCGAGTACTTCCTCGAGGGCGACGACGTCGGCCAGCTGCAGGAGCGCCTCGTCCAGCTCGGCTTCCGCCCCGGCAAGGTGGACGGCATCTTCGGCCCCGAGACCGAGGCCGCGGTGTGCGCCTTCCAGACCGCCGTCGGGCTCGTGCCCGACGGGACCGTCGGCCCGGAGACCATGCGTGCCTTCGCTGGCCTCGGGCGCAGCATCACGGGCGGCTCGGCCAACGCGCTTCGGGAGCGCGAGCACATCCGGCGCAGCGGGCACAGCCTCACCGGGCGCACCATCGTCCTCGACCCCGGCCACGGCGGCGGCGACGCGGGAGCCGTCGCGGGGGCCGTCGCGGGCGGCCTCACCGAGGCTGACCTCGCTCTCGACGTCGCCCGCCGCGTCGAGGGGCGCCTGTCCGCCCACGGGGTCAACGTCGTGTTCACCCGCACGGAGCTGACGGACGCCGGGTCCGACGAGGACCGGGCCGCCTTCGCCAACTCGTGCGGGGCCGACCTGCTGCTCAGCCTGCACTGCGACCACGCGACGAACGGCCCGGCCCACGGGGTCGCGACGTTCTTCTACGGCCATGCCGACCGGGGTGCCGACCAAGGCGGCTGGTCGACGATCGGCGAGCGTTTCGCCGACCTGCTCCTGCGCGAGGTGGTCGCGCGCACCGGCCTCACCGACTGCCGCACGCACCCACGCACCTGGGCGCTGCTGCGGCGCACCCGGATGCCCGCCGTCCGCCTCGACTTCGGCTACCTCAGCCATCCGCTCGACGCCGCCCGGCTCGCCGAGGCTCACACGCGCGACCGGATCGCCGAAGGCGTCGTCGTGGCGCTGCAGCGGATGTATCTCGGTGAGGCGGACACGACCCGCACCGGCGTCCTGCGCCTCGACGACCTGCGCCGGCACCTCGAGGAGGTGCGCGCCGCCGGGCACGGGTGACGACCAGCGCCCTGAGTCGTGAGGTCTGGCGACGGTCAGCTCGTCGAGCGGGCTCGCGTCGCGCCGTCCGGCGGGCCCTGCGGCACCGGCCGCATCCCCGGGACGCGGGCCAACGCGCGCGAGAGCAGCTCGGCCGCCTCCTCGCGCACCGTGAGGGCCGTGCGCAGATCCATGCGCAGCCGCGGGTATGCCGGGTGCTCGCGTTCGACGCGGAAGCCCACCTCCTCGAGGAACGGCACCTGCAGGACGCAGCCGTGCGGGGCCCTGGCGAGCGCGCGCGCGCCGATCGCCTCAATCGCTCGGGCTCGGTGACGGGCGGCCTCCTTGGCCGCCGCCTGCACGAGCGCCTTACGCAGCGCCGTACCGGGGTTGCGCCTCGGCACCGCAGCGGTGAGGAGCATGACCGTCGCCGGGTCGGCGGGCGCCGTGGGGAAGGCGGCGAGACGGGGCACGTGCCGCGCCGGGGCGACGAGGACGTAGCCGGCCGGCTCACCGTCGACGTAGGCGATCCGCCCGGGCGGTCCCCAGTCGGACCCGACCCGCGCCACCCAGTCGGCCAGGGTCTCGAGCGGGTCGTCCGCGGAAACATGACCGTTCGACGGCAGGGTCTGCCAGAAGGTGCAGGGAGCGCAGCCGGACAGCAGGTCGGCAACCCGGTCGGGGGTGACCGCTCGCAGCTCAGCCATCCGCTCGACCACCACCGCAAGCGCGCATGACACCCATTGTCTCCCTCTGTCGTCTGACCTCCACCAGCGGGTCGACGGGTTCGCCGCAGCGCACGCCGGTCCCTGCGGCATACGGCGGATTAGGCTGCCGACATGAGTGCAGAGCAGGGCACCTATGTCGAACCGTCGTTCGAGCGCGACACGAATTACATCCCGACGCGGATCACCGTGGACGGCCGCGACGGCTATCCCGTCCAGGCGGGCCGCTACCGCCTGATCGTCTCCCGGGCGTGCCCATGGGCCAACCGGACCATCATCGTGCGCCGGCTGCTCGGGCTCGAGGACGCCCTGTCGATGGGCGTCTGTGGTCCCACTCACGACAAGCGCTCATGGACCTTCGACCTCGACCCGGGCGGGGTCGACCCGGTGCTCGGCATCCCCCGGATCCAGGACGCCTACTTCCGCCGCTTCCCCGGCTACTCGCGGGGCATCACCGTGCCGGCCATCGTCGACATCCCGTCCGGCGCCGTCGTCACTAACGACTTCAAGCAGATCACCGTCGACCTCGAGACGGAGTGGCGCGACTTCCACCGGGACGGCGCCCCCGACCTCTACCCGGAGGCGCTGCGCGAGGAGATCGAGGCGATCTCGAAGCCGATCTACACCGAGGTCAACAACGGGGTCTACCGCTGCGGGTTCGCCGGCACGCAGGACGCCTACGACGCGGCCTACGAGCGGCTCTTCGACCGGCTGGACTGGCTCGAGGAGCACCTGACGACCCACCGCTACCTCGTCGGTGACACCATCACCGAGGCAGACGTCCGCCTCTTCACCACGCTCGCCCGCTTCGATCCCGTCTACCACGGGCACTTCAAGTGCAACCGCAACAAGCTGATCGAGATGCCGGCCCTGTGGGGCTACGCGCGCGACCTGTTCCAGACTCCCGGCTTCGGCGACACCATCGACTTCACGCACATCAAGGCGCACTACTACGTCGTCCACCGCGACATCAACCCGACCGGCATCGTGCCCGCGGGTCCGGATCTATCCGGCTGGGCCGAGCCGCATGGCCGGGAGTCGCTTGGCGGCTCGCCCTTCGGCCAGGGCACGCCGCCTGGGCCGGTGCGCGAGGACGAGCTCGTGCCGGCCGACCACAACCCCGTCCTCGCCGCCGTCGCCGCGTGACGGGGCTCCTGCCGGGGCGTGAGCGGGCCCCGTCGGTGAATGGGGCATCGCGCGGCCTTCGCCCAGCACCCGCGGTGCGGCCCGGGATCGTGGGCATGCCGGACGTCTCGTCCCCCTCAGCGATCTCCGCTGGGCTCGTGCACCTTGGTCGCCGTGCACAGGAATACGCCAAACTCGCGGTCACCCTTGAGGATGGTCGTGGCGTCGACGAAGCTGACGTCACCGAACCCGGCGCGGGCTAACTGCTCGGCAAGGCGTTGCCTGTCGAATCCGTGATGTCCGTCAAAGTCGACCTTGTCGGCGTGGAAGGCGCCGTCGGGATCCGCGTCAAGGTCCGCGATGAACAGCCGACCACCGTCGATCAGTAGCCCAGCCACGGACCGCAACAGTCGATCCAGGTCCTGAACGTGGTGCAACGCCATCGAGCTCCATGCCAGGTCGTAGTGCCCATCGAGCCGGTCCATCGTCAGGTCCGCCTGGACGGCGCGTAGGCGGTCGCTGAGCCCGGCCGCCTGGATTCGCTGCCGTGCGACCTGCACCATCCCAGCGGACGGGTCGGTTACGACAACGGAGCCGACCAGGTCGGCGAGCAAGACGCTCAGCCGACCAGTGCCACCGCCGACGTCAACAGCGCTCAGCCGCGGGCTCGGCTCCACGGCCTCCTTGATGGCCCGGGCCACCGCCACCTGTCGCTCCTCGTGGCCCGGGTCGGCGTCCCACGTCGATGCCGCGTCATCGAATCGCTTGTGTGCGTGCACGTCCTCGACCCTAGCCCCGCCCCTTCCCAGCCAGAGCGTCTACTGGGCGGGTCCAACCCGAGACGGTGCCTGGCAGGCACTCGTCAGACGTTTCCCGTAACCGCTTGACGCCGACAGGCGGCGCTGGGACGCACTTCCGACGGCTGCGAAGGGCATCCTGGTCTCGATGATCGCAAGCGGACCACGCCCGGTGAGCAGACGCGGCTCAGTCTGTGCAGTCCACCGCGACGGCGAGGGCGGCGCAGATCTGACGCATCCGATTATCCGCCACCCGTCCCAGTCGCTCGACGAGGATCGCGATCGAGACGCTCTCGACCGAGTCCAAGTTGACCGCGGACCGAAGCGGCACCGGGTCGTCGCCGGGCTCGAGGAGGACCTCGCTCGGGAGACCTCGGATGGTGGTCGTGCAGGGGGCGATCAGTGCGCGGCGATGGCGCGGGATCACGGCGTCACGAGAGAGGACCACAACGGGTCTACGGCCGATCTCGGCCATCTCGCACCACCACACCTCCCCACGTGCCGGCAGGTCCGTCACGAGGCCGCAACCGCACGCCGGAACGAGGCCAAGTCTCCCCACTCGTCTGGTTCGTCGAGCGGGTGCGCGTCGTAGGCGGCGTAGCTGGCGTCCACCTCGACCGCACGATGCCGAGCCAGCAAGGCAACGAGGGCTTCGTCGACCAGCGCGGAGTCCGGCTTGCCGGACGCCATGCGGGCGCTCTCCAGCAGGTCCGCGTCCACCGTGGTACTCAGCCGTGTGCGACTCATGCCACAATCATGCCACGAGTAGTGATGAGGCGCCACGCCACGCCCTTCACGTCGCGACCTGCTTGGCCATAGCTCTCGATGTCCGCCCCTCCCGCACTGAGCACCACCCGCTCCTCGATGGCGCGCGCAGCTTGCAGGCATCCATCCGTCTCCCCGCATCCCCCCAGATCGAGGTCGACTCCGAGCGGTCAAGGCGGTCGACTGGCGGCGATGTGACGCGGGTCTGAGCCGCGCGACGCGCGGCATGACCGTGCACGGGTCGCCGATGACCTTGCGCCCGCAACCCTGCTGTGATGGGCCTCGACCGCAACCTCCTTCCTACGGCAGGGTCGATGCTCGCACTGTCGCTGCTCTTGCCCGTGCTCCGTGACACTGCAAACCTGAGACACCAATCCGGGCGGAGGCACTCATGGGCAAGTTGATCTACGCAGCCAACACCTCGCTCGACGGCTATCTCGAGGATGAGACCGGCTCCTTCGAGTGGTCGGTACCTGACGAGGAGGTGCACGCGTTCTGGAACGAGCATGAGCGGCATATCGGCACGTCGCTCTACGGCCGCCGCATGTACGAGACGATGCGCGTGTGGGAGAGCGACGACTGGCTCGCGACCGAGCCGGCCGTCGTCCGCGAGTACGCGCAGATCTGGCGTGACGCCGACAAGGTCGTCTACTCCACGACGCTCGAAGCGGTGTCGACGGCGCGGACGAGAATCGAGCGGCGGTTCGATCCTGAGGCGGTACGGCGGCTCAAGGAGAGGTCCAGCTCGGACCTGAGCGTCGGCGGGGCGGCCCTCGGGGCTGAAGCGTTCCGGCATGGACTGGTCGACGAGTGCGTCCTGCTCCTGTGCCCCGTGCTCGTGGGCGGCGGCAAGCCTGCGCTGCCCCGGGGCCTACGACTCGACCTCGAGCTGCTGGACCATCGACGCATCGGCAACGGCGTGGTGTACGTGCGCCACGCGGTACGCGGCGCTACCTGACATCCCTGGCAGCTGTCGCAGCTGTCGCGTTGGTCGCGAAGCGCCGCCCGCTCTGCTCCTTCTGCACCTGCGGCACGTCGCCGCGGGGGCGCTCGGCCGGCGCACGCTCAACCTGTTGCCGAGCCGGAACCTGCGGTGGTCGTTGCCGCCCTCGACCATGCGCCGCAGCGGGAGTCCGGCCCATCGCGGGAACTGCTCGGTCAGCAAGTGCCGGACCAGGCGCCCGAATGCCGCATGATCGAAGGGTCGACATGCGGCGCAATGACGCACAGCTGTGGCCCGACCTCACCTTCGCAGGCAGGTGCTAGCATTGCTGTCAGGGGGTGGTGAGATGAGCACTCTTACGATCAGAAAGCTGGACGAACGCACGCACGCTTGGCTGCGAGGACGGGCCGCCGAGCACGGTCGTTCGGTCGAGGCCGAGGTCAGGGCAATCCTGGACGCCGCGGGCAACCGTCCCGAGCGCAACTTCCTGCTGTCCTTGCACGCCTCCATGGCCGAGGGCGGTGGGGTCAATCTCGAGGTGACCCCACGTACCGACCAGCCACGCCCGCTCGAGCTGTCGTGATCATCGCTGACACCGATGTGGTGTCGGAGTTCATGAGGGACACACCCGATCCGGTGGTACTCGGGTGGGCGCAGTCGATCGAGGCACCGGACCTCACCATCTGCGTGGTCACGGTCGAGGAGATCGAACGCGGGCTCGGGCGGCTTTCCGATGGGCG
>NZ_DASSMH010000028.1:0-65701 GCF_035688975.1 Intrasporangium sp. | reverse complement strand
GGCCGACCTCCTCGACGACACCCGCGGCCTCGACACCCATGCCGGAGGGGAGCGGCGCAGGATAGAGCCCGGTGCGGAAGTAGGTGTCGGCGAAGTTGAGGCCGACCGCGTCATGTCGGACGCGCACCATGCCGGGGCCGGGCTCCCCGACGTGCACGTCGGTCCATTCCAGGACCTCGGGTCCCCCAGTGCGCTCGAAGTCGATGGCGCCCGCCATGACCAGCTCCCTTGCTCGATCCGTGCCGTCGCGGTGCGGCAACACATCGAAGGTAGGTAGGACAGCGATGCCGATGCTTGACGATCTGGGACGGACAGATTGACAATCCGGGACATCATGCGATCACAACCGATCGTCCGGTATGCCGCCCTCTCCGGTTTCGCGTCCGTTTGCCGGGAGGTGGCGGTGGACCATCGTGCCCTCATGCGTCGACAGGGACTCGATCCCGACCTGCTCGACCAGCCGGACGCCTGGGCGCCCGCAGACGACGTCGCCCTGGTCATGGAGGCCGCGGCGCTGATGTCCGGGTGCCCGACCGTCGGACTGCGAATGTCGTTGCGGCGCAACGTCACTACGCTCGGTCCGATCAGCCTGGTGCTCACCGAGGAGCCGACCCTCCGGGAGGCGCTGCTCACGCTGGCAAGGTTCTGGCCGGCATACAACGAGTCCTTGCGGTTGCGGTTGGTCGACCGGGGAGCGACGACCAGTGCGGTGACCCGCTTCGACTTCCGGTCGCCCATCAGGCACACCCAAGCGGCCGAGCTCGTCGCCGCCGTCATCTGCAGCCTGGCCACACAGACCCTCGGCACGGGGGCGGTGCCGCGCCGCGTTACCTTCCGCCACCCGGGCCCTGCCGACACAAGCGAACACGAGCAGATCCTCGGCACGGTCGTCCAGTTCTGTGCCGAGACCGACAGCGTCGAGTTCGACGCGGCGGTGATTGACGAGGAACGCCCCGTGGATGATCCGCGGCGGCGCATCTATGCGCGGCAGTACCTGACCGCCATGGCCACCCCGGGCACTGAGGACCGGGTCGAGCAGGTGCGCGGCATCATCGAGGACCTGCTGCCTATCGGCCGCTGCTCGGCTGACCGAGTTGCCGCGTCACTGGGCGTGGATCGGCGCACTGTCCACCGCTGGCTCGAGACCGAGGGTGAGACCTTCACGGGTCTGGTGGCCCAGGTCCGGCGAAACCGGGCGGAGCGGTGCCTCACCAGTGGACTGTCGATGACCGAGATCGCCGAGCGACTCGGATTCGCGGAGGTGAGCAGCTTCTCCCGGTGGTTCGTGGGTCAGTACGGGGTGCCACCCAGCCGCTGGACCGCCGTGACAGGGGGGCCCACGGCATACCTCGCCCTCCCCTGAGCGGCTCGGCCCTCGGGTTCCGCACCCTGACCAACCACATCGCATGAGCTCTCCTGGAGACAGGCGGACTCACACCCCGGCTTCTACACCTTGATTGTCAAGGGCCCGGAGACGGCCGACGCGTCGGGCGAGAAGACCTCCAGCGCGCCGCCGCCCGGGCCGACGAGCACGGGCAGGTTGTCGATGAGACGGGTGGCGCCGACGCGTCCGGCCACAGCGAGCAGGGCCTCGCCTCGATACCACTCCGGCACGTCCTCGAGCGTCTCTGGGTGGACGAGCACGAGGTAGTCGATGAGGGCGAGCGGCTCGCGCACGACGACCGCCCGCGCGGCCCGTCGGATCGCCGAGGGCCCCTCGGTCGCCGCCGCTGCACCCGCCCGCAGGGCCGCGGACAGGCACCGGGCCACCTCCCGGTCCGACGGCGTCAGGTAGGTGTTGCGGCTCGACATCGCCAGCCCGTCGGGCTCGCGGACCGTCGGCGCGGCGATGACCCGCACCGGGAAGTCGAGGTCCCGGCACATCCGCCGGATCAGGAGCAGCTGCTGGGCGTCCTTCTGGCCGTAGTAGGCCGATGTGCAACGGGTCAGGTGCATGAGCTTGGCGACGACCGTGAGCATGCCGTCGAAATGCCCCGGGCGCGCCTGGCCCTCGAGCACGTCACCGAGGGGCCCCGCCGCGATGCGCACGCCCGGGTCGCCGTCGGGGTAGATGACGTCCGGGGTCGGTGCGAAGACGACGTCGACGCCGGCCTCCGTGCAGATCCGCAGATCGGCGTCGAAGGTGCGCGGGTACCGGGAGAGGTCCTCCTTGGGCCCGAACTGGAGCGGGTTGAGGAAGATCGTCACGACGACGTGCGCGTGGGTCCTGCGCGCCGTGCGGATGAGCGTCGCGTGGCCCTCGTGCAGGGCGCCCATCGTCATGACGACGGCCACGTCGCCGTCGTCGAGCGCCGCCCGCGCCTCGCGCAGCTGCTCACGGGAGCGGGCGACGACAGGGAGCCGGGGTTCATCGGACCGGGTGGTTCCAGCAGTCACGTCTGCGTCCCTTCCTCAGCACGTCGAGCAGCTCGACGGCGGCATCCCGGCCCACCGGCAGGCGGCGAAGCCCCGACCCGCACGTGCGGGTCGGGGCCTCCAGGCCGAGCAACGATCAGAGGTCGTAGTACATCTCGAACTCGTGCGGGTGCGGGCGGAAGCGGATCGGGTCCACCTCGTTCTTGCGCTTGTAGTCGATCCAGGCCTCGATGAGGTCCTTGGTGAACACGTCGCCCTCGAGGAGGTAGTCGTGGTCGGCCTCGAGCGCGTTCAGCACCTCCGGGAGCGAGCCGGGCACCTGCTCGATGGCGGCGTGCTCCTCCGGCGGCAGCTCGTAGAGGTCCTTGTCGACCGGCTCCGGCGGCTCGATCCGGTTCTTGATGCCGTCGAGGCCGGCCATGAGCTGGGCCGCGAACGACAGGTAGGGGTTCGCCGACGGGTCCGGCACGCGGAACTCGATGCGCTTGGCCTTCGGCGACGTGCCGGTGATCGGGATGCGCACGCAGGCCGAGCGGTTACGGGCCGAGTAGACGAGGTTGACCGGGGCCTCGTACCCGGGAACGAGCCGGTGGTAGCTGTTGATCGTCGGGTTGGTGAAGGCGAGCAGCGAGGGGGCGTGCTTGAGCAGCCCGCCGATGTACCAGCGCGCCAGGTCCGACAGGCCGCCGTAGCCGCGCTCGTCGTAGAACAGCGGCTCGCCGTTCTTCCACAGCGACTGGTGCGTGTGCATGCCCGAGCCGTTGTCTCCGAAGAGCGGCTTCGGCATGAAGGTGGCGCTGCGGCCGGCCTCCCACGCCTGGTTCTTGACGACGTACTTGAACTTCATCATGTCGTCGCCGGAGTGCAGCAGCGTGTTGAAGCGGTAGTTGATCTCCATCTGGCCCGCCGTGCCGACCTCGTGGTGGCTGCGCTCGACGTTGAGCCCGACCTCCTTGAGCTTGAGGCAGACCTGGTCGCGGAAGTCGGCGAAGTGGTCGACCGGCGAGACGGGGAAGTAGCCACCCTTGTAGCGGGTCTTGTAGCCGCGGTTGCCGCCGTCCTCCTCGCGGCCGGTGTTCCACGCCGCCTCGATGGAGTCGATGTAGTAGTAGCCGGCGTTCTGCTTGGTCTCGAAGCGCACGTCGTCGAAGACGTAGAACTCCGCCTCGGCGCCGAAGTAGGCGGTGTCGGCGATGCCCGTCGACTTGAGGTACTCCTCGGCCTTGCTCGCGATGTTGCGCGGGTCGCGGCTGTAGCGCTCGTCCGTGAAGGGGTCGAGGATCGAGAAGTTCATCACTAGCGTCTTCTCGACGCGGTAGGGATCGACGAAGGCCGTGGCGGGGTCGGGCACGAGCTTCATGTCGGACTCGTGGATCGCCTGGAAACCGCGGATCGAGGAGCCGTCGAACATCTGACCGACGGTGAAGAAGTCCTCGTCGACCGACTCAGCCGGCACGTTGAAGTGCTGCATGACACCGGGAAGATCGCAGAACCGAATGTCGACGAACTTGATGTCCTCTTCGTTGATGTACTTGAGGACCTCGTCAGCTGAGCTGAACATCCAACCTCCATGAAGTCGTGCGGGTCGCGGGCGTGAGAATGCGCTCGACGGCCCGTGCTGTCGGGACCGACCCTACTCGAAACCGGTTTCCCGGCCATGACCCGAATGTTTCCCGGGTGTTACGCGCCGTAGGCTGGCCGCGTGGATCGCAGGGACATCGGCGCGTGGCTCGAGGGCCCGCGCGCGCGCACGAGTGCGGGGCAGTATCCGGGCCAGGGCCTCGGTATGCCGCCCAGCGGCCCAGGCGCCATCGGCACCTTCGGTCGGCGCCTCGTCGCGGTCCTGGTCGACTGGACGGTCTGCCAGCTCATCGCGGCCGCCTTCCTGGGCGTCCCGTGGGGCCAGGGCGGTCCGCGAAGCTTCCTGGTCCTCGCGGTCTTCGCTCTGGAGAACCTGCTGCTCGTGGGGACCCTCGGCTTCACCCTGGGCCACCGCGCCGCGGGGCTGCAGGTGCGCGGCCTGAGTGGCGGCCGGGCCACCTTCCTCCAGGTGCTGGCCCGCACCGTGCTGCTCTGCCTGTTCCTCCCGGCGGTCTTCTGGGACCGGGACGGCCGGGGCCTGCACGACCGGGTGCCGAACACCGTCATCGTCCGCACCCGCTGAGTCGGCTGCCCCCACCCGCCGGCTGCCAGCGTGCACGCTGGGCGGCATACGGGCACAGTCCTCGCGAGGAGCCCCGCGCGGATCAACTGGCGGATCAACTGGCGGATCAGCTCGCACGTGGTGTCGTCATGGCAGCAGCACGTGCCAGCTGATCCGCCAGTTGATCGACGCGCGTGGGTCGACGCCGTAAGCGGCGCCCGAGGCGACGGATCAAGGCATGCACCCGGGGGCGACGCCGCGCCGGTCGGCCACGTGGCCGTCAGCGGCCGCGCAGCGCCTTGCGGTCCATGCGGGCGCGGGCCGGGTCGACACCGGGGGGCAGCGGGGGGCGCAGGCCGCCGAGGGCCTTGAGCCGCTTGTTCACCACGGCCATCTCGTCCTTGGAGATGGCGGGCTTGAGCCGCTGCACCTTGCTCGCGACCTTGGCGAGTGGCACCTCACCCTCGCCGGTGCCGACCCGCAGCGTCGTGACCGGCACCCCCGGAGCCACCCGCTCCACGCGCTTCTTCTCGGCGACCAGCAGCTTTTGCACCCGCCCCGTCGGGCCCTCGCCGATCAGCACGACGCCCGGACGGCCCAGCGCCCGGTAGACCATGGCAGCGCTGCTCACGTCTCCCGCTCGGGCGACGTCGGCGGCGACGGGCTCACGGTCGGTGTACCACCCGCGTCGGATGGACGTCAGCGCCGCCCCGACGGCGCCGGCCTGCCCCTCGATCTGGGCGTATGCCGCCCGCTCGGCCCGCCGGCTCATCACGATCGTCGCGACGAGGACACCGAAGAGCACGCCGGAGATGCCGAACAGCACCGGCATCCTGACAAGGAAGCCCACCAGGAGCAGCGCGCCGAAGGTGACGAGGAAGGACAGGAGCATCCACCACCCGATGGCCGGGTCGGCGACCTTGGCGGCCTTGTAGACGCCCCAGATCTGGGAGAGCCGCCCGGTCTTCTTGCCCTTGGCCGGCGTAGCCGTCGCGCCGGCGTCCTTGTTGCGTGCCATGAGGGTCAGGATACGGCGGAGTGCTGGCGGGCCACCAATGCGGCGGCCTCCTGGCGGGCTGGTGCCTCGGTCCCCGTGTCGAGGTGCTCGAGGTGGGCCGGGATGGGCCGGCCCCACTTGCGCATCGCCGTCGCCCACAGCCGGCCGGCCCGGTAGGAGCTGCGCACGAGGGGACCGGCCATGACGCCCTTGAACCCCATCCCCTCCGCACGCTCGGACCAGTGGACGAACTCCTCCGGCTTGACCCACCGGTCGATGGGGTGGTGCAGCTTCGAGGGCCGGAGGTACTGGGTGATGGTGAGGATGTCGCAGCCGGCCTGGTGCAGGTCGCCGATGGCCTCCTCGATCTCGGTGTCGGTCTCGCCCATGCCGAGGATGAGGTTGGACTTCGTCACGAGCCCGGCCTCGCGTGCCATCGTCAGGACGCGCAGGGACTTCTCGTAGGTGAAGGCGGGCCGGATCCGCTTGAAGATCCGCGGCACGGTCTCGAGGTTGTGCGCGAAGACCTCGGGCCGCGCGTCGAAGACCCGGCCGACGAGCTCCGGCTTGGCGCCGAAGTCCGGAGGGAGGATCTCGACGCCGGTGTTGGGGTTGAGCACGTGGATCTGCCGGATCGTCTCGGCATAGAGCCCCGCCGCGCCGTCCGGCTGGTCGTCGCGGGCGACGCCGGTCACGGTCGAGTAGCGCAGCCCCATCCGGCGGACCGACTCGGCGACCCGGCGCGGCTCGTCGAGGTCGAGCGCCTGGGGCCGGCCCGTGGCGATGTCGCAGAAGTCGCAGCGGCGGGTGCACGTGTCCCCGCCGATGAGGAAGGTCGCCTCGCGGTCCTCCCAGCACTCGTAGATGTTGGGGCAGCCGGCCTCCTGGCACACGGTGTGCAGGCCCTCGCTCTTGACCATCGAGTGCAGCGCCGTGTATTCCGGCCCCATCTTGGCCGTCGTGCGGATCCACGTCGGCTTGCGCTCGATGGGGGTCTCGGCGTTGCGCGCCTCGACGCGCAGCAGCCGACGACCGTCCGGTGCAACAGTCACGGGATGCTCCTCGGGGAAGGGGGATGCTGCCCGGGACAGCCTACGCCGGGGGCCCGCACCTCCCGGCATACGCCCCACCCGTATGCCGCCCTGCCGCACCGCCGTGGCGCCCGGTCAGCTCACGTCGCGCCGCCGGAAGGCGGTGAGGCCGGCCGCGACGCCGACGACCGAGAGCACGAGCAGGTAGACCCAGCCGTGGGTGTAGCTGTTGGTCAACTGCGTGCCCCGGCAGCCATCCGCGTCGCAGACGGTGGCGAAGTAGGTGGCGTCGTGTTTGACAAACGCCTCGATGTTGAGGCTCACGAGCCAGGGCTTGAGCCGGCCCCCGGCCAACCCGTTGGCGATGAAGCCCTCGACGACGACGGCATACCCGAGGACCATCCCCATGACTCCGGCCGTGGCGCGGAAGAGGAACGCGATGGCCGCGCCGCCGAGGCCGCCGAGCGCGACCGCGACGACGACGCGGACCAGGCTCGCACCCACGGAGTCGCCGGCCACGACGGGGGCGTCGGACATCGCCGTGTCGCTGCCCGGCGGGTTGAGGGCCGTGACGAGCGCGACGCCGAGGGTGGCGAGAGCGACCGCCAGCGTGCCGATGACGGCGCCCCCGAGCGTCGCGGCCGCGAGCTTGGCCGTGCCGACGCGGAGGCGCCGCGGCTGGAAGGTGAGCCAGCTGCTCATCGACCCGGACGAGAACTCGGCTGCGACGAGGCTTGTGCCGAGCAGGAAGGCGAGGAAGCCGAAGATGAACGTGCTGTCCTGCACGAGCTTGCGCAGCAGCTGTCCACGGTCGGTGTTGACGAGGCCGAAGGCGGCCGGCGTCGGGGGCTCGAACATCTGGTCACAGCGGAAGTCGGCCGCGGGGTCGGTCTTGCGCTGCTCGGCCTGCTGCCTCTCGCAGTCGGCGCGCTGCTGCGCCCTGTCGGCGGCGGACATGGCGTCGCGCTGCTGCTTCATGTCGGCGACCATGCGGTTGTAGTCGGCGACCCGCTGGGCCATCGTCTCCGGCTTCGTCTCCTGGTACACGGCGAACGTCGCGATCCCGATGACCGCGAGAGCCGCGACGAGCACCACCTTCGTGAGGCGGCGCCACCACAGCCGGCGCAGCTCGACGCCGACGAGCCCGGCGAGCGAGGGGCCGGGCGGGCGGCTCGTCGCCGTGGTACTGGTCCGGGTGTCGACGGTGCCGTGGCTCATGCCGCACCCGCCCCCACGTCGGGGCCGGAGGCCGGTCTCACGTGGTCCGCCCCGGCGCCGAGACCTTCGTCGGCGGTGAGGGCGAGAAACGCCGACTCGAGGTCGGGCCGGATCGGGGTCAGCTCGCTGACGTAGAGGCCGTGCCCGGCGAGCGCCCTGGTGACGTGGGAGGGGTCGCTGGTGGTCACGATGAGGCCTTCCCCCTCACGGGTGACGAGCAGGCCCTCCTGCGCGAGCAGCGCGGCCGCCCGGTCGGGGGTGGCGACGCCGACCCGCACCTGGGCCGCGCCGGGGCCGCGCAGGATGTCGGCGACCGGCCCCTCGGCGAGCAGCCGGCCGTGCCCGATGATCGAGACCGTGTCGGCGACCTGCTCCACCTCGGCGAGCAGGTGCGAGCTGACGAGGACGGTCTTGCCGGAGGCGCCGAGGGCGCGCATCGTGTCGCGGATCTCGCGGATGCCGGCCGGGTCCAGCCCGTTGGTCGGCTCGTCGAAGATGAGCAGGTCGGGGTCCTTGAGCAGCGTCGCCGCGATGGCGAGCCGCTGCTTCATGCCGAGGGAGTAGCCGGCATACCGGTCCGCGCCCCGCTCACGCAGGTGGGTGGCCTCGAGCACCTCGTCGACGCGCCGGTGCGGCGCGCCGATGGCGTCGGCGAGGAGGCGGAGGTTCTGGTGGCCGGTGAAGGCGGGGAAGAACTTCGGCGACTCGACGACCGCGCCGACCCGGTCGATGACCTCCGGCAGGCGCTGCGGCACCGCGTGGCCGAAGAGCTCGGCCGTGCCGGAGTCGGGCCGGACCAGGCCGAGCAGCATCCGGATCGTCGTCGTCTTGCCCGAGCCGTTGGGCCCGAGGAAGCCGTGCACACCTCCGGCGGGGACCCGCATCGTCAGGCCCTGCACCGCCACCTGGCGACCGCGCCGCCCGAGGTAGGTCTTGCGCAGGCCCGTCGTGCCCACCGCGATGTCCATCGATCACCCCTGTCGTCGAACGCCACAGTAGGGGCACGCGGGGACAGTCAGCTGGCGACGCGCCGGTTGGGCCGCAGGGTCGGCAGGAGGTCGGCGAGGTGCCTCTCCACGTGGGGCAGCACCTCGGTGACGGGCACGTCGCGGCCGAGCTCGAAGGACAGCGAGGTGACCCCGGCACCGACGATGCCGCACGGGATGATGACCTCGCCCCACGAGAGATCCGGGTCGCAGTTGAGGGCGAAGCCGTGCATGGCCACCTGACGGCTCACCCTGATGCCGATGGCGCCGATCTTGCGGCGCGGGCCGCGCTCGTCGGCGGCGATCCACGTGCCGCTCTCCCCGGGGACCCGGCCGGCCTCGACGCCGAAGTCGGCGCAGACACGGATCATCATCTCCTCGAGGTGGCGCACGTAGCCCACGACGTCGATGGGCGCCGGCAGCCGCACGATGGGGTAGCCGGTGATCTGCCCGGGGCCGTGCCAGGTGATCTTGCCGCCGCGGTCGACGTCGACGACCGGCGTGCCGTCCGTGGGGCGTTCGTGCGCCTCGGTGCGCTTGCCCGCGGTGTACACCGCCACGTGCTCGAGCAGGTAGACGGTGTCCGGCGCCTCGCCGGCGACGACCCGCGCGTGGGTCTCGCGCTGCAGCTCCCAGCCCTGCTGGTAGTCGACGAGCCCGGGCAGATGGACGAACCGCATGCGCAAACCCTACGCCGCGCCGAGGTGGCGCCCCGTTCCGGCCAGCGTGTGCGAGGGTGTGCCGTATGCCGCCGAGCTCCGTCCCGTCATCCTCTTCCCTGCGTGTCGGCCTCGTCGGATACGGGCTCGCCGGGAGGCAGTTCCACGCCCCCCTGCTCGCCGCCGCGGGGCTCACCGTGGCCGCGGTGTCCACGTCCGACCGGGCGCGGGCCGACGCCGCGCGAGAGGACCTGCCGCAGGCGCGCGTGGTGCCCGACCTCGACGCGCTGCTCGAGGCCGGCGGCGTCGACCTCGTCGTGCTCGCCTCGGCGACCGGGGCCCACGCCGCCCAGGCGGAGCAGGTCATCGGCGCCGGCCTGCCGCTCGTCGTCGACAAGCCGCTCGCGGTGGACGCGACGGCCGCCCTCGCCGTCGTCGACCTCGCGGCCCACCACGGCGTGCCGCTCACCGTCTTCCAGAACCGACGCTACGACCGGGAGTTCCTCGCGCTGACCGCCGTGCGGGACGAGGCCCTGGTGGGGGAGGTGTACCGCGCGGAGTACCGCTGGGACCGGTGGCGTCCGGTGCCCGCGCCACGGTGGCGGCAGCAGGTGGCACCCGAGGAGGGCGGCGGCATACTGCTCGACCTGCACTCGCACCTGCTCGACCAGGCCGTGCTCCTGCACGGGGAGGTGGTCACCGTCTACGCCGAGCTCGCGTCGCACACGACGGTGTCCGAGGACGACACGTTCCTCGCGTGCCGGCACGCCTCCGGTGTCGTGACCCACGTCTCGGCCAGCTGGGTCGCGGGCGCGCCGGGACCACGCGCGCGGGTGTCGGGGTCGGCGGGCGCGTTCGTCGTCGCGGGGCAGGCGGGGGAGGAGACGGCCTTCCGGGACTTCGCCGACGAGGGCGACGCGGTCGGCTGGCTGGTCCGGGGCACCGAGCGCACGCCCGGGCCGGTCGTCCCCCCGGCCGATCCCGCCGACTTCTACCGGGGCGTCGCGGCGGCCCTGGCGAGCGACGACCCGCAGCCGCTGATGCCCGTCGACCCACGTGACAGCGTGCATGTGCTCGCCGTCATCGACGCCGCCCGCACGAGTGCGGCGGGCGGCCGCGTCGTCGACGTGCTGACCCCCGGGCAGCCCGACTGACGGACCGCGCCCGGCCCGCGCCCGGCCCGCGCCCGGCCCCGGCTCGGCCTTCCGGGCCGGCGGGCTGCAGCACGAGCACCGACGGGTCGGCCCCTTCCGGGCGGTGGTGGCCTGTGGACAACGTCGGGGGCCCAGCGGCCGGCCTTGCGACGATGGGCCGGTGAGCGAGGCAGCGAACGTCCGGCCCCACGTCCCCGGCCACCAGCTGGCACACGTCCTCGGCGAGGGCGCCTCCAGCGTGGTGTGGGCGGCCACCGACCCGGTCGGCCGCCCGGTCGCCGTCAAGGTGCCGCGCGCGCGGTCCGATGAGTCCCAGCACCGCCAGGCCGAGCTCGAGCGGCACGTCCTCACGGCGGTGCGCCACGACCACCTCGTGCCCCTTCGTGACGTCGTGCACCTCGACGACGGCCGGGTCGCGCTCGTCTTCGACCTCGTCCGCGGCGCCTCGGTGCGCGCGCTCGTGCGGGCTCGTGGCCACCTGCGGCCCGGTGAGACCGTCACGCTGCTCACGCCGGTCTGCGAGGCCGTCGCCGCGCTGCACGCGGCCGGCGGCACCCACTGCGACATCACGCCCGGCAACGTCCTCGTCACCGAGGACGGGCGCCCGCTCCTCGCCGACCTCGGGGCCGCGCGCCTCGCCGGGAGCGGGCCCGACGAGGTGCTCGGCACGGAGGGGTTCGTGGCTCCCGAGGTGCTGGCCGGTGACCCGCCCACCGAGGCGAGCGACGTCTACGCGCTCGGCGCGTTGGCCTGGCACTGCCTGGCGGGGTACGGCGCGCCCCAGACACCCATCCGGCTCGACCTGGAGACCGTGCGCAGCCATGTCGGCCCGGAGCTGGCCGACGTGGTCGCTGCGTGCATCGATCCTGACCCGGCGCGGCGCCCCGTGTCGTCCGACGTCGGGCGCCGGTTCTTCGCCGCCGCGCCGGCCGAGCCGGTCGAGGTCGTCGTGGCCCCGGACGAGGCCTCGGCACTCACGCAGCGGCTGCGCCGTGAGGCAGCCGAACAGCCGGCGAGGCCGCCGCGCCGGTCCGGCTGGCTGCCTCGCCGCACTGCGTTCCTCGCGGCAGGAGCCGTCGTCGGGCTCACCGCGCTCCTGCTCCTCGGCTGGTCCCTCGCGCCGAGGTGGCGCTCCGGGCCGGCGGCTCCGACGGCAGCGACGCCCTCGGGGACCGCGCGGTCGGCGCCGCCGGCCGCCACGCCGGCCGCCACGCCGGCCGCCACGCCGGCCGCCACGCCGGCCGGCGTGGCCGACGTCATGACCGACCCGGCGGCCCCCCGCCTCGACCCGAGGGGCCTGCTGCAGGCCCTCGCCGACCGACGGGCCCGGGTGCTGACCACCCGGGACGCGGCCGCGCTGACCACCGTCCACGAGGCGGGGTCGGCCGTGCTCCGCGAGGACGAGCAGGTGCTGCGCACCCTGACGGCCCACGCCCAGTCGTACGCCGGCCTGCGCCTGTCCGTGGCGCAGGCCCGCGCGGTGTCGGCCACCCCCACTCGGGCGGTGCTCCGCGCCCGGGTCGACGTGGCGGCCTACGGAGTCGTCTCCGCAGGCCGGCGCACCGGGCGGCCCGGGCAACGCGGCCGGGAGCTCGACTTCACCGTCGTCCGAGGGGCTGCGGGCTGGCGGCTCGCCTCGGTCACCGCCCCACCAGCCACCTGACCGCGCCGTCCAGGTCGGCATGCTCGAACGCGAAGCCGCTGCCGGCCAGCCGGAAGGGAGTGACGCGTTGGCTGGCGACGATGGAGTCGGCGAGCTCGCCGACGATGGCCCGCATCGCGAACCGGGGCGCGGGCAGCACCGCCGGGCGGGAGAGGGCGCGCCCGAGCGCCCGGGCGATGTCCTTCTGCGGAGCGGGGCTCGGTGACACGAGGTTGACCGGACCGGTCAGGTCGGTGCGGTCGATGAGATGGGCGAGGGCCCGCGCCTCGTCGGCGAGGGTGATCCACGGCCAGTACTGACGGCCCGAGCCCAGTGGGCCGCCCAGACCGAGCCGGGTGACGCGCAGGAGCGGTGCGAACGCTCCACCGTCGGCGGCCATGACGAGGCCGGTGCGCGCGGTGGCCACCGACAGCCCGGCCTCCGCGGCCGGAGCCGTGGCGGCCTCCCAGCGCGTCACCAGTCCGGCGAGGAAGTCCGTCCCCGCGGGGCTCGCCTCGGTGAGCACCTCGTCGCCGCGGTCGCCGTAGAAGCCCACCGCGGAGCCGTTGACGAGCCGCACGCGGCGCCCGGTCGTCTCGAGGACGGAGACGAGCGCCTGCGAGATCGTCCCGGTCGCGGCGACCCGTGACCGCTCGACGGCCCGCTTGTGCTCCGCGCTCCAGCGATGGTCACCGATGCCGACGCCGGCGAGGTTGACGACGGCGTCCACCCTCTCGAGGCTGGCCGGGTCGAGCCGCCCCGCCTCCGGGTCCCACGCCACCTCGTCCGGCGCCTGGGCCGGGCGGCGCACGAGGCGCAGCACCTCGTCACCCCGGTCGGCGAGCAGACGACGAAGCGCGCCGCCGATGAGTCCGGAGGACCCGGCCACGGCGACGCGCTTCGTCATGGCTCAGAGCCCGAGCGAGGACTCGAAGTTGCCCTCCTCGAGCCGCGTCTTCATCGTCGAGAGGAACCGGGCGGCGTCGGCGCCGTCGACGATCCGGTGGTCGTAGGACAACGCGAGGTACATCATCGAGCGCACGGCGATGGTCTCGCCGCCGTCGCGGTCGGTGACCACGACCGGCCGCTTGACGATGCTGCCGGTGCCGAGGATCGCCACCTGCGGCTGGTTGATGATCGGTGTGTCGAAGAGCGCTCCGCGGCTGCCGGTGTTGGTGATCGTGAAGGTGCCACCGGCCAGGTCGTCGGGCGTGATCTTGTTGCGGCGGGTCCGGTCGGCGACGTCGGCGATGGCCCGGGCGAGTCCGGCGATGTTGAGG
This sequence comes from Intrasporangium sp., assembly GCF_035688975.1. Lineage (GTDB taxonomy): Bacteria > Actinomycetota > Actinomycetes > Actinomycetales > Dermatophilaceae > CALMNV01. The sequence goes on along the minus strand of NZ_DASSMH010000028.1, from coordinate 52,215 downwards.
TCTCCGGCGTTCTTGACGACCGGGACGATCAGGCCCTTCTCGGTGTCCACGGCGATGGAGAGGTTCTCGGACGCGTGGTAGATGATCTCGTCGCCCTCGACGCTGGCGTTGACGTTGGGGTGGGCCTTGAGCGCCTCGACAGCCGCGAGGGCGAGGAAAGGCAGGTAGCTCAGCTTGGTGCCCTCGCGTGCCTCGAACTCGCGCTTGGCGCGGTCGCGCAGCCTCGCGACCCGGGTGAGGTCGACCTCGACGACGGTGGTCAGCTGGGCCGAGACCTGCAGCGACTCCACCATGCGGGCGGCGATGACCTTGCGCAGCCGGCTCATCTTCTCGCGCGTGCCGCGCTTCGGCGAGACCGCGGCGGTGGCGGCCGCCGCGGGCGCGGCGGGGGCGGCCGGGGTGGCGGCCGGCTGCTCGGCCGGCTCCGGGGCGGGCGCCTTCGCGGCCTCCGCGGCCTCGAGGACGTCCTGCTTGCGGATGCGCCCCCCGACGCCCGTGCCCTTGAGCGAGCCGAGGTCGACCCCGTGCTGGGCCGCGAGCTTGCGCACGAGCGGAGTGACGTAGGCCGCGGCGTCCGACTCCGCGGTGGGGGCCTCCCGCTGCTCCGGCGCGGCCGGGGCCGCTGGGGCCGTGGACGGGGGCGGGGCGGCCGGGGCGGAGGGCGCCGGGGTGGGCGCGGCAGCAGGCGCCGGGGCCGAGGGCGCCGGCGCAGGAGCGGCGGCCGCGGCCTGGCTGCCGCCGATGACGGCGAGCTCGCCGCCGACGGGCACCGTCTCGTCCTCGCCGACGAGGATCTTGGTCAGCGTGCCGGCATACGGCGACGGGATCTCCGTGTCCACCTTGTCGGTGGAGACCTCGAGGAGGGGCTCGTCGACGGCGACGTCGTCGCCCTCGGCCTTGAGCCAGCGCGTCACGGTGCCCTCGGTCACCGACTCACCGAGCGCGGGCATCGTGACCGTCTCGCCGCCGGAGGACCCGGCACCGGACGACCCGCTGGAGGGGGGGGCGGGCGACGCGGCCGGGGACGAGCTCGTCTCGGGCTCGCTCGTGCCCGGCTGCGGCTCGCGCTCCGTGCCGTGGGCGGCCTCCAGCGCCTGGTCCGACGGCTGCACGGGCTCGTCGGCGGGGGCGGCCTGCTCGGGCAGCTGGTCGGACTGCTGGCCCGCTGCCGGGGCCGGCTCTGCCGGCGCCGCGGCGCCCTCGCCGATCACCGCCAGATCGGCGCCGACGGGGACGGTGTCGTCCTCCTGGACGAGGATCTCCTGGAGCGTCCCGGCCGCGGGCGACGGGATCTCGGTGTCCACCTTGTCGGTGGAGACCTCGAGCAGGGGCTCGTCGACCTCGACCCGGTCGCCGACGTTCTTCAGCCAGCGGGTGACTGTGCCCTCGGTGACGGATTCACCCAGGGCCGGCATGGTCACGCGTTCGGACATGACGTTTGTTCTCCTGTCGTTCCAGTTCTGGCTAAAGGTCACGCATGTGCGTGCAGGGGCTTCCCGGCCAGGGCCAAGTGTGCCTCGCCGAGGGCCTCGTTCTGGGTCGGGTGCGCGTGGACGAGGCCCGCGACGTCCTCCGGGTGGGCCTCCCAGCCGACGATGAGCTGCGCCTCGCCGACCTGCTCACCCATCCGGGCCCCGATCATCGAGACGCCGACGATGGGGCCGTCGGTGCGCCGCACGAGCTTGACGAACCCCTGGGTGCCGAGGATCTGCGACCGGCCGTTGCCGCCGAGGTTGTACTCGTAGGTCTCGACCTGCCCGAAACGCTCCCGGGCCTGCGCCTCGGTCAGCCCCACGCTCGCGATCTCCGGGTCGCAGTAGGTGACCCTAGGGATGCTGGCGTCCTCGACGACGGCCGGGGAGAGCCCGGCGATCTCCTCGGCGACGAAGATGCCCTGGGCGAAGCCACGGTGCGCCAGCTGCGGGCCCGCGACGATGTCGCCGACGGCATACACGCCGTCGACGCCGGTGCGCAGGCGCTCGTCGGTCCTGACATGGCCGCGGTCGAGCGTGATGCCGGCCTCCTCGTAGCCCATCCCGGCCGTCACCGGGCCGCGGCCCACCGCGACGAGGAGCAGGTCGGCCTCGATCCGGTCGCCGGACTCGAGCGAGACGGTCACGACGTCGCCGGACTGTGTCGCGCCGGCGAACCGCGCGCCCGTGCGGACGGTGATCCGACGCCGGCGGAACGACCGCTCGAGCTGCTTGGAGATGGCCGGGTCCTCGGCGGGGACCAACCGTGGCAGCGCCTCGACGATCGTCACCTCCGAGCCGAAGCTTCGGAACACCGACGCGAACTCGACTCCGATGACCCCGCCGCCGAGCACCACCACCCGCTCGGGCACGACGTCGAGCCGGAGGGCCTCGTCGCTCGTCATGACCCGGCCGACGAGCTGCAGACCGGGCAGGCTCTTGGCGTGGCTGCCGGTCGCGAGCACGACGTGTGCCCCGGTCAGCCGCCGCTGCCCGACGACCACCGTCTTGGGACCGTCGAGCACTCCGGCGCCCTCGACGTAGTCGATGGAGGCGCCGGAGACCAGCCCCTGCAGCCCCTTGTGCAGGCGGGCCACGATCGCGTCCTTGTACGCGTGGACGGCGGGCATGTCGATCGACTCGACCGTGCTGCGCACCCCGATGGCGGCCCCCTCGCGCGCGACGTCGGCGGTCTCCGCCACGTGCAGCAGCGCCTTGGTGGGGATGCAGCCCGAGTGCAGGCACGTGCCACCGAGCCTGGCCTTCTCGACGAGTGCCACCCGCAGGCCCAGCTGCGCGGCCCGGAGCGCGCAGGCGTACCCGCCGGAGCCGCCACCGAGGATGACGACGTCGTGGTCGCCAGCGTCGCTCGCCGACATGGCGGTGCTCCTTGCTTCTCTGGGCTCGTGGTCCGGGCGGTGCACTCCAGCGCCGGCTTGCCCGTCCCGGTCGGGGAGGCTCGCCGCAGGAGCATCTTGTCATTGATCGACTGCCCCGTCATAAGCAGGTCGTGCCCGGTCCGCGCGTCCTCCGCGTCGTACAGTGCGGTCATGGGTTGGTTCTCCCGCCGCTCGCGCGGCACGCAGCGGCGCGGCCGCTCGGACGGGCCGGCGATGGAGATCGACCGCAAGGCCGCGGTCGCGCACCTGCGGGCCTTCGCCGAGTCCCGGCGCGGCGTCGAGGCCTACGTCGAGCCCGCGACGACCGTCACGACGACAACCGTCGTCCTCATCGCCGGCGACGGGGAGTGGACCCGCCGGGCGCTCGGGTCGCACCGGGACGCCTTCGAGTCCTGCCAGCGGCTCGGCATACCCGTCTACGACGTCAACCAGACCGGCTACCCGAGCCGGATGCGGGAGTGGAACTCCCGGCAGCGCCGCGGCGGGGCCTAACTCACTGGCGCGTAGGCCGCTCGGCTGACAAGGTGGACGGGTCCGGCCCGTCGTCCCAGGAGGTAGCTCACATGTCCCAGCAGGAAGGGTCGTCCACCGGCCCCAGCGAGGAGATGAAGGCCAAGTTCCGAGCGGCCCTGGACAAGAAGCACGCCCACGGCGGCAAGGACGTCTCCGACGACACCGACCGGAGCAAGGTGCACGGCGCCCACGGGCCGGCCAAGGCCCAGCAGATGTTCCGCCGCAAGTCGGGCGGGTGACCCCGGGCGGCTGACGCGCCGGCCGCGGCGCCCGCTCAGGCGTAGGACTCGGCCAGCGCCACGAGGGTGCGCACCCCGAAGCCGGTGCCACCCTTGGGCTGGTAGCCGCTCGGGCCGCTGCCGTTGAACGAGGGCCCGGCGATGTCGATGTGGCTCCACGGGATGCCGTCGCCGACGAACTCCCCGAGGAAGATGCCGGCCGTCAGCATGCCGCCCTCCCGGCCGCCCTTGTGCGCGAGGTCGGCGCTGGGGGAGTCCAGGACGGGACGCAGCTCCCGCGGCAGCGGCATCGGCCACATCGCCTCGCCGACGGCGTCCGCGGTCGCGACGACCCGGCCCCGGAAGGCGTCGTCGTTGCCCATGACGGCGGCGGTGTCCGCCAGCGCGACGACCTGGGCGCCGGTGAGGGTGGCGACGTCGACGATGGCGTCGGGTCGCGACTCGCTCGCGAGGGCGATGCAGTCGGCGAGGACCATCCGCCCCTCCGCGTCGGTGTCGAGGATCTCGACCGTCTTGCCACCCCGCATCGTGACGACGTCGCTCGGCCGCTGCGCAGACCCGCTGGGCAGGTTCTCCGCGAGGCCGAGGTAGCCCGTGACGGCGACGGGCAGCCCCAGCTCGGCGACGGCGAGCACGGCGGCGGCCACGGCGGCCGCGCCGGCCATGTCAGACTTCATCGTTCCCATGCTCGCGGCCGGCTTGAGGTTGAGGCCGCCGGAGTCGAAGGTGATGCCCTTGCCGACGAAGGCGAGGGTCGCCTTGGGCCGCGAGGGGGCGTAGGAGAGCACGGCGAGCCGCGGCTCGTTGACGGAACCCTGCCCGACTCCGACGATGCCGCCGAAGCCACCCTCTCGCAGCTGCCCCAGGTCGAGAGTCTCGAGGCTCACCGTGCCGCCGCCCCGTCCACGCCTGAGGTCCGTGACCGCGGCACCCACGGAGTCGACGAAGCTGGCGGGGTAGAGCAGGTTGGGCGGCAGGTTGACGAGGTCCCGCGCGTAGGCGACGGCGCCACCCAGCGTCGCCGCCCGCTCCACGGCGTCGCGAGCCGCGCGGTCGGCCGGAGCGACGAGGTGGACGGAGGCGAGGGCATCGCCACCGTCGGTACGCCGAGCGACCGAGGCGCCGCCCGGGGCGGAGGTGACCTTTGCCGGGGCGTAGGCGCCGAGGGCCAGGCCCTCGGCCACGGCAGCGACGAGCTCGGTGGTCGTCCCCGGGACGACGGCGACGGCACTGCGCTTCTTGGCCAGGCCCCGGGCAGCCGCGCCGAAGCCGCGGCGGACGTCCTCGAGCGACCTCGTCGCCGAGCCCAGCTCGCCGATCCCGGCGAGCACCACGACCTTGGCGGCGACGCCGGGCACCGCGGCCACCGTCGTGACCTCCCCGGCCTTGCCGGTGAGCCCGAGGTCGGCGACGACCTCCTCGAGGTGGCGCGCCGTCTTGCGTGGGAGCCCGTGACCGGGTGCGAGCGCGGCCCCGTCCGGTCGGCCGTCCCTGCCGGCCTCCTTGCCGGCGTCCTTGCCGGTGTCGTCGGTGGCGACGACCGCGAGGATGAGGGCGTCGGACTTCGCCTCGGCGGCCGGTCGGGCGGAGATGGTCAGCTCGGTCACGGGGCCCCAGCATAACCGGCGGTCCAGGCGCTACCTTGGCGCGCATGACCACCGCCGCCTCGGCCCGGACCTCCCCGCTGCACGACCGCCACGTCGCCCTCGGGGCGAAGCTGGCCGACTTCGGTGGCTGGGACATGCCCATCGAGTACCCGGGCGGGGGTGTCGTGGCCGAGCACACGGCCGTCCGGGAGCGGGTGGGCCTGTTCGACGTGAGCCACCTCGGCAAGGCCTCGGTGCGCGGGCGGGGGGCCGCCGATTTCGTCAACCGCTGCCTGACCAACGACCTGCGCCGCATCTCGCCCGGCTCGGCGCAGTACACCCTCTGCTGCGACGAGTCCGGTGGCGTCGTCGACGACCTCATCGCCTATCTTCGCGCCGACGACAACGTGTTCCTCATCCCCAACGCCGCCAACACCGCGGAAGTGTGCCGGCGGCTCGCCGCCGCGGCGCCGGAGGGCGTCGAGGTGACGAACCTGCACGACCGCTACGGTGTCCTCGCCGTCCAGGGCCGGCGCAGCGACGACGTCCTCGCCGCGCTGGACCTGCCCACCGGGCACGACTACATGTCGTTCGTCGAGACCCAGTGGCGGGACCGGCCGCTCATCGTGTGCCGGACCGGCTACACGGGCGAACGGGGCTACGAGCTGGTGCCCCGATGGGAGGACGCACCCCTGCTGTGGGACGCCCTGCTCGACGCCGTCCGGTCACGAGGAGGTATGCCGTGCGGCCTCGGCGCCCGGGACACGCTGCGCACCGAGATGGGCTACCCGCTCCACGGCCAGGACCTGTCGCTTCACATCTCCCCGGTGCAGGCCCGCGCCGGCTGGGCCGTCGGGTGGAAGAAGGACGAGTTCTGGGGCAGGGATGCCCTCGTCGCGGAGAAGGCTGCCCCCGAGCGGCTCGCCCGGGGGCTGGTCGTCACGGGTCGCGGCATACCGCGGCCCCACTGCGCCGTGTCCCGCGGCGGTGACGTGGTGGGGGAGGTCACCTCCGGCACCTTCTCGCCGACGTTGCGGCAGGGCATCGCCCTCGCCCTCCTGCGCCCGGACGTCGTCGACGGCGACGCGGTGGAGATCGACGTGCGGGGCCGAGCCATCGAGGCGACCGTCGTCAAGCCGCCCTTCGTCGACGTGCACGCCCGCTAGCCGGGCGTCGGCGCCATGCCCGCGAGGATGAGGTCGACGAGCCGGCCGACGGCCACCGTGGAGGAGAGCTTTTGGGCCCCCGAGAGGGCGTGCGCGCAGTAGCCCGCGAGCTCGTCGACGGGCACGTCGCGTCGCACCTGCCCCGAGGCGGCGGCGTCGTCGACGAGGCCACGGAGGAAGTCCTGGAGCCTGCTGCGGGCGCCGTCGACACCTGGGCCGGAGTGCACGAGGGGCTCGAGCTCCGGGTGTCGGGGCCGGGCGCTCAGGGAGGCGGCATACGCCTCGAGCACCGCCCGAAGGCGCGCCAGGGGCGCCCCTTCGCCGTCGCGGGCGGCGGCGAGACGTCGGAGCTGGTGGTCGACCTGGCGGTCGTGCCACGCGAGGAGGATCGACTCGAGGTCGGGGAAGTACTTGTAGAGGGTGGCCCGGCCGATGCGTGCCCGCTGCGCGACCTCGGACATGGTGACCCCCAGGGCGCCATGTGCTGCGAGCAGCTCGCCGGCGGCGTCGAGGATGGCGTCCGTGACGTCGCGGCGGTGCGTCTCGACCGTCTCGGTCCACAGCTTGGGCACCCGGGAAGTATACATGGTGCCATCCCTCGACATCATGTGTGGTGCAGTGACAGACTGTATTGAAAAGTCGTCACACCGCGAGAGGGACCGCCATGCCCGACACCACCGACGAGGACCCCGCCAGCGGCCGACGTCGCGCAACCCCCGGCCCTCCTGCTCCACGCTGGGTGCGACTGACCTGGGTCGTGCTGCTGGCGCTGGCGGTGCTCGTGCTCATCGCCCTCGTCACCGGCCTCGGTGGAGCGCACGGGCCGGCACGTCACCAGCTCCAGGCCCCCGTCCCGGATGCCTCGAACAGCCGCGAGGTGAGCCGGTGAGGGCCAGCCGGCCGTGGCTGCGCAAGCTCGCGCGTGTCGGCCACGTCGCGACGTCGGTGGGCTGGCTGGGTGCGGTGGCCACCGTCCTGGTTCTCGCGGTCGCCGGCATGGCCAGTGCCGACCCGCAGGTCGTGAGGGCGGCATACCTGACGATGGAGATGGTGGGGTGGTACGCCCTCGTGCCCATGAGCGTCGCCTCCCTTCTCACGGGGCTCGTGAGCGCCTTCATCTCCCCGTGGGGTCTCCTACGGCACTACTGGGTGCTGTTCAAGTTCGTGCTCAACATCGTCGCGACGGGCGTGCTGCTGCTCTACATGCAGACGCTGGGTGGGCTCGCGGCGGTCGCGGCCGACGAGGCGAGCGCCGTGGGCCTGCTACGGAACCCGACCGCGCTGGTCCACTCGGTCGCGGCGCTCCTGCTCCTGCTCGCCGCCACAGTGCTCGCGGTGTACAAGCCCACCGGCGTGACGGGTCTCGGCCGGCGCCTGGCGGTCACCCGGCGTCCGGGCGTGCCCGGGTGAGCGTGCACCCGGACGACCATTGCCTCGCCCGCATGGGCCGGTGCGTGCTCATGACCCGCAGTCATGGGCCACCAATGGTCGTCGGTGTGCTCGGCGAGCGTGCTGGTGTGCTCGGCGAGCGTGCTACGGCCGCGCGCGGGGTGCCGAGGCCGCCGGCTCGAAGCGGACCGGGACGTCGAAGGCGGCGCGGCGGGCGGCGCGGCGGAACACGCGCAACAGCGCCGGTCCGGCAACCAGGACGAGCACCGCGTTGAGCGCGCCGCGGGGCAGGTCCCAGCCGAGGGACGTCGCGAGGTAGAACGCGGCGTAGTGGCCGAGGTTGGCCCGCAGCGACGCGCCGGGCACGAACCCCATGCCCTCGGGCGCCCCGGTGCCGAGGAAGGGCCAGAACCACAGGTTCATCACCAGGCCGTAGAGCAGCCCGCTGACGAGGGCGTATGCCGCGAGCGCCCACCGCTCGCCGCGGCCACCCGGGCGCCCGGGCAGCAGCGCCGCCCCGAGGCCCACCCCTCCGGCGCACAGCATCTGGAAGGGCAGCCACGGCCCCACGCCGCCGGTCAGCAGCGCCCCGGTCAGCAAGGCCAGCGACCCCGAGACGAAACCCACGCCGGGCCCGAGCACCCGGCCCGCGACGAGAATCACGAAGAAGAGCGGCTCGAGCCCCGCCGTCCCGGCGCTGAGCACCCGCATCGCGCCCCCGGCGGCAGACGCGACCCCGAGCACGGCGATGGTCTTCGGGTCGAGGCGGCCCGACGTGACCTCCGCCAGGAGGACCAGGCTGAGCAGGGCGAGCAGCGCGGCGAAGAGCCACGGCGCGTCGGTGCCGTGCTCGGTCGCGAAGCCGGCCGGGACGAAGAAGGGCCAGGTGAAGGCGAGCAGCCCCACGAGTGCGACGGCGGCGAGGGCCACCGTGGAGGGCCACGTCAGCGGGATGACCCGCCGGGTGCCGGCTGACGCGGCAGGCGCCGTCATGCGGTCTGCCCCATGGCCGTCGCCACCTCGTCGACGGTCAGCCACGTCTGCGGGGCGAGCACCTTGGTCACCTGGGGGGCGAACGCGGGGGACGCCGCGAGGACGTCCCGGACCGGCCCGTCCGCGACGACCTCCCCGTCGGCGAGGATGACGACGCGGTCGGCGACCTCGGCGACCATCTCCACGTCGTGGCTGGCGAGCACGACCGCGGTGCCGCCGGCGGCGAGGCGGCCGAGGACCCGGCCGAGCCGGTGCTTCGCGCCGTAGTCCAGGCCGCGCGTCGGCTCGTCGAGGAGCAGCACGTCGGGATCGCCGGCGAGGATCACCGCGAGGGCGAGCGCCAGCCGCTGGCCCTCGGACAGGTCGCGCGGATGGGTGTCGCCGTCGACGTGGCCGGCGACCTCGGCGAGCAGGCCCGCGGTGGTCCCCGGCGCCGCGTCGAAGTCGCGGTCGGCGCTGGCGCACTCGGACGACACCGACTCGGCGTAGAGCAACAGCTCCGGCTGCTGCGGGACGAGCCCGACCACCCGGACCCGTTCGCGCGGGGCCGTGCGGGCGGGGTCGATGCCCGACCGGCCCAGCGCGACGGAGCCGCCGCGGAGCGGCAGCTGGCCTCCAAGCGCCCCGAGCAGCGTCGACTTGCCCGCGCCGTTGCGTCCCATGAGCGCCGTCACCGACCCCTCGTCGATGGTGAGCCCGACCCGGTCGAGCACGACGCGGGCCCCCCGGGCCACGGTGGCGCCGCGCAGCCGGACGGCCGCCCCGGGCCCGGTCGGTCGCGGCGCCCGCGGGGAGCGGCCGACGAGGCTCTGGCGCAGCGTCCCCGCCTGCCGTCGCGCGTCGCGGACCGACAGGGGCGTCGGCAGCCACCGGGCCAGCCGGGACAGTCCGACGACCGGGGGGTGGATGGCCGACACGGCCATCGCCGCAGCGGGGTCGAGGAGCCCCGACGCCCGCCCCTCGGCCAGCAGCAGGACCCGGTCGGCGTGGTGCACGACGCGCTCGAGGCGGTGCTCGGCGATGACGACCGTGACGCCGAGGTCGTGCACGATGCGGTCGAGCGAGGCGAGCACGTCCTCCGCCGCCACCGGGTCGAGCGCCGACGTCGGCTCGTCGAGCACGATGACCCGGGGGCCGGCGGCGAAGACGGCCGCGATCGCGACCCGCTGTGCCTGCCCCCCCGAGAGCTCGCGGAGCGGCCGCGTCCGCTGCGGCGTGAGGCCGAAGAGGTCGAGGGTCTCCTCGACGCGGCGCCGGATCACCGCCGTGTCGAGGCCGAGGGTCTCCATGCCGTAGGCGATCTCGTCCTCCACCACGTCGGTGACGAACGTCGCCGACGGGTTCTGCTCGACGAGGCCGACCACCGTGGCGAGGTCCCGCGGGCGGTGCCGCGCCGTGTCGAGCCCGTCGACCGTGACGGTGCCGCGCAGGGTGCCGCCGGTGAAGTGCGGCACGAGCCCGTTGACGCAGCGCAGCAGCGTCGACTTGCCGCTGCCCGTGGGACCGACGACGAGGACGAGCTCGCCCTCGGGAATGCTGAGGTCGACGTCGCGCAGGCTGGGCCGCGGGGCGCCGGTGAAGTGCACGGAGACCGACTCGAAGCTGATCACGCGGCGCCCGGTGGTCGTGGGCGGGGGGTGAACCGCGCCGGCGCGGCGGCGACGAGGATGCCGGCGACGGCGAGGAGGGGGAGCGGGGGCAGCGCCGCCCGCTGCTCAGGGACGACCCCCGGCCAGCCGGAGAGGGTCGCCACGACGAGGACCGCGGCCGCGGCGGCGCCGGCGAGCACGGTGAGCGTCTCGGTCCAGGCCCAGGCGTCGCGTCGATGCCCGGTGCGTTCCTCCCTCGCGGCACCCACGGCGAGGCTCGCGCCGGCGAGCAGCACGCCGACGAGGAGCAGCGGCAGCCCGAGCACGCCGCCGACCGAGGCGTCGAGGAGGCCATAGAGCCCGGCGAGCACCCCGAGCAGCCCGAGGAGCGCCAGGGTGGAGGCGAGTCGGCGGCTGCCGGGTGTCGACCGGACCGCACGGCCGTAGCCGCGGGACTCCATCGAGGCGGCGAGCCCAAGCGAGCGCTCGAACGCCGTCTCGAGCACCGGCACGGCGAGCCGGGCCGTCTCGCGCAGGCCCCGCCCGCCGTGACCGCGCAGCGCCCGAGCCGCACGGACGGCCTGCGCGTCGGCGAGCAGCTGGGGCGCGAAGGTCAGCCCCACCACGACGGCGGTGCCCACGTCGTAGAGCGTGGCCGGGAGGTAGCGCAGCAGGCGGCGCGGGCTGGCGAGGGCGTTGGCCGCCCCGACGCAGGCGAGGATCGCGCCGAGGCGCAGCCCGTCGCCCACGGCATACAGCAGTGACTCGACCGTGACCGGGCCGCCGAGACGCACGCTGGCTGCCCACTCGGGCAACGGGACCCGCGGCAGCGTCACGACGACGGTGCTGCCGTGCACGCCGTTGCCCAGCACCACGGTGGCGGCCAGGCGCAGGGCGAGGATGGCGCCACCGACGACGAGGAAGGCGGGCAGCGGGTTCGGGGCGGCGGGGTCACGGCGCTCGGTCACGACGAGCACGCACACGCCGACGACGAGCAGGAGCAGGACAGGGTTCGTCGTGCGGGACGCGGCGGCGGCGAGGCCCAGCCCCCACAGCCACCAGGCCGCGGGGTGCTGGAGCCGCTCGCGTCCCACGCGAGGTCAGGCCTGCCGCCGGGCGCCGCCACGGGCCCGCAGGACGAGGAAGACGACGAGCGCGAGCAGGGCCAGCCCGGCCAGGACGTATGCCGCGGTGCTGCCGCCGCTGGACGTGCCCGCCGTCGCCGGGGCGGCCGCCGACTCCGTGGCGGCGGCGGAGGCGCCCGCAGCGGGCGTCGCGGACGGGGCGGCACCGGGCAGCGCCAGCTGGACCGGTGTGTCGGCCGCCTTCGCCTCCGGGCTCACCTGCTTGACCTCGCCGCCGCAGCCGGTGGCGGGGTAGCCCGCCACCGCGCACACGAGGCCCTTGTCGGAGCGCAGGGGACCGGCCGTGGCCAGCACGTCCGTGCTCGTCGCGGCCTGGTCGACGGAGGCGCACAGCCCCCTCGGCTCGGGCGGCGTGACGCCGGTCTCGCTGTCCGCCGGCCGGCCGAAGTCGACGACGAGGCCCACCCGCTTCTTGCCCTCCTGGGTGGGGGTCGCGGCGCACAGCTGCTCGAAGGTCGGCACGGCGCGGGGGAAGCGGCTGGAGCTCGCCTCGCCGACGGCGAAGCGCCAGCCGTCGACGGCGCCGTCCTTGGGGACGACCTGGTCCGGACCCTTCTGCGCGAACGTCCACGCGCCGCCCGCGAGCTGGTAGAAGCCCCAGAAACGGTAGGCGGGTGCGGCCGAGGCCGGGGCGGCGCCGAGCACAGCGGCGCCGAGCACGGCGGCGAGCAGGGCCGACAGGGCGGCGGCGAGGGTGGCCCGGCGGGGCCGGGCGCGGGGGTCGAGCTGGTGCACGGGGTCATCCTCCTCACGGTCGGAGACCAAGGGAGGGCGCAGGGCCGCCAGGGCGTCCGGTCCGTATTCCACGACAGACTGACAAGGAGCCGAGGGGCGCGGGTTTTCCGGCTGGTCGGGCGAGCAGGCGCTCGGGCGACGTCACGGTTGCGGGTCAGCGCCGGAGTTCCACCGGCTTGCCCCGATCGACCATCGGTATGCGAACCGTGGCACGTGCCACCGGGGCGCGTCAATGAAAGCCGGCCCCTCTATCGTGACGGCATGAGCGCTGACTGGACGTGGCTGTACTTCGACTCTGACGGCAACCCCGTGCACGGGGAGTCGCTGCCCACGAAGGGGTTCCCGACCCAGAGCGACGCCGAGAGCTACCTGGGGGAGTCCTGGCGCGAGCTGCTCGAGGCCGGGGTCGAGGCCGTCACGCTGCGCGAGGGCGACACGGCCGTCTACGGGCCGATGAGCCTGCGCCCCACCGAGTGAGCGGCGCCGCGGCACGGCCCCCGGTCAGGCCGGGTGCTCGCCGCGGGCGACCTGCGGCTTGGGCATCCGGGTGCGGCGCATCTGGAAGGCCCGCATGACGGCATACCAGGCATCCCCCCGCCCGGTCTCGCCGAACTTGCGCACGAGCGCCTTCTTGGTCCGCCGCCACATGAGCGCGGCGTCGATCACCGCCACGAGGATGAGTCCGTAGACGAGCAGGAAGACGACGAGCAGCGCCCACGTCGCCTTGACGAAGCTGAGCAGCAGCACGAGCAGCATGACCGGCAACATGAACTCGCCGAGGTTCCACCGGGCATCCACCGCGTCGCGGATGAAACGACGGCGCGGGCCCTTGTCCCGCGCAGGGAGGTACCTCTCGTCGCCGACGAGCATGGCCTGGCGCTGCTGGGCCATCGAGCGACGGCGCGCCTCCTTGTCCTGCGTGCGGGCGGCCTTGCGGTCGGCGACGATGAGCGGACGCCGGTTGGCCGCCTCCTGGTCGCGCCGCTTGGGCGTGGGCCGGTTCTTCGCGCCAGGCCGCTCCTCGGCCGGGGGGGCCTGCGGCGACAGCTCGTCGTTCAAGGTCTTCTTGCGTCCGAACACAGGCCCACTCTAGGTGGTGGCCAGGTCCCGCTCGACGCGCTCCCACCCCTCGGTAGGGTCGCGGGGGTGACCGACGACGTGCTCCGCCCCGAGGAGATCCAGGACATCCGCGACCGGGTGACACGCCTCCTGCCTCAGGTGCGGGCCGACCTCGAGGCGCTGGCCCGCGTCCCGAGCGTGTCCCTGGGCTCCTTCGACCAGGCGCACGTCGAGGCGAGTGCCGAGGCGGTGGCTCGGCTGCTGCGAGACGAGGGGCTCGACGTCGCGATCGTCCGGGAAGGCGGCCGACCGGCCGTGATCGGGCACGTCGACGGCCCTCCGGGCAGCCCCACGGTGCTGCTCTACGCGCACCACGACGTGCAGCCGCCCGGCCCGGACGAGGACTGGGTGAGCCCGCCCTTCTCGCCTACCGAACGCGGTGGCCGGCTCCACGGACGGGGCGTGGCCGACGACAAGGCCGGCGTCCTGGCGCACGTGGCCGCGCTCCGCGCGCACCACCGCCGGTTGCCGGTCGGCGTCACCGTCTTCGTCGAGGGCGAGGAGGAGATCGGCTCGCCGTCGCTGCAGACCATCCTCGAGCGGCACGGGCACCGGCTCCGCGCGGACGCCATCGTCCTCGCCGACTCGATGAACTGGGACATCGGCACCCCCGCCCTCACGACGACCCTGCGCGGGGGCGTCCGGGTCGTCGTGACGGTCCGCACCCTCGACCACTCGGTCCACTCGGGGATGTTCGGCGGCGCGGCGCCGGATGCGCTGAGCGCGCTCATCCGCGTGCTCGCCTCGCTCCACGACGACGCGGGCAACGTGGCGGTCGCCGGCCTCGACTCCGGCGAGGCGGCCGACCTCGACTACGACGAGGACCGCTTCCGGGCCGAGTCCGGACTGCTCGACGGCGTGGAGCTCATCGGCTCCGGCTCGATCCTGTCCCGGCTGTGGACGAGGCCCTCGGTGACGACGATCGGCATCAAGGCCCCCTCGCTCGAGACCGCGTCCAACACGCTCGTCGCGTCGGCCGCCGCCAAGGTGTCGCTGCGGGTGGCACCGACGCAGGACTCGGCGGAGGCGTTCGAGCTGCTCAAGGCCCACCTCCAGGCCGCCGCGCCGTGGGGCGCGCGTGTGGAGGTGGAGCTCGAGGAGCACGGGTCCGGCTTCGCCGCCGGCGCCCACGGGCCCGTCTACGACCAGGCCAGGGCGGCCTTCGCCGACGCGTGGGACAGGGAGCCGGTCGAGATCGGCGTCGGGGGATCCATCCCCTTCGTCGCCTCCTTCGCCGAGCGCTTCCCCGACGCGGCCATCCTCGTCACGGGCGTCGAGGACCCCGACACGCGGGCGCACGGCGCGAACGAGTCGCTCCACCTCGGCGAGTTCGCCCGCGTGTGCACGGCGGAGGCGATCTTCCTCGCCCGGCTCGGCGCGGCGGCGCGCTGACTCAGCCGCTGTCCCCCCGTCGACTGGCCAGTTCGGCTCGCTGACTCGGCCGGCTTCCTCCGTCGACTGGCCAGTTCGGTACACCTCCGCGCGTGCGCAAGTGGCCACTCGACGAAAGGGGGGATCGGTTGGGTCGGCGCCAGGCCGGCGTGGGCGTGCACAAGTGGCCACTCGACGAAAGGGGGGTCGGCCGGCCACGGACGACTGCCGAGTGTCGGTCGCTGACCGGCTTCCTCCGTCGACTGGCCAGTTCGGTACACCTCCGCGCGTACGCAAGTGGCCACTCGACAAAGGGGGGCGCCCGCGTCAGCCGCCGCGGCGGCGCTGGTCCCCCCGGTAGACGCCCTCGCGCAGCTCGACGGCATACAGCTCCACGTCGGGCAGCCCGAGGTCGCGGGCGGCCGCGACCTCGGCCTCGATGTCGTAGGGCACGCGCACGAACTCGATCCCGAAGGGGCCCGGGGCGGAGCCGTCGAGCTCTCCGGTGAGGACGGCATACGACGCCGTGGGGGCGTCGAGGTGGTTGCCCACGCTGCCGGCGTTGAAGAGGGTGAGCCCCTCGTTCGTCTCCAGGTAGGTGCGATGGATGTCGCCGTAACCGACGACGGTCGGGCAGGGGCCGTGCCCGGTGAAGTCGGTGTTGGTGAACATGGCCCGGAACTCCTCCGAGGTGTGCTGCCGGCGCACCCGGTGGAACTCGCTCACCTGCGAGGCGTGGAAGAGGCGGACGTGCCGGCCGCTCACGCGCAGGTCGAGGGAGCCCGGCAGCCCGGCCAGCCACTCCAGGTCGTCGCTCGTGAGCTCCTCCCGGGTCCACTGGGTGTCGGGGCCGAGCTCGATCGCCTCGTCGGAGATGAAGCTGTCCCAGTTGCCGCGCACCGTGACCGCGCACCGCTGGCGGCTCAGCTTGACCGCCTCCGAGCCGCGCGGACCCTTGCCGACGACGTCGCCGAGGTTGACGATCCGCTCGATGCCGCGGGCGTCGATGTCGGCCAGCACGGCCTCGAACGCAGTGACGTTGCCGTGCACGTCCGAGACGATCGCGAGCTGGGTCGGGTGCGTCGGCATGCGGTCAGTATGCCGCCGGGCTGACTCCCGTCGAGGTGGACTGCGTCGCGTCGCGCATCCGGCATCATGGCGGCGTGCACGTGCTCCTCGCCCCGGACGGCTTCACCGGCACCCTCACCGCCAAGCAGGCGGCCGCGGCGCTGGCCGAGGGGTGGCGCCGCGGCGCACCGCACGACCGGATCACGCAGGTGCCGCTCTCGGACGGCGGCCCGGGCTTCGTCGACGCGCTCGCCGACAACCTCGGCGGCGAGGTCGTCGCGACCGTCGTCGAGGACCCGCTGGGCCGGCCGGTCCCCGCGACCGTGCTCGTCGTCGAGCGCGCCGGCCGGCGCACGGCATACGTCGAGTCGGCCCAGGCGTGCGGGCTGCACCTGCTCGCCCAGGATGAGCGGGACCCGACCCGCACGAGCACGTTCGGGGTCGGCCAGCTCCTCGCAGCCGCCCTCGACGTCGCACCGCACCGCATCGTCGTCGGGCTCGGCGGGTCCGGCACCAACGACGCGGGCGCGGGCCTGCTCGCGGCCCTCGGCGCCGGGCCCCGGGCCCGGCTGGGCCGAGGTGGTCTCCCGCTGGAGGTGGCCGAGCCGGCCGACCTCGCCGGCCTCGGCGCGGTGGCGGACCGCCTGCGCGACGTCGACCTCGTGGTCGCCGCCGACGTGGACTCACCGCTGCTCGGCCTGCACGGCACGAGCGCCGTCTTCGCCGCGGAGAAGGGGGCGAGCGAGGAGGACGCGCAGCGCCTCGAGAACGCCCTCGGCCACTTCGCCGCCGTGGTCGGTCGCGTCCGGCCCCCCGCCACCGACCTGCTGACGGGTGCACCGATCCGTCCGGAGCGCCAGCCGGGGGCCGGCGCCGCCGGCGGACTGGGCTACGCCCTCCTCCTCGTCGGCGGACGCCCCGCCTCGGGCGTCGAGGCCGTCCTCGACGCCGTGGGCTTCGACGACCTCGTGGCGTCGGCCGACCTCGTCGTCACGGGTGAGGGCAGCTTCGACTGGCGGTCGCTGCGCGGCACGGTCGTGGTGGGAGTCGCCGAGGCGGCGGCCCGGGTCGGGGTCCCGGCCATCGTCGTGGCCGGCCGGGCCCTCGTGGGACGACGTGAGGCGATGTCGATCGGCCTGTCCGGGGTGTATGCCGTCGCCGAGCGCCCGGAGCAGGTGGCCGCCTCCTTCGCCGACCCCGCGGGCACGCTCGTCGCCCGGGCCGAGCGGGTGGCCCGGACGTGGTCCCCGGCCGCGGGCTGAGCCTGCGCACCGGGGCGGCCCGAAGCGGCCCCCGATCCGACGTATCCTGTCGGGGTCGGGAACACATCCGGCGCACCGCCGGTTGTAGCCGTTGACCCACGCACGATGACGCGAAGGACATCCCCACATGAGTGTTGAGACCAACGTTTCCGCCGCCGGCGTCCCGGCCCAGACGGAGGCTCCTGCGCACGGCGTCGTCCTCACGGACGTCGCGGCCGGCAAGGTCAAGAGCCTCCTCGAGCAGGAGGGCCGCGACGACCTGCGCCTGCGCGTCGGCGTGCAGCCGGGCGGGTGCTCGGGCCTGATCTACCAGCTCTACTTCGACGAGCGGACCCTGGACGGGGACCTCGTGCGTGACTTCGAGGGCGTGGAGGTCGTCGTCGACCGGATGAGCGCTCCCTACCTCGAGGGCGCCACGATCGACTTCGCCGACACGATCGAGAAGCAGGGCTTCACCATCGACAACCCCAACGCCGGCAGCAGCTGCGCCTGCGGCGACTCTTTCAGCTGACACCCCCGCACGGGGACAGCACCCGGCATACCGGAAAGGGGCCCGACCCATGCGGTCGGGCCCTTCGCCGTGCCGGGCCCGGCCCGCGCTAGGTTTTCCGGGTGCGCATCGCCATCACGGGGTCCATCGCGACCGACCACCTCATGACCTTCCGCGGCCGCTTCGCCGACTCCCTGGTGGTGGAGCAGCTCGACAAGGTCTCGCTGTCCTTCCTCGCCGACGACCTGCAGGTGCGGCGGGGCGGGGTGGCGGCCAACATCGCGTTCGGCATGGCGCGCCTGGGCCAGCGCCCGATCCTCGTCGGGGCGGTGGGGGAGGACTTCGCCGACTACCGCAGCTGGCTGGAGCGGCACGGGGTGGACTGCCAGTCGGTGCACGTGTCGGAGTCGCAGCACACGGCCCGCTTCGTGTGCACCACGGACGACGACATGGCCCAGATCGCGACCTTCTACGCCGGGGCCATGTCGGAGGCGCGCCAGATCGAGCTCGGGCCGGTGGCGGACCGGGTCGGCGGCCTCGACCTCGTCGTCATCGGCGCCAACGACCCGGAGGCGATGCTGCGCCACACGCGCGAGTGCCGCACCCGCGGCATCCCCTTCGCGGCCGACCCCTCCCAGCAGCTCGCCTTCGCCGACGGGCAGACCATCCGGGAGCTCATCGACGGCGCCGACTACCTGCTCACCAACGAGTACGAGGCGGCCCTGACGTCGCAGAAGACCGGCTGGTCCGCGGACGAGATCGCCGAGCGCGTCACGACCCGGGTCATCACCAAGGGCAGGGACGGCGCGGTCATCGAGACCCGCGGCGAGGCGCCCATCGAGGTGGCGGCGGCCCGCGAGGTGCGCCGGCTCGACCCGACCGGCGTCGGTGACGCCTTCCGCGCCGGGTTCCTCACCGGGCTCGCGGCGCAGCTCGGGCACCGGCACGCCGCCGAGCTGGGGTCCATGCTCGCGACCTACGTCATAGAGACCGTGGGCACCCAGGAGTACACCCTGACCCGGGACGGCTTCCTGGGCCGGCTCGCCGAGGCCTACGGCCTCGAGTCTGCGGCGGAGATCGCGCCGCACATCGGCTGCCCGTAAGCCCCGCCGACGCGCCCGCCGATCCGCTGTGCCGACCCCGCCGCCACCGACCGCCTGGGTCTTCGACCTGTCCCGGGTGCCGGAGGGTGAGGACCTGGTCGGCATCGGCGCGGACCTCGAGGTGCCGACCCTGTACGCCGCCTACCGCGCCGGCGTGTTCCCCATGGGCGTGGGGGAGCACGGTGCGCCGCCGATCGGCTGGTGGTCGCCGGACCCGCGCGGCATCCTGCGCGTCGGCGACCTCGCGGTGAGCCGTTCCCTGCGCAAGGTCCTGCCCCGCTTCGACATCCGGGTGGACACGGCCTTCGAGGAGGTCGTCACCGCGTGCGCGGACCCCGGCCGGCGCGGGCGGTGGATCACGAGCGAGGTGGCGCAGGCCTACGTCCGGCTGCACCGGGCGGGCTGGGCCCACTCGGTGGAGGCGTGGCAGCAGGACCGGCTAGTCGGCGGGCTCTACGGCGTGGCCATCGGAGGCCTCTTCGCGGGCGAGTCGATGTTCCACCGGGCCCGCGACGCATCGAAGGCCGCGCTCGTCGGGCTGCACCGGCTGCTCGCCGCCGACGCGGACCCGCGGCGCCTGCTCGACGTGCAGTGGCGCACCGAGCACCTCGCGACCTTCGGCGTGACGAACGTGCGCCGCTCGGTCTACCGGGACCTGCTGCAGGATGCGCTGCGCGCCCCGCTGCCAGCGGCTTTCGCGTGAGCGCCGCAGCCGGGTGAGCCACGCGGGGAGGTTGGCGGGACCCATGCGGACATCTCGCCCGACCGAGGGGTAGGGTTCCGACGTGGGGTGCCCTGCGCCCCGACCAAGGAAGTCAGAAACACGCTCGGCGGTGCGTGCGAGGCGCACGCGTCGGTAACGAAAGGTGCACCTGGTGCCAGAGCACGACGACACCCGAGGAGTGCCACCGCGGCGTCGGCGGACCCGCACGGCGGCGCTGGTCGCGGCTAGCGCCCTCGCGCTGGGCGGCTGCCAGGGCGAGCTCGCCAACGGGTACCTGCCCGGGGCCATCTCGGACAGCGGTCGTCGGGTGACCGACCTGTGGGTGGGCAGCTGGATCGCCGTCCTCGGGGTCGGCGTCATCACCTGGGGCCTGATGCTGTATGCCGCCGTGCGCTTCCGCCGGCGCAGGGGCGACGACGCGCTGCCGGTGCAGCTGCGCTACAACGTGCCCGTCGAGATGCTCTACACGATCCTGCCCGTCTTCATGGTGGCCGTCTTCTTCGCCTACACCGCCCGTGACGAGTCAGCCCTGATGGACACCAGCAAGAAGCCTGACGTCACCATCAGCGTCGTCGCGAAGCAGTGGAGCTGGGACTTCAACTACGTCGACGCCAACGTCCACGAGACCGGCACGCACACCGAGCTGACCGGCAAGGAAGGCGCCCGCGCACAGATGCCGGTCCTCTACCTGCCGGCCGGCAAACGCGTGGAGTTCGTCCTCAACGCCCGCGACGTCATCCACAGCTTCTGGGTGCCGGCGTTCATGACGAAGCTCGACATGCTGCCCGGCAAGACCAACAAGTTCCAGATCGTCACGACCCACGAGGGCACCTTCCAGGGCAAGTGTGCCGAGCTCTGCGGCGCCTACCACTCCCAGATGCTCTTCCTCGTCAAGATCGTGCCCCAGCAGGAGTTCGACTCGCAGATGGCGGCGCTGGCCCAGCGCGGCCAGACCGGTCTGATCCCCGTCGACGCGAGCCGCGAGAAGCTCGTGCCGGCCGACGCCAAGAAGGTCCCCGCCCCTGCCCTCACCGGGAGCAACCCATGAGCACCACCACGGCCCAGCGGTCAGTGAGCAGCCCCGTCGTCGCGACGCCGAGACGGCTGCCCGGCCAGACCGTCGTCAAGTGGGTCACGACGACCGACCACAAGGTCATCGGCAACCTCTACTTCATCACGTCGTTCGTCTTCTTCCTGCTCGGCGGCGTCATGGCCCTGCTCATCCGCGCCGAGCTGCTCGCGCCAGGGCTGCAGGTCGTGGACAACCCGGAGCAGTTCAACCAGCTGTTCACCATGCACGGCACGATCATGCTGCTGCTCTTCGCCACGCCGCTCTTCGCCGGCTTCGCCAACGCGGTCATGCCGCTGCAGATCGGCGCACCCGACGTGGCCTTCCCGCGGCTCAACATGCTCGCCTACTGGCTCTACCTCTTCGGCGGCATCATCGCCGTCAGCGGCTTCCTCACGCCGCAGGGAGCCGCGTCGTTCGGCTGGTTCGCCTACGCCCCGCTGTCGGACGTCAACTACACGCCCGGCCTGGGCGGTGACCTGTGGGTCTTCGGTCTCGCGATGACCGGTTTCGGCACGATCCTCGGGGCGGTCAACTTCATCACGACGATCATCTGCCTGCGCGCACCGGGCATGACGATGTTCCGGATGCCGATCTTCACGTGGACGATCCTCGTCACGTCGCTGCTCGTGCTCATCGCCTTCCCGGTCCTCGCGGCCGCCCTCTTCGCGCTGGGCGGCGACCGGCGGTTCGGCATGCACATCTTCGACGCCGAGAACGGCGGTGCCATGCTCTGGCAGCACCTGTTCTGGTTCTTCGGCCACCCCGAGGTGTACATCATCGCGCTGCCGTTCTTCGGCATCATCAGCGAGGTCCTGCCGGTCTTCTCGCGCAAGCCGATCTTCGGCTACAAGACCCTCATCTTCGCCACCATCGCCATCGCGGCGCTGTCGGCGAGCGTGTGGGCGCACCACATGTACGCCACCGGGCAGGTCCTGCTGCCGTTCTTCGCGATCATGACGATGCTCATCGCGGTTCCCACCGGGGTGAAGTTCTTCAACTGGATCGGCACCATGTGGGGCGGCAAGGTCACCATGCACACGCCGATGATCTGGGCCATGGGCTTCCTCGTGACGTTCCTCTTCGGCGGCCTGACCGGAATCATCCTCGCCAGCCCCGCCCTGGACTTCCACCTCTCGGACAGCTACTTCATCGTCGCCCACTTCCACTACACCGTCTTCGGGACGGTGGTCTTCGCGATGTTCAGCGGCTTCTACTTCTGGTGGCCGAAGTTCACCGGCCGGATGCTCGACGAGACGCTCGGCAAGGTGCACTTCTGGATGCTGTTCATCGGCTTCCACACGACCTTCCTGATCCAGCACCTGCTGGGGATGGAGGGCATGGCCCGGCGCTACGCCGACTACCTGCCCGAGGAGGGGTTCCAGACGATGAACGTCATCTCCAGCGTCGGCGCCTTCCTCCTCGGCGCCTCGATGCTCCCGTTCCTCTACAACGTGTGGAAGACGTGGCGGCACGGCCCGCTGGTCACCACGGACGACCCGTGGGGCTACGGCGCCTCGCTCGAGTGGGCCACGTCCTGCCCTCCTCCGCGGCACAACTTCACGTCGCTGCCGAGGATCCGCTCCGAGCGGCCCGCCTTCGACCTGCACCACCCGGAGGCGGCGCCAGGCTCTCGACCCGTGCCTGATCGGGGCACGCTCGTCGGGGTCATGGGTCCGGCAGACGTCGGTGACGAGACGGCTGGCCGTACCGAGCGGCAGAAGCGGGGGCACTGAGCATGCGCGTCGAGACCAAGCTGTTCCTCTACCTGCTCGGGTTCTTCGTGCCGGTGACGTTGCTCTACGGCTTCTGGAGCCGGTGGAGCGAGCCCATCGGCGTCACGGCCCTGCTGCTGACCACGCTGCTCTTCCTGCTCACGGGGTTCTACCTCTGGCGTACCGGCAAGGAGCTGCCGGCCCGTCCCGAGGACAACCCCCAGGCCGAGATCGCCGAGGCGGAGGGAAACTACGGCTACTTCGTGGCGAGCTCGTGGACGCCGCTGTGGCTGGCCGCTTCCGGGGCCTGCCTGTTCGCCGGGCTGGCCATCGGCTGGTGGCTGTTCATCATCGGCGCCTTCTTCGGCGTCGTGGCGCTCGTCCTGTGGGTCTTCGAGTCCTTCTCGGGGGAGTACTCGATCTGAGGGAGTACTCGATCTGAGGGAGGACTCGATCTGACCTGGGCGCCCGCGGGGCCCGGCGTCGGCCGCGGCACACAAGGCGAAGGGGAAGGCCGCTGGCCTTCCCCTTCGTGGTGCTCTGGCAACCTTCACGGGCCCTCAGGCACGTGATGCGATCGTCTGGGAGCGAACTTCAAGGGCCCACCTCCTACCGATCGGGACTTGCTGGTGTATCCGACGTTAGCCGTGACCGGCGGGGTCCGTAAAGAGCTGATGCACCCCCAATTGTCCGAGCGTCTGGCCCCCGAGACTCACGCCCAGCCGAGGTCGTGCAGCTCGTCGTCGTCGATGCCGAAGTGGTGTGCCACCTCGTGGACGACGGTGATGGCGATCTCCCGCCGAAGCTGCTCGGCCGACTGGCACATGCGCTCCAGGGGTCCCTGGAAGATCGTGATCCGGTCGGGCAGCGCACCGGCGGCCCACCACGAGTCGCGCTCGGTCAGCGGGGTGCCGTCGTAGACCCCGAGCAACTGGGGGTCCTCGGGCGGCGGCTCGTGCTCGACGAGCACGACCACGTTGCTCATGGCCGCCGCCAGCTCCGGTGGGATGGAGTCCAGCGCCTCAGCCACCGCCTGCTCGAACTCCTCGTCACTGGCGGGATGCACCACCGCAGTCTCGCACGCTGCCGCCGCGCGAGAGCCCGGCCCACCACGGTGGGGTGGGCCGGGCTCCTGCGAGCGGGCTGAGCGCCCAGTCGTTCAGCGCTCGATGGGCTCGAGGACCTCCTGGCGCTCGACCGTCTCGGGCGCCTCGTCGTGGTGGTGAGCGGCCTCGAGCTCAGCCGGGGTCGGCGGTGCGACGCGGTCCTTGAAGTAGAAGTGGGACAGCTTGGCGCGCAGCCGCTGGGAGCGGGCGGTCGGGCTGAGCACGCCGTTGGCGTCGGTGCCGCTCGTGAGCACGAGCGGCTCCGGGCTCTCGTGCTGGACGAGCGGCCACCGCTCCTGCTCGGTGAGCGGAGCGTGGATCTCCTCGAACTTGCCGTCGGCGTGACGCCAGATCGTGCCCGTCTCCCGGCCGTGCAGCACCCGCTCCCGGTCGGCACGCTGCAGGCTGAGGCAGATCCGCTTGGTGATCCAGTAGGCGATCGGCGGCCCCACGAAGATGGCGATCTGAAGGCTCCGCGTGATGTCGTTGATCGACATGCCGAGCTTGATGGCCATGATGTCGTTGCCGGCAGCGAGGAACAGCACGACGTAGAAGGTGATGGCGCCGACGCCGAGCGCGGTGCGGGTCGGGGCGTTGCGCGGGCGGTCGAGCAAGTGGTGCTCCCGCTTGTCACCGGTCACCCAGGCCTCGACGAAGGGGTAGGCGCCGAGGATGGTGTAGATGAACGGGATGAGCAGCATGGCGCCGATGAAGACGTTGAAGCTGAAGGTGAAGCCGAAGGCCTGGAACTCGAGGAAGCCCGGCAGCAGTCGCAGGGCTCCGTCGGCGAAGCCCATGTACCAGTCCGGCTGCGAGCCGGCGGTGACGGGGGACGGGTCGTAGGGCCCGTAGCCCCAGATCGGGTTGATCGACACGAGTGCGGCGATGAGGGTGATGACGCCGAAGACGATGAAGAAGAAGCCGCCGGCCTTGGCGATGTAGACGGGCATCATCGGGAAGCCGACGACGTTCTCGTTGGTCCGCCCCGGCCCGGGATACTGCGTGTGCTTGTGGACGAACACGAGCAGGATGTGCGCCGTGAAGAGCCCCACGAGGATGGCCGGCAGGAGCAGGACGTGCACGGCATACAGGCGGGGGATGATCGCCTCACCGGGGAACGCGCCGTCGAAGACGAAGTACGACACGTACGAGCCGATGACCGGGATCGAGCGCATGAAGCCCTCGGCCGCGCGCAGGCCGGTGCCGGAGAGGAGGTCGTCGGGCAGCGAGTAGCCGGCGAAGCCCTCGACGAGCGAGAGCATCGACAGGATCGTGCCGATGACCCAGTTGATCTCGCGCGGCTTGCGGAACGCGCCGGTGAAGAAGACGCGGCTCATGTGCACGAGGATCGCGACGATGAAGATCAGCGCCGCCCAGTGGTGGATCTGCCGGAGGAGCAGGCCGCCGCGGATGTCGAACGAGATGTCGAGCGTCGAGCGGTAGGCGTCGGACATCGTCACGCCCTGCAGCGGGATGTACGACCCGTCGTAGACGACCTGGCCGGCGCTCGGCACGAACCAGAAGGTGAGGAAGGCCCCCGTCAGCAGGCAGATGATCATCGAGTACATCGCGATCTCGCCGAGCATGAAGGACCAGTGGTCCGGGAAGACCTTCTTCATGAGGAAGCTGACGGCCTTGGCGCCGCCGGTCCGGTCGTCGAGCCAGCCGGCGATCCCGCCGAGCGGCTTGACCGCGGCCTTGTCTGCCGCCTCGCGGTCACCGGCGCGCAGGCCGTCGGCGTGGCGGGGTGAATACGTGGTGCTCATCCGCGCTCCCAGAAGCTCGGTCCGACGGCCTCGTGGAAGCCCTCGGGGGCGACGAGGTAGCCCTCGTCGTCGACGGTGATCTTGAGCTGCGGCAGGGGCCGCTTGGCCGGACCGAAGATGACGTTGCAGTCGTCGGTCACGTCGAAGGTCGACTGGTGGCAGGGGCACAGGAGGTGGTGGGTCTGCTGCTCGTAGAGACCCACCGCGCACCCGACGTGCGTGCAGATCTTGGAGTAGGCGACGACCCCGTCGACGCCCCAGTCCCTGGCCTTCTTGACCTTGATGTCGCTCGGCTGGAGGCGGATGAGGATGACGGCCGCCTTCGCCTTCTGCTCGAGGACGTGCTTGCCCTCCTTGTAGTACTTCTCCAGCGTCTCCGGCATCACGTGGAAGACGGAGCCGAGGGTGACGTCCTCGAGCTTGATCGGGGTCCGCTCCGGGTCGCGGAAGAGCCGGATCGGCTTGCCGCCGTTCTCCTTGGGGTCCCAGATCGTGCGGGACAGCTCGTCGTGCGGCAGCGGACCGAGGGACCCGGCGACCTGCAGCCCGAGGGGGAGCGCGAAGAGGCCGAGCGCGCCGCCGAGGGAGTACTTCAGCAGGGGGCGCCGGTCGAGCTGCGCGTTGCGCGCGCCCGAGGTGACGACGCCCACGGCGGCGGCCCGCTGCTCGTCGGTCGAGCGCTGCGGGTGCCGCTCCTCGACGAGCTCCTCGTCGGACATCAGGGTCTTGGCCCAGTGGATCGCACCGGCACCGATGAGGAAGAGGGCGAGCCCGAGGGAGACGCCGAGGACGACGTTCTGCGTCTTGACCTCGCCGATGCCGGGGAAGAAGAACCGCGCCTCGTCCGGCACGGCGAAGTAGGACACGAGGAAGACCAGCGTGGCCAGCATCGACAGGCCGAACATGGTGGCGACCTGGCGCTCGGCCCGCTTGGCCGCATGCGGGTCGTCGTCGGCGGCCCGGTGCACGTGCGGCGGAAGCCCCGGGTCGACGAAGCGGTCCGCCACCTCCACGTCGTGGTGGGCAGGCAGACCGTGACCGGCAGCGGGCACGACCGAGCCCTGCGGGTCCCCGTTCGGGTTGGCGTTCATCAGCTGGTTGTCCTGTCGTCGTTCCAAAGCGGGACGCTGCCGGTGCGGTTGCTCATGCGGCCTTCTTGCCGAGCCAGACGGCGCATCCGACGAGGATGCCCAGCCCGAAGATCCACGCGAACATGCCCTCGGGAACGGGGCCGAGGTTGCCGAGCGTCATGCCGCCGACCGCGGTCTCGTTCTCGATCGCCTTGAGGTAGGAGATGACGTCCTGCTTGGCCTGGGGGTCGATGTTGGCGTCGTTGAACACCGGCATCGACTGGGGCCCCGTCGCCATCGCCTCGTAGATGTGCTTGCCCTCGACGCCCCGAAGCGGCGGTGCGTACTTGCCTCGGGTCAGCGCCCCACCCGAGCCGGCGAAGTTGTGGCACATGGCGCAGTTGACGCGGAAGATCTCGCCTCCGCGCGCGATCCGCTCGTTGTTCTCGGCGCTGCCCGGCTCGAGGGCCTTGGTGTACTCCTCGTTCGGGATGGCGGGGCCGGGGCCGAGGGAGGCGACGTATGCCGCGAGGGCGGAGATCTGCTCCTGGTCGAACTTGATCTTGGGCAGGGCCGGTGCCTGCACCGCGGGCTGGGCCAGCGGCATACGGCCCGTCCCGACCTGGAAGTCCACCGCGGCGGCGCCCACGCCGACGAGCGAGGGCCCCGAGGCGGTGCCCTGGGCGTTCGTGCCGTGGCAGGTGGCGCAGTTGGCCAGGAAGAGGTCCTTGCCCTGGGCGACGGTGTCGGCCGTGACCGCCGAGGCCTTGGCCTCTCTGGGGGCGAGGAGGGAGTAGGCGCCGCCCATGACGAGCAGGCCGAGCAGCAGGAGGACCGCGATCGCGGCGGGGTGTCGGCGGCGAGCGGCCAAGGCGTTCACGGTGCGGTCCTGTCGTCCGTTGCGCAAGATGCGGGGGCGGGCATGGTCGGCATGACGTCGGCTGTCACTTCAGCAGGTAGATGGTGGCGAACAGGGCGATCCACACGACGTCGACGAAGTGCCAGTAGTACGACGTGACGACGGCGCCCATCTGGTTGGCGTGCGTGTAGCGCCGGGTCGTGAAGGTCCGGGCGATGATCAGCAGGAAGGCGACGAGGCCGCCCGTGACGTGCAGCGCGTGGAAGCCCGTCGCCATGTAGAAGACCGAGCCGTAGGCGTCGGACGAGAGGGTGACTCCCTCGGAGGCCAGCTCGGAGTACTCGAGGATCTGGCCGGAGACGAAGAACGCGCCGAAGAGGTAGGTGACGACGTACCACTCGCGCATGCCCCACTGCTTGATCTGGAGCAGCGTCCCGGTGCGGCCCCGCTGCCCCCGCTCGGCCTTGAACACGCCGAGCTGGCACCAGACCGAGGAGATGACGAGCACCAGGGTGTTGGCCAGGGCGAACGGGACGTTGAGCGCCTGGGTGCGGTCCGCCCACAGCTCGGTGCGCACCGAACGCAGCTGGAAGTAGACGGCGAACAGCCCCGCGAAGAACATCAGCTCGCTCGACAGCCAGACGATGGTGCCGACGGCGACCATGTTGGGCCGAGTCGCGGGTCCGGAGGCGGAGGTCGTCGCCATTGCGCTGGGGGGAACTGCCGATGCTGTCGCCACGACGGTCATTATTCCCACATTCGGCGCGGGGTGTGCGAGGCGCCCCCCGGCTTTCCGCCGGAAAGCGTCATTTCGTGATGTGCGTGCCGAGGTGGCTGTCGTCGCGGGGCGGTGCGCGCACACCGGTAGCATCTCGCGCATGACCGCCCCCAATGCCACGACCTCGTCCGCGACCCCGCCGGCCTCCGGCGCCGGGGCACCGCTGCACCGGGTCACGGTCCTGCTCTACAGCGACGACCGCACCACCCGCGACGCGGTGCGCGCAGCGGTCGGGCGCCGCCCCGCCAAGGACGTGGAGGTGCAGCGCTGGCACGAGTGTGCGACGGCGGACGCCGTCGTCGGTGCCGTGGAGGCGGAGCGTTTCGACATCCTCATCCTCGACGGGGAGGCGGCCAAGGTGGGCGGTCTCGGCCTCGCGCGGCAGCTGAAGAACGAGGTCTACGACTGCCCTCCGATCATCGTGCTGACCGGCCGGCCGCAGGACAGCTGGCTCGCCGCGTGGTCGCAGGCCGACCTCGCCGTGCCACACCCGCTGGACCCGGCCACCGTCGCGTCTGCCGTGGCGACGTTGGCGCGCGGCGCCACGCCGCGCGCCTGACACGATGGGGCACGACACGGCTCCCTCCTGGCCGGGCGTCATCAGCGAGCTCGTCGCCGGGCGTGACCTCGACCGACCCTCCGCCGAGTGGGCGATGGACCAGATCATGGCGGGGGAGGCCAGCCCGGTGCAGGTCGCCGGCTTCCTCGTCGGCCTGCGTGCCAAGGGCGAGAGCGTCGAGGAGATGCACGGCCTGGCCGAGCAGATGCTCGCCCATGCCCACCGCCTCGAGCTGCCCGAGCCGAGCCTCGACATCGTCGGCACCGGTGGCGACCGCGCGCACACGGTCAACATCTCGACGATGGCCGCCATGGTCGTCGCGGCAGCCGGCGTGCTGCTCGTCAAGCACGGCAACCGCGCCGCCTCGTCGTCGTCGGGGTCGGCCGACGTGCTCGAGGCGCTCGGCGTCGACCTCAGCCTCAGCCCCGAGCGGGTCGTCGAGGTGGCGCACGAGGTGGGCATCACCTTCTGCTTCGCCCAGACCTTCCACCCGTCGATGCGGCACGCAGCCGTGGCCCGCCGCGAGCTCGGCGTCGGAACCGCCTTCAACTTCCTCGGCCCGCTGACCAATCCCGCCCAGCCCACGTATGCCGCCGTGGGCTGCGCCGACGCTCGGATGGCCCCGCTGCTCGCCGGCGTCTTCGCCAGCCGAGGCAAGGACGCCGCCGTGTTCCGTGGCGACGACGGCCTCGACGAGGTGACCGTCTCGACCACGACCCGGGTGTGGTGGGTGCGCCGGGGCCACATCACCGAGCGGGTGATCGATCCGTCCCGTCTGGGGCTGGGGCGCCACCCCATCGAGGCGCTGCGCGGCGGGGACGCGGTGCACAACGCGGGCGTCGTGCGGCAGGTCTTTGCCGGCGCCGCGGGAGCCCCCCGTGACGCGGTCCTGCTCAACGCGGCCATCGCGCTGGCCCTGACCCGGCCGGACTCTGGGGACGACCAGGAGTCCTTTGAGCGGGACCTGCGGGCGGCGATGGAGCGCGCGGCGCACACCATCGACAGCGGCGCGGCGGCACGACTCGTCGACCGGTGGGTCGCGGCGACCCGCGGCTGAGGACCGGAACGCACGCGCGCACCTTGTCAGCACGCGGACACACCAGAACGTGCGCGCGTGCCGAGGGGCTGCGCGCGTGCCGAGGGGCCGCGCGCGTGCCGAGGGGCTGCGCCTGGGTGGGGCTGATAGGAGGCCGGCTCCTACGCGGACGTGAGCTGCTGCATCATCTCCATGCCGTTCGACTCGCCCCAGCGTTCGGCGATCCGGCCCTCCGCGAGACGCAGGATGTCGATTCCCGTCAGCCGGACCTGCCGGTGTGTGGCCGGCATACCGAGGCCGTCCCCCTCATGCGTGCCGGTGGCGCTCCACCGCAGCACGGCTCGATCGCCCGAGGCGATGACCTCCTCGTTGGTGACGTGCAGGTCTGGAAACACCCCGTGGTAGAGCGCGATGACCTGCTTCATGCCGTCACGACCCTCGCCCTGACCCGGTTGCGGGTTGTGGTCGACGACGTCCGCGGCGAACAGCTGGTCGGCCAGCTCGTCCGGTGCGGCGACGTCCCACACCAGCCCGAACTCCTCGGCGAGCCTCTCGTTGTCCGAACCCATCGGCCCCTCCTTGGGCGGTCGACCCCTGTCGGTATCGTCCCGCGATGCCCGCCGTCGAGCAAGGCCCGTGGGCGCCGACGGTGGGCTCAGGCCTTGCGCGGTCAGCCGCCCTCGAGCCCGAGGCTGAAGGCCGCCTCGAGGTCGTGCGCGGAGTAGGTGCGGAAGGCGATGTGGGTCGAGGTCCGCACGACGCCGTCCACCTTGTTGAGCCGGTCGGCGATCACGTCGGCGAACTCGTCGTGGGTGCGCACCCGCACGAGGGCGATCAGGTCGGCGTCGCCGGTGACGGAGTAGACCTCGGACACCTGCGGAATGTCGGCGATGGCCTCGGCGACCTCGGGGATCCGGTGGACCTCGCAGTCGATCATGACGATGGCGGTGATCACCTTGGCAGCCTATCGGGCGGCTACCCGGCGCAGCGCAGGCCCGAGCGGGTCGGACGCGCTCCGGCGAGCACGTCATGGTCGAACCCCGCTGCCTCTGCGGCGGCGGCCACCGCTGGCTCGAGCTGCTGCCGCACCCAGCCGGCCCCGCCCACCGGGCAGCTCCACGTGCCGTCGAGCTCGACGACACGCACGCCGGGCGCCTCGAGCCAGCGGAGCAGGATCTCGGCCTCCTCGACGAGCCCGGCAGGGGCTCCCGGGACGGGGTGCTCGACGACCTCGGCGGTGGCCTGCAGGGTGCGGACGTGCACCATCGGGTCGGCCCCTCGCGGGCTCACCGCGGTGCCCGCGAGCTTGCCGTGGCGAATGACCACGAGCTCCCAGCCGCCGTCCTCGTGCGGTCGGGCGGCCACGAGCTCGGCGGCCGCGGCGAGCGGGGCGATGCGTTGGGCCCGGGAGGCGGCCCGCACGAGGTGCAGAAAGCGGTCGCGGACCCGGGCCGCGTCCTCGAAGCGCTCCTGCCGGGCCAGCTCGTCGAGGCGGGACCAGAGCCGGGCTGCGCCACTGCGCGCGTCGCCGCAAAGGAGCGCGGCGCACTCCTCGGCGACCGCGGCATACGACTCGGCGGACTGGGCACCGGTGCACGGCGCGCCGCAGCGACCCATGTCGGCCAGGGCGCAGGCGGACCCACCGCGGCCGGTGAGCCGCTCGGTGCACTGGCGCAGCGGCAGCACCTCATGCACGGCGTCGACCGCCGCCTGGGCGCTGGTGCGCGAGCGGAACGGGCCGATGTAGCAGGCGCCGTCGTCGCGGACGGCGCGCACGATGCTGAGCCGCGGAAAGCGCTCGCGGGTGAGCTTGACCCAGGTGGCGTGCCGGGCGTGCTTGGAGCGACGGTTGAACCGCGGCTGGTGCTCGTGGATGAGCCGCAGCTCGCGGACCTGGGCCTCGAGCGGCGTCAGGCACACGACCGGGTGCACGAGCTCGGCCAGCCGGACCATGTCGGCCATGCGGCTGCGCTGCTCCGACGCGGTGAAGTAGGTGCGGACCCGGGCCCGGATGTCCCGGCTCGTGCCGACGTAGAGGACCCGGCCGTTGCCGTCCTTGAAGAGGTAGACGCCGGGCGCCGAGGGCAGGGGATCGGCGAGGAAGCGCTTGCGCCGCTGCGCGGGCGTGACCCGCGACGAGTAGCTCGCCAGCTCCTCCAGGGTGTGCACGCCGAGGCTGCCGACGCGCTCGACGAGCCCGTGGAGCACGTCGACGGTGGCCCGAGCGTCGTGCAGCGCCCGGTGGTCGGGCGTGGTGCTCGCCGAGAAGAGGGTCGCGAGGCTGGACAGCTTGTGGTTGGGTGCCTCGTCGCGGCCGACGAGGTGGCGGGCGAGCTGGAGCGTGTCGAGGACGTGGAAGCCCGGCCACGGGGTGCCGGTGTGTGCGGCCGCCGCCTTGAGGAACGTGATGTCGAAGCCGGCGTTGTGCGCCACCAGCACACTGCCGCGTGCGAACTCGAGGAAGGCTGGCAGGGCGCCCTCGATCCGAGGTGCGTCGGCGACCATGCCGTCCGTGATGCCGGTGAGGACCGAGATGAACGCCGGGATCGGCTCTCGCGGGTTGACCAGCGTCTGGAACTCGCCGAGCACCTCGCCGCCGCGCACCTTGACGGCACCGATCTCGGTGATGCCGCACGTCGCCGGGCTGCCGCCGGTCGACTCCAGGTCGACGACGACGAAGGTCACGCCTGCGAGCGGGGTGCCGAGGTCGTCGAGCGTGGTCTGGATCGCCTGCATGTGCCAGACCGTATGCCGGGCCGGCGACAGTGCCCGGGCAGGCGCGCTGGGGGGGCTGGGGGGGCGCCGAGGGGCACTGTCGGCGCCCGCGCCTAGCGTCTGGCACGGGTGATCCACCGAGGGTCCCGCGACCGATCCAGTGACCGAAAGAAGGTGGCGACGATGATGCTCATCGACTGCCAGACCTGCCCGGTGCGCGACGTGCACTGCGCCGACTGCATGGTGACCGCGCTGTCGGTCGGTGAGCTCCTCGCCGACACCGCTCGCCTCGACCCCGCCGAACAGCGTGCCGTCTCGGTCCTGGTCGAGGCCGGACTCGTCAGTCGGAGGGAGGCCGCCGCCGCGCGCGCGGTCCGGGAGCCGGCCGGCGACCCCCCGCACCGGGCCCGCTCGTCCGCCGCCCGGACGGCAGGGCTCGCCCGTCGGTCCGCGGGCACGACCGCGCGCGGGCAGGGCGAGGGCCGACGGGCGGTGGGTTAGCCACCACGAGGCGTGCCACCATGGCGGGCGTGCAGCGTGGGCTCCGGAACAGGCGCGGTGTTCGGGGCGGGCGGTCGCCGTGGCGCCGTCCGTCGCTGCGCCGCCCGTCGCTGCGCCGCCCGCCGTTGCGCCGCCCGCCGCTGCTGGTGCTGGTCGCCCTGCTGGTGCAGGGCGCCTGTGCGCCGGGCACCACCCTGGGCGCCCCACGCACCGGGTCGGCGGTCGCCTCGGCCGGCCCGCAGGTGGCGGCGGCCCACCGCGTGGCCGCGCCTGGGGCCACCACCGCGAGCCGGCTCGAGGCGGCCGCTGGGCGACTCATCGCCCGACGCTGGCAGGCCGCTGCGGCCGCCGACCTGGCTGGATGGCTGCAGGGCGTGCGGGGCGACCGCCTGCGCGAGCAGCAGCGCGAGCTCTTCGCGCGGCTGGAGGCGGTCCGCATCGCCGATCCGCAGCTCGTCTCCCTCACCACGCAGCCCGCCGCGGCCGGCCTGGCCGCAGCCGCCTCGTGGACGGGCCGGGCGGTGCTGGCCTACCGCCTCGCGGGCTTCGACCGGGCACCGCGAACCTTCACCCTCGACCTTGCCTTCAGCTCTGACGCCGCCTTCGGCGTCACCATCGTCGGCTCCGCGCCGGCGGACCGTCCCGAGCCATGGGACCTGCCCGGGCTCAAGGTCCGTCGCTCCCCCCGGGCTCTCGTGCTCGGCCAGGGAGGTGACGAGCACGTCGACGAGCTGGCGCGTCGCGCCGACGCGGCGGCCGTGCGAGTGCACGACGTCGTGGGCACGGTCGTGCCGGCCGTGTGGGTGGCGCCGGGCACGCCGGCCGACGCGGCGCGGCTGCTCGGCCGCGACGCATCGAGCCTGGTGGGCCTCGCCGCGGTCACGGACGGGCCGCTGCGGCCCGACGGCAGGGCCGGGTCCGATCGCGTCGTCGTCGTCCCCACGGCGTGGGCGTCACTCACGGGCGCCGGCCGTGACGTCGTGCTCACGCACGAGCTCACGCATGTGACGGTCCGGACGACGGCCACGCGGCCGGCTCCCCTATGGCTCTCGGAGGGACTCGCCGAGTACGTCGCCTACCGGGACGTGCGCCTCCCCGACCGGCAGCTCGCCGCGCCGGTGCTCGCCGCGGCCCAGGTCGGCGGCGTGCCGGCGCGGCTGCCCGACGACCACGCCTTCGACGCTGCGGACGGTCGGCTCGCCGCCGCCTACGGGCAGGCGTGGCTCGCCGTCCGCACCCTGGTCGACGCGCACGGCGAGGCGGCCGTCCTGCGCTTCTACCGGGCGGTTGCCGCCGCGGACCACCCGCCGCCGGGCTGGCCTGCCGACCCGGAGGCCGCCGCCGACCGGGCGCTGCGCGACGTGCTGCACACCTCCCGGCCGGAGCTGACCCGCGCGTGGCGGGCGCGGATCACCGGGCTCCCTGGTCCCTGAGCGGCCAGGCGGGGTCAGGAGTAGAGCGCCTCCACCGCGTCGGCGAAGTCACGCAGGACCAGGCTGCGCTTGAGCTTCATCGACGGGGTGAGGTAGCCGTTCTCCTCCGTGAAGTCGCCCGGCAGCACGGAGAACTTCCGGATCGACTCCGCCTTGCTCACCGCCTCGTTGGCCCGGTCCACGGCGTGCTGCAGGGCCTCGCAGACCTTGGGATGGCCCCGGGCCTCGTCGATCGAGACCCCCTCGAGCCCGTGCGCCGACGCCCAGAGCGGCCACATCTCCGCGTCGAGGGTGAGCATCGCGGCCACGAACGGCTTCTGGTCGCCCACGACGATGCACTGCGAGACGAGCGGGTGGGCCCGCAACCGGTCCTCGAGGACCGCGGGAGCGACGTTCTTGCCCCCCGCCGTGACGATGATCTCCTTCTTGCGGCCGGTGATGCGCAGGTAGCCGTCGTCGTCGAGGTCGCCGAGGTCGCCGGTGTGCAGCCAGCCGTCCACGAGCGCCTCGCGGGTGGCGGCCTCGTTGCCGTGGTAGCCCGCGAAGACGCCGACACCCCGCACGAGGATCTCGCCGTCGTCGGCGATCCGCACCGCGCCACCCGGCAGCGGCGGCCCAACGGTGCCGATCTTGACCTTCTCCGGCACGTTGACGGTGATCGGGGCCGTCGTCTCCGTCAGGCCGTAGCCCTCGAGGACGTCGAGGCCGATGCCGCGGTAGAAGTGCCCGAGGCGGGTGCCCAGCGGTCCTCCGCCGGACACGGCATACCGCACCTTGCCGCCCATGGCGGCCCGCAGCCTCCCGTAGACGAGCCGGTCGAAGAGGGCATGCTGCACCCGCAGCGCGAGCCCCGGCCCAGACCCGTCCAGGGCCTCGCTCCAGGCGATCGACGTCGCGGCCGCCCGCAGGAAGATGCGGCCCTTGCCGTCCGCCTCGGCCCGGGCCTCCGCCGAGTTGAAGATCTTCTCGAAGACGCGCGGCACCGCGAGGATGAAGGTCGGCTGCAAGCCGGCGAAGTCGGCGAGCAGCGTCTTGATGTCGGGGGAGTGGCCCAGGCGCACCTTGCCGGCGACGCAGAGCACCTCGATGAAGCGGGCGAAGACGTGCGCGAGCGGCAGGAAGAGCAGCGTGGCCGCCCCGTCGGCGAGGACGACGGCCCCGAGCTTCTCGATGGTGTTCTCGGCGAGGGACAGGAAGTTGCCGTGGGTCAGCCGGCAGCCCTTGGGTCGTCCCGTCGTGCCGGACGTGTAGATGATCGTCGCCACCGAGTCGCGGTCGAGGCTGGCCCGGCGGCCTTCGATCTCGGCGTCCGTGACGTCCTTGCCGCGCTGCCGCAGCGCGTCGAGGACCCCGTCATCGATGGTGCAGACCTCCTCGAGCGCGGGAAGCCCCGCACGCACCTGGTCCACGAGATCGCGATGCTGGCCCGACTCGACGAAGACGGTCTGCGCCCCCGCGTCCGACAGGATCCACTCGACCTGCTCAGCCGAGGACGTCTCGTAGATGGGCACGACGACGCCACCGGCCACCCAGATCGCGAAGTCGAGCAGCGTCCACTCGTAGCGGGTGCGCGACATGAGCCCCACCCGGGCGCCCGGCTCGAGGCCCTGCGCCACGAGACCCTTGGCCACGGCCGTGACGTCGGCCGCGAACTGCGGCCAGGTCAGCGACGTCCACGTGCCGTCAGCACCCTTGATCGAGAAGGCCGGGGTCGCGGGTGCCTGCGCCGCGTTGCGGAAGGGCAGGTCGGCGAGGCTGCCCTCCGTGGTCGTCGGCGCGAGGGGCGCGACGACGTTCTCCTTCACGAGCACACTCCTGCGGCGGCGCGGATCATGGGTGCACCCTACCGAGCCGTGCCCGCCGGCCGAGGCGGACCGGCGTCGGCGACACGCTAACCTTCCGCGCATGGCCGATCGCACCGAGTCCTCCATCCTCATCGACGCCAGTCCGGGTGCGGTGCTCGACGTCATCGCCGACTTCGAGGCCTATCCGCAGTGGGCCGCCGAGGTGAAGGCGGTCACGGTCCTCGCGGAGGAGGGCGACGGCTGGGCGGACCAGGTTCGCTTCACCCTCGATGCCGGCGCGATCAAGGACACCTATGTCCTCGACTACGACTGGGACGTCGTGGAGGACGGGACGGGGGTGGTGTCGTGGTCGCTGGTGTCGGCCACGGTGCTCAAGGCCATGACCGGGTCGTACACGCTGGCGGCCGACGGGGACCGGACCAGGGTGACCTACCGGCTGTCGGTCGACGTGAAGATCCCCATGATCGGACTGCTCAAGCGGAAGGCGGAGAAGGTCATCGTCGACACCGCCCTCAGGGAGCTCAAGAAGCGCGTCGAGGCCTGAGGCCGGCGTGTCGCACAGCGAAGGTCGCCCGTCGGTAGGCCCCGATGGCGTCGGGACGGTGGCGCAGGAGGCGGCCTGGCTGGTGGACCTGCTCGCCGCGCGCGCCGGCCGAGGCGCGGCTCCTCCGGGAAGCCAGCACGGCGAGGCGGACGGCGAGACGGATGGCGAGGCCGATGGTGGAGCCGCTCGGGAGACCCAGCCGCCCTCCTCGGGGAGCCAGGGGGATGCCGCCGGTGGGCGGCCGGGGTGTGGTTGCGGCACGGCACGGGCCGCCGACCCAGGCGCCGGCGGTGAGCGCGTCGACGCCTGCACGCTGTGCCCCGTGTGCCAGCTCATCGACTTCGTCGGGAGGGTGAGCCCCGAGACGATCGAGCGCGTCGCCGACGTCGTCGCTCTCGCCGCGACCGCCCTGCATGACCTCGCGTCGGCCCAGCGGGTGCGACGCGACGCCAGCGAGCCGGAGGAGCGCAGATGAGCGGCAGTCTCGCCATCGGTGTCGACATCGGGGGGACCAAGGTCGCGGCCGGCGTCGTGGACGTCGCCGGCCGGATCGTGCACCGCACCCGACGTGACACCCCCCACCGGTCGACGTCGCCCGTCGTCGTGGAGGACACCATCACCGACTGCGTCGACGAGCTGCTCACCGTCGTCGAGGACCCCAGCGAGGTGGTCGCGGTCGGCATCGGCGCCGCCGGCTTCGTCGCCGCCGACCGGGCCACCGTCGTCTTCGCGCCGCACCTGTCGTGGCGCAACGAGCCGTTGCGCGACGCCCTGCAACGGCGGATCCGGCTGCCGATCACCGTCGACAACGACGCCAACGCGGCGGCGTGGGCGGAGCGAACCTTCGGGGCGGCCCGCGGGGAGACGCATGTCGTCGTCGTGACTCTCGGCACGGGCATCGGTGGCGCGCTCATCCTCGACTCGTCGATCCAACGCGGGCGGCACGGCATCGCCGGCGAGTTCGGGCACATGCAGGTCGTGCCCGACGGCATCCGGTGCGAGTGCGGCAACCGCGGCTGCTGGGAGCAGTACGCCAGCGGCAACGCGCTCGTCCGCGAGGCGCGGGCCATGATCGAGGCCGGGTCGCCGGTGGTGGCGGAGATGCTCGGCCGCCTAGGTGGCGACCGGTCCGCGCTCACAGGCCCGTTCATCACCGAGTCCGCACGGGCCGGGGACCCTACGGCCCGCGAGCTGCTCGCCGACATCGGCAACTGGCTGGGCGTCGGCATGGCCAACCTCGCCGCGGCCTTCGACCCCGGCCTCTTTGTCATCGGCGGCGGGGTGAGCGCGGCCGGGGAGATGCTCCTGGGCCCGGCCCGTGAGTCGTTCCGGCGGCACCTGACCGGTCGCGGCTACCGGCCGGAGGCCGGAATCGTGCGGGCCGAGCTCGGCAGTGACGCCGGCCTGATCGGGGCCGCGGAACTGGCCAGGTCGGGCCGGTGACCGCCTCCCGAGCCGGTGCGGTGGACGGGGCCCGCCCGAGACCGGTCCTCCGGGTCGCGAGCTACAACCTGCGCGACCTGTTGGGCGACCGCGCCGCCGCCGTCCGCGTCGTGCGCGCCATCGCGCCCGACGTGCTGTGCCTCCAGGAGGTGCCCCGCCGGCTCACGACCGAGCTGCGGCTGCCCGGCTTCGCGCACGAGTGCGGCCTGTGGTGGGCAGGCGGCCGGCGGGGCAGCGGCGGCACCGCGGTCCTGACCGCCCTGCGCGTGCGGGTGCGCGCCACCAGCTCCCGGCGGCTGGGGGTGCGCTTCCCGGACCGCACCCGGGGGTATGCCGTGCTCGACGTGGAGCTGCCCGGCGCGGCTCCCGTGACCGTGCACAGCGTCCACCTCGGGCTGCGCGGCCCGGAGCGGGAACGCCACGCAGCCCAGATCGCGCAGGGGCTCGGTCCGCGCTCGGTCGTGGCCGGCGACCTCAACGAGGAGCCGGGCGGACCGGCCTGGCGGGTGCTCGAGTCCTCCTGCCGTCCGGTGTCCGACGACTGGCCGACGTTTCCCTCCGACCGGCCGACCCGGGCCCTCGACGTCATTCTCGCGGGGGTCGGCCTGCGGGAGGCCTCGGGCCGGCCCGTGCGGCTGTCCGCCGCGGACCTCGCGGCGGGCTCCGACCACCGGCCCGTCTGGGCCGACCTGCGCCTGTCCGAGGCCTGAGTCAGATCCGCGTGCCGTCGTCGGTGGGGTCACGCTCCGTGCCGCCGCGCAGGACGAGCAGCACGAAGCCCACGATGATCAAGGTCAGGGCCGTCACCACCCACCAGGCACTGCCACCGCGGTCGAAGAGCAGCACGTAGAGGAGCAGGAGCGGGCCACCCGTGAGGCCGCCGACGATGGCCCAGAACATCGGGTCGTCCTCGGCCGTGGGAAGGTCGGTGACGGTCGGTGGGTCGAAGTGCTCGTCGCCCACCTCGTCACCCGTGTCGGGCCCGCTCGCCCCTCGCCAGGCCGCATCCGCGCTCGGGACCGGCGCCTCGTTCTCGGTCGGCGGGGTGGTGGGCGGGGTGGTGGTCTCGGCCGGCTCACTCGGCTCGGTGGTGGTCGGTGGGGTGGTGGTCGGCGGGGTGGTGGTCGGCGGGATGGTGGGCGGCGGGATGGTGGTCGGCTCGCCCGGCTCGGTGGCGGCGGGGCCCGAGCCCGCGCCGTCCGAGGCGGAGCGACGCTGCGGCGGCTCCGGCGCGGTGTCGGTGTCCCAGCCGGCGATGATCCGCTCGAACTCGGCGTCGAGGTCAGGGTCGTTCATGACGCGGTCACCGCGATCCGGTCCAGGAAGCCCACCGTGCGCTCGAAGATCAGCGGCGCGTCGTTGTCCATGGTGGCCACGTGGTAGCTCTCCTCGAGCACGACCTCGGTGACGTCGGTGCTGCTGACCCGCGACAGGACGAGGGCGGAGCTGCTGGCCGGCACGACGTGGTCGACCCGTGACCGGAAGAGCAGGAGCGGCTGGTCGACGCGTCCCAGGTCGGCGACCGTCTGGGCCCACCCCTGCACCTGCGAGTGCAGGGCGCGGAGCGGAAGCCGGTCGTAGGCACCCTCGTCCTGACCGGTCAGCTTGATGTCGTTGCGGATGCCGCCCAGCGCGGGGACGACCCGCATGAGCAGCGGAAGGGC
Organism: Intrasporangium sp.; assembly: GCF_035688975.1. Classification (GTDB taxonomy): domain Bacteria; phylum Actinomycetota; class Actinomycetes; order Actinomycetales; family Dermatophilaceae; genus CALMNV01. The sequence goes on along the minus strand of NZ_DASSMH010000028.1, from coordinate 12,788 downwards.
GCGCAGCCGCACGTCCTCGACCTTGACGGCGGGGTTGACGAGGACGAGCCCCTTGATCACCGACCCGTGCTCCTCCGCGAGCCGTAGGGCGAGCGCTCCGCCCATGGACAGGCCGGCGACGAAGACGTGGTCCGCCCGCTCGGCGAGCCGGCGCAGCTCGTCGTCGAGGGCGGCATACCACTGCTGCCACGTGGTGCGGTTGAGCTCGCGCCACGTCGTCCCGTGGCCGGGCAGGAGGGGCACCGACACGGTGTGCCCGTGCTCCGCGAGGTGCTCGGCCCAGGCCCGGACGCTGACGGGGGAGCCGGTGAAGCCGTGGCTCATGAGCACCGCCGTCGTGCCGCCGTGGTGCAGGAACGGCTCGGCTCCGGGCAGGACCGGCACGGTGAACTCCTTGGCGACGGCGGCGAGGCGGCGAGCGACGACCGCGGGCGGCAGCGTCCGCACGACGGTGCGCGGACCCAATGATCCTCGCACGCCCGGCTGGGCGCACGCGAGTACCGTAGAGTGCTCGCCTCAGAGCTGGAAGGCGGACGCTGGTGTTCTACTGGGTGCTGAAGACGATCGTCCTAGGGCCGGTCCTGAAGCTGCTCTTCCGGCCGTGGGTGGAGGGCGAGGAGAACATCCCCGCGGAGGGCGCGGCGATCTTCGCGAGCAACCACCTCTCCTTCTCCGACTCGGTGTTCCTGCCGGTCGTCGTGCCGCGGCGCGTCACCTTCCTCGCCAAGTCCGACTACTTCACCGGCCGGGGCCTCAAGGGCCGGCTCACCGCGGCCTTCTTCAAGGGCATCGGGCAGGTGCCGGTCGACCGCTCCGGGGGCAAGGCGAGCAGTGCGGCCCTCGCGTCAGGTCTGCGCGTGCTGCGTCGCGGGGAGCTGCTCGGCATCTACCCGGAGGGCACGCGCTCGCCGGACGGTCGGCTCTACCGGGGCCGCACCGGGGTCGCACGGATGGCCCTCGAGGCGCGGGTGCCCGTCGTCCCCGTGGCCATGATCGGCACGGACAAGGCGCAGCCCCGGGGCAAGAAGATCCCGCGCATCATGCGAATCGGGGTCCGGGTCGGCAAGCCGCTCGACTTCTCGCGCTATGACGGGATGCAGGACGACCGCTTCGTGCTGCGCTCGATCACCGACGAGATCATGTACGAGCTCATGGAGCTCTCCGGCCAGGAGTACGTCGACATGTACGCCACCTCGATGAAGGACCGGCTGCTCGCGGCGGCCAGGGCGACCGCCCTGCAGCTGCAGGAGGCGGCGAAGGCGGGCAGCGCCGCCCCGGAGCTGGAGAAGGCGCTCGACCTCGCCGAGGGCAAGCTCGAGGGCACGCTCGAGCCGAGCCCGTCCACGCCCGCGGACGACGACCCGCTTGGCGACGCCGGGCCGGGGGTCGAGGCAGCCTCCTGACTGCCGCCCGGCGACCCGACGGCAGGACCGAGCGCCGTGTTCGGGATGCGGACCCTGGCCGGCGGCCGCAGGGGCGCCGTCTAGGCTGGGCGAGTGACAACGAGGACCTCCGCCGTGCTCCCCGGCTCCGCATCCGTCGACGGGACCGCGGCCCTGGCGGCCCTGCACGCGGCCGGCGCCGAGCTCGACGCCGCCCAGCAGCCGGCGTGGCCCGACACCGCCGCGCTCGCCGAGGTCATCGAGACGCTCCGCAGCTACCCGCCGCTCGTCTTCGCGGGCGAGTGCGACCTGCTCACGGAGCGGATGGCGGCGGCCGCCGTGGGGCAGGCGTTCGTCCTGCAGGGCGGTGACTGTGCCGAGACCTTCGCCTCCGCCACCGCCGACAACATCCGCGACCGGATCAAGACGATCCTGCAGATGGCCGCGGTGCTCACGTACGGCGCCAGCGTGCCGGTCGTCAAGATCGGGCGGATGGCCGGGCAGTACGCCAAGCCGCGCTCGTCCACCGTCGAGACCCGCGAGGGCGTGACGCTGCCGGCCTTCCGCGGCGACATGGTCAACGACTTCGCCTTCCACGAGGCTGCCCGGACGCCGGACCCTGGTCGGCTCGTCCGCGCCTACCACGCGGCCTCGGCGACGCTCAACCTCGTGCGGGCGTTCACGACCGGCGGCTTCGCCGACCTGCGCCACGTCCACGACTGGAACAAGGGCTTCGTCTCCAACTCGGCCAACGCCAAGTACGAGCGCATCGCCCGTGACATCGACAAGGCGATGCGCTTCATGGCCGCGTGCGGCGCGGACTTCGAGCGCATGCGCACCGTCGAGTTCTTCGCCGCGCACGAGGCGCTGCTGCTCGACTACGAACGGCCCCTCACCCGCATCGACTCGCGCACCGGCCGGCTCTACGACACCTCCGGGCACTTCGTGTGGGTCGGGGAGCGCACCCGCCAGCTCGACGGCGCCCACATCGACTTCGTCTCGCGGGTGAGCAACCCCGTCGGCGTCAAGCTCGGGCCGAAGGCCGATGTCGACGAGGTGCTGCGGATCATCGACAAGATCGACCCCCAGCGCACTCCGGGGCGGCTCACCTTCATCACGAGGATGGGTGCCAGGACGGTCCGCGAGGCGCTGCCGGCCCTGGTCGACAAGGTGACCGGTTCCGGGGCCGTGGTCACGTGGATCTGCGATCCCATGCACGGCAACACCTTCGAGTCGACCACCGGGTTCAAGACCCGCGACTTCGACGACATCGTCGACGAGGTGCGCGGCTTCTTCGAGGTGCACCACTCCCTCGGCACCGTGCCCGGCGGCATTCACGTCGAGCTCACCGGCAACGACGTGACGGAGTGCCTCGGTGGCGCGGAGAAGATCATCGACTCCGACCTCGAGAAGCGCTACGAGTCGGTGTGCGACCCGCGCCTGAACCACCAGCAGTCCCTCGAGCTGGCCTTCGTCGTCGCCGAGATGCTGGGACAGGTCTGAGGGTGGGCGGCGTCCGCGCCGACCTGCTGAGCGACACCCTCACGCGCCCCACCGACGGGATGCGGTCCGCCATGGCCGCCGCCCCGGTGGGGGACGACGTCTTCGGCGAGGACCCCACGGTCAACGCCCTCGAGGAGCGCGTCGCATCCCTCCTCGGCCACGAGGCCGGCCTCTTCACGCCGTCCGGCTCGATGGCGAACCAGCTCGGGGTGCGCCTGCACGTTCGCCCCGGTGAGGAGCTCGTGGCCGACTCGCTCGCCCACATCGTCCGGGCGGAGCTCGGCGCCGCGGCGATCCTGTCGGGGATCACGTCGCGCACCTGGGTGTCGACCCGCGGCCGCTTCCGTGCCGACGACGCCGCCTCGCTCATGACGACGGGCGTGGGCCCCTACCAGGTGTGCACGTCGCTGGTGGTCGTGGAGAACACGCACAACTTCGGCGGCGGCACGGTCCAGCCGATCGAGCAGATCCGGCGCGCGCGCACGCTGACCCGGGAGCACGGGGTCGCGATGCACCTCGACGGCGCCCGGCTGTGGAACGCCGCTGCCGCGACCGGCACCGCGCTGACGGCATACGGGCGCGAGTTCGACACCGTCTCCGTGTGCCTGAGCAAGGGCCTGGGCGCTCCGGTGGGCAGCGTGCTCGTCGGCTCCCGGGCCGCGATGCAGGAGTCGAGGGTCTGGCGCAAGCGCTTCGGGGGCGGCATGCGGCAGGCGGGGATCCTCGCCGCGGCGGGCCTCTGGGCCCTCGACCACCACGTCGAGCGCCTCGTCGACGACCACGCCCGGGCCAGGCGGGCCGCCGACGCGATGGCCGAGGCCGCCCCGGGCAGCGTCGACCCGGCGGCCGTGGAGACCAACATCGTCGTCGTCGACGTTGCCGTGGCCGGGTGGTCCGGCCCGGACTTCGTGGCCACGGCGCTGCACCGGGGTGTGCGCACGTATGCCGTCGGGCCGGGGTCCGTGCGGCTCGTGTGGCACCTCGACGTCGACGACGCGGCCACCGACCACGCCGTCGACGTGCTCACCGACCTGCTGCGCAGCGGCCCCGCCTCCTGACCGCGCCGACCCGCCGACGGCTGCGTCCCGCCCGCCTGGTTCGAGGTATTCGGCGACGGCATCCGGTCGCCGAATACCTCGAACCGGCGTGGGACGGTCAGACCTCGTGGTGCAGCACCTCGGCGGGCAGCTCGCCGGGGCGCCGCCGGGCGAGGAGCTCGACGGCATACATCGCGGTGAGGACGAGTGCGCCGCCGGCCACCATCCGCCACGTCGCCGTCTCGTTGCCGAGGCTGACGGCGAAGGCCGCGGCGAAGACCGGCTCCAGGGTCATGACGATCGCGGCTCGCGTGGCCGGCAGGTGGGCCTGCGCCCAGGTCTGCACCCACAGGGCCCCGATGCTGGCGAAGGCGACCATGTAGAGCACCGAGGCCCACTGGCCCGGGGTCGCCGGCAGCACGATCCCGGAGGGCGCGGCGCCGACGAGGCAGAGCACCGCGATGACGACCATCTGCACGGCGGAGAGCCCGGCGGCGACGTCGTGGCCGCTGTAGCGGCCCAGCCCGAGGATGTGCACGGCGTAGAGCGCCGCCGCGCCCAGGGTGAGGGACTCGCCGACGCCGACGGAGACGCCGCGCAGCGACAGCAGCGCAAGGCCGGCGGTCGCGAGGCCGACAGCCACCCACGTCGTGGCGGGGAGCCGCTCGCGCAGGAGGGCGGCGGCCAGCAGGGGTGTCAGGACGACGTAGGTGCCGGTGATGAACCCCGAGACGGAGGCAGGGGTGGTGGCGAGGCCCTGCGTCTGCAGGATCTGGGCGAGGCCGTAGAGCAGGCCCAGCCCGGCGCCGGTGGCGACCTCCCGCCGCCGCAGGGCCCGCAGGGGGCGCCGGAGGAGGAGGACCATGACGACCGCGGAGATGCCGAACCGCAGCGCCAGGAAGTCGACGGGCGGCACGTGCGCCACGAGGTCACGGATGAGGAAGAACGTCGAGCCCCACACGGCGGTGAGGGCGACGAGCAGCGCCGTGGCGAGCCGCTCTCGACCGGCTGGGGTCACCGACCGGCTCAGACGATCGTCAGGACGATGGAGGAGCCCTTGGGCACCGAGCGGCCGCCCTCGATGCTCTGGACCCGCACGAGGTCGAAGAGCCTGCCGAAGGGATACTCCTTGCTCACCCGGAAACCGAGCGCGGTGAGCACCCGCTCGGCGGTGGCGGTGTCACGCCCGATGACGTTGGGCACCTGCACGAGGACGGGGCCCTTGGACACCGTGAGGGTCACCGTGTCGCCGCGGAAGAGCGTCCCGCTGGCCGGAGAGGCCGAGATGACGCTGCCGGTCGGCACGATGTCGCTGTTGACGTCAGGGGCCCGCGTGACGCGCAGGCCAGCCGTCTCCAGGGCGTTCGTCGCCTTGGCCAGGGGCAGGCCCTGCAGCGTGGGCACCGGGATGGGCTGGCGTCCCTTGGACACGACGACGCCCACCGGCGTGCCGCGCTTGACGGAGGCACCCTCGGCGGGGTCCTGCCTGAGGACGACCCCGGCGGGGACCGTCTCGCTCCACTCGTCGGTGCGGCCTCCGAGCGTGAGCGTCAGCGGCGCAAGTGCCGAGGCGGCGGCGTCGGCGGGCCGCCCGACGAGGCGTGGCACGGCATAGCGTTCCGGGCCCTTGGACACGACGAGGTTGACCGTCGTCTGCTTGCCCACCTGCGCACCTGCCCGCGGCTCGGCGGAGATGACGGTGCCCTTGCCGGCCGTCTCGGAGTAGCTCTCGCTCCGCGCCGCACGCAGTGACGCCCGCTCCAGGGCCGCGACCGCCGCCTGCAGGGGAGCACCCGTGACGGCGGGGACGGTCGTCGGCGCACCCGGACCGGCGGTGAACCACCAGCCGCCGCCGGCGGCGAGGACGACCGCCATGAGCAGCGCGACCCAGAGTGGCCAGCGCCGCCGGGTGCGCCGGCCGCGGTCCACCGGCAGGGCCGTCGTGGGGGACAGGGCGGGGCCGTCGGCGGGGGGCGCGCCGGTGCGGGGCACGGGCGTCGGAGCCGTGGGGGCGGGGAGCATGGGCGAGGCGGCAGAGGCCGAGTGCGCCCCTGCCGGGGAGCCGAAGCCTGACGGAGGCCGCGGGCGTCGGTCGAGGTCTGCCGCGGGGAGCCCCGCGCGCGTGCCGCGCACCGCGGCCAGGAAGGCGGCGGTGGTCTCGAACCGCGCCGCGGGATCCGTCGCGGTGGCCCGGGCGACGAGGTCGTCGAGCACCTGCGGCACGTCCCGCACGACGGCCGAGGGTGGGTCGATCGTGCCGTGGACGTGCCGGTAGGCGATCTGGATCGGTGTCTCGCCGGTGACGGCCTTGCGCCCGGTGAGCATCTCGAAGAGGAGGAGCCCGGCGGCATACACGTCGCTGCGAGGGTCGGCCACGCCGCGCTCGACCTGCTCGGGGGAGAGGTAGGACACGGTGCCGAGGAGGATCCCGGTCTGGCTCGTCGCGGTCTGGTTGGTCACCGCCCGCGCGAGGCCGAAGTCGGCGACCTTGACCTCGCCGTCCGCGCGGATGAGGACGTTCTCGGGCTTGACGTCGCGGTGGATCAGGCCGGCTGTGTGCGCGGCCCGCAGCGCCTCGAGGATCGGCTCGAGGATCGCCAGGCTCTCGCGGGCGGTGAGCGGAGCCTCCTCGTGGATGACCTCGCGCAGGGTCTTGCCCTCGACGAGCTCCATGGCGAGGAACACCTCGCCCCCGTCGTCGCCCTGGTCGTAGACGGCCACGACGTTGGGGTGGGTGAGGCGGGCCGACGCCCGCGCCTCCCGGCGGAACCGCTCGACGAAGACGGCGTCGCGGGCGAGGGCCGGTCGCATGATCTTCAGGGCCACCTCGCGGTCGAGCCGCCCGTCCATCGCCACGTAGACGGAGGCCATGCCACCGTCCGCGAGATGGGAGAGGACGCGGTAGCGCCCGTCGATGACTCGACCGACGAGCGCGTCCGCCACGCTGGACGTCACCCGAGGAGTTTACGGAATGCCGCAGGACACCGCGTGCAGGCGCTCCGGCACTCCGGGCGTCACATCCGGTCGTAGTGGGCCTGGACCGCCTTGACGTAGCCCTTCGTGTCCTCGAACATGCCGCGGCTCTGCACGGAGGCGAGGCCCTGGTAGTAGCCGGCGATCGCCTCGTCGCGGTCCGCGGCTGAGGCCTGCAGGGCGCGCAGGATGACCACCCCGGCCGTGATGTTGTCCTGCGTGTCGAGCAGGTCGAGGGGGCGGCCGGCGAGCTCCGAGGCCCAGGTCCCGGAGGTGGGCATGACCTGCATCGTGCCGATGGCGTTGGCGACCGACACGGCGCGCTGGTTCCAGCCGGACTCCTGCCAGCTCACGGCGAGGGCGAGCCGGGGGTCGACCCCGTGTCGCAGCGCCGTGCGCCGGATCATCGCCGCGGTCTCGGCCCGGCTCGGGACGGGCCGCGCGGCGAGCGCCGCGCGCGAGGCGTTGGCGGCCCGCACCGTGGCGTCCGAGAAGGTGTAGCCGGCGAAGGTGTTCGCGCTCGTCGGCGTCGGTGCCGATGACGTGCCGGCGGCAGTGGGCTTGGCGGCGGCGGTCGGGATGGTGATCCGCTGGCCGGCATAGATCATCCGCGGGTTGGGCAGCCGGTTCGCCGCGAGGAGCTTGGTCAGGGTGACGCCGTAGCGGTCGGCGATGCCGACCATGGTGTCGCCGCCGCGCACGACGTGCACCAGGCCGGCGGGGGCGGCCGGGCTCGCCGGGGCTGGGGCTGGGGCGGACGGGGCGCCCGCGCCCGGGATGGTCAGGCGCTGGCCGGGGAAGATCATGCGGGGGTTGCTGATCGCGTTGGCGCTGGCGAGGGCGGCGACGCCGAGGCCGTGCCGCGAGGCGATGTCGGACAGCGTGTCGCCGCCGCGGACCGTGTAGCTGCCGGTCGCGGCGGACCCGGGCGCGGGCGCCGGCGCGGGCGCGGGAGCACCGGCCGGCGCGGGAGCCGGCACCAGGAGGTGCTGGCCCACCTGCAGGAGCGATCCGCCGGCGGGCAGCGCGTTGCGGGCGACGATCTCGCCCGGGGTGGTCCGGTGGGTGATGGCCAGCTGCCACACCGTGTCGCCCGGCCGCACGACGACGGGACGCCAGGTGACGGCACTCGAAGGTGGGGCCAGGACGTGCGGCGGGGGAGCGGCGGCGGCCAGGTCGGCGACGAGTGGCATGAGGGTCCTTCCGGGGAGCCCATGGTGCGGGGGCGGCGGGATGTGTGTGGTGAGACTAGCGGGACTCGGCGTGTCTTGCGGGACGGGGGTGGTTTCTGGTGGTAATGGGGCGCCTGTGAGGATAGCGCACAATTGGGGCGCATGTGAGGGCCGGGACGTGTGCCCCGGGAATGGCAGACTGGGTGGCGTGACCGCGAATGCCGACCCCCGCCCCGCGTCCCGTGACGCCGCAGCCGTCCGCGGCGCCTCGGCGACGACCGGGGAGGCCCCCGCGCAGGACCGTCCGGGCAACCAGCTGGAGGCGCTCGTCGGCGCCTGGCTCACCGTGCCCGACGCCGCCGAGCGGCTGGGAGTGCCGCTCTCCCGGGTCCGCCAGCTCCTGGCCGACCGGGAGCTGCTCGGCGCCCGCATCGGGGAGCGCAACGTCGTCGCCATCCCGGAGAAGTTCTTCGACGACGAGGGCCCCCGCAGTGACCTCAAGGGCACCTTCACCGTGCTCGCCGACGGCGGGATGAACGACGCCGAGATCCTCACCTGGCTGTTCACGCCCGACGAGACCCTGCCGGTCCCGGGCGCCCCGATCGACGCCCTCCGCGCCGGGCACAAGACCGAGGTGCGGCGCCGGGCGCAGGCCCTGGCCTTCTGACCCGCCCGGTCAGGCGTGACGGGCGGTCGAGCGGTCCACGAGATCGCGCAGGACCGCCGTCGCGGCCTCGTCGAGGGAGCCCGTCCGGGAGGCGCGCTCCAGCGCGGCGACGGCCTCCTCCGCGCGGTCGCTGATGAGCGCCTCCACGCGCTCGACCGCTCCAGACCGGTGCAGTATGCCGCGCAGCGTCGTCACGTCGTCGGCGTCGAGGTCCCCGCGCCCGAGCATCGACTCGAAGGTGCAGCGCTGCGCAGGGTCGACGCCGTCGAGGGCGTAGGCGATCAGCGCCGTGCGCTTGCCCTCCCGCAGGTCGTCGCCGGCCGGCTTGCCCGTCGTCCCCGGGTCGCCGAAGACCCCGAGGAGGTCGTCGCGCAGCTGGAAGGCCTCGCCCAGCGCGAGGCCGAAGTCGGAGAGCGGGCCCAGCGCCGGGCCGGTGAGCCCGCCCACGAGGGCACCGATGAGCAACGGGTGCTCGATGGTGTACTTGGCGCTCTTGTAGCGGATCACCTTGCGGGCCGAGGCGAGCCGGGCCTCGAGGTCGAGACCGGCCCAGCCGCGGGCGGACTCGAGCAGGTCGAGGAACTGCCCGCCCATGAGCTGGGTGCGCATCCGGTCGAACATGCCGCGGCCGCGGGCGAGGTCGGTAGCCGGCAACCCACACGTCGCGAACAGCTCGTCGCACCACGTGAGGCAGAGATCTCCGGCGAGGATGGCGGCCCCCTCACCGAAGCGGTTCCCGTCGCCGACCCAGCCGCGCACCCCGTGGAGCGTGGCGATCGCACGGTGGGCGGACGGCATACCGCGTCTGGTGTCGCTGCGGTCCATCACGTCGTCGTGGAGGAGCGCCCCGGCCTGGAAGAACTCCATGCTCGCCGCGAGCCGGACGAGGGCGTCCGAGTCCGGGCTGCCGGTCGCGCGGTAGCCCCAGTAGAGGAAGCCGGCGCGAAAGCCCTTGCCGCCGGCGAGCAGACGGGTCACCGCGTCCAGCAGCGGGGCGACCTCGTCGCCGAGCTCGGCCAGGGTCCTGGCGGCGGCGAAGATGTGGCCGTCGACCGCGTCCTGGACCCGGCCGCGGAGGTCACCCAGGCCGGTCGGGTTCGACACGGGTCCTCCATCGGGGTGGGCTCGGGGTGGTTGCAGGCTCGGGGGTGGCGTCAGCGGGCGTGGGCACGGGCGGACCCCAAGCCTAATGGGCGCGTGTCCTGCCGGTGGACGGCGAGGGCGGCCGCCCGGCCGGTCGCCGTAGGCTGGCCCCCATGTCCCGCGGCACCGCCTCCTCGATGACCCGCGTGGAGCGGTTCACCCGCTCGATCCCGGCGATGGTCGAGGCTGCCCGGCCGAGCTTCAGCTTCGAGTTCTTCCCGCCCAAGGACGACGCCGCCGAGACCCAGCTGTGGGAGGCGATCCGGCGGCTCGAGAAGCTGTCTCCGAGCTTCGTGTCCGTGACCTACGGTGCAGGCGGCGGCACCCGGGACCGGACGGTGCGGATGACCCAGCGCATCCTCGAGGGCACGACGCTCACCCCGATGGCGCACCTGACTTGCGTCGGGTCCTCGGTGGCCGAGCTGCGCTCCGTCGTCGGGCACTACGCGGCCGTCGGCATCCGCAACATCCTCGCCCTGCGTGGCGACCCGCAGGGCGGGCTGGACCAGCCGTGGAGCGCGCATCCGGAGGGGCTGGACCACGCCGACGCCCTCGTCGCGCTCATCAAGCGGCTCGGCGACTTCACGGTCGGGGTGGCCGCGTTCCCGGACGGCCACCCGGAGTCCACCGACCTCGGCGAGGACGCCGCGACGCTCATCCGCAAGGAACGGGCCGGGGCGCAGTTCGCCATCACGCAGATGGTCTTCGACGTCGACAACTACTTGCGGCTGCGCGACGAGGTGGCGCGCCGCGGGTCCCGGCTGCCCATCGTGCCGGCGATCATGCCGATCACGAACGCCAGGCAGGTGCTGCGGATGGCCGAGCTGGCTGGCCAGCCGATGCCGTCGGCCGTGACCGATCGGCTGGCCCGGCACGGCGATGACGCGGCCGGGGTGCGGGCCGAGGGCCTGGCCATCGCGACGGAGTCGAGCCAGCGCCTGCTCGACGAGGGCGCGCCGGGCATCCACTTCATCACGATGAACCGGTCGTCGGCCACGCTCGAGGTCTTCGCCAACCTCGGCGTGCGCCAGACCGCCTGACGCTCCCGGCGGCCAAAGGCGGGGGCGCCGCAGCTCGGGCGAGTGCACCAGGTCTGGCGAGTGCACCTGCAGGCCATCCCCCTGGCGCCGAACTGACCTCCCTGCGGCGACCTCAAGGCGTCGTTCCCCCCGGGTCCGCGCGACTCGCGGAGCTCGGACGCCTTGAGAGGCCGGTCCCGCCGCCGTCTTGCCGACGGGTCCAGCGGATGCCGGCGGGCCGCGCGTGCACGAGGTCCAATAGGCGCCTTCAGCGCAGCGGAAGGACGACCTGCGCACGGCCCGGTGTCCGGCCTGACTCAGTCTCGAAAGAGCGGCATCTCGCGGTCGGTGCTGCACCCTTGGGGCCGCGGGCCGGGGTTGTCACCCGTGCGCGGGCGCGGTAAGGGTGACCCACTCCTGGTCTATGACGAAGCCGATGGTGGTGTTGGCGCGAATAATGGCGTGGTTGTCCGCAGATCCGCCAGTTCGAACAGATTCGATCCCGTCTTCGATGAGTGCCAACAGGGATGCAGCCTTGAGTCCTGTGCCCACGCCCAGGCCGCGCCAAGGAGCGGCCACAACCGTGAAGTCGATCTCGGCCGTGGCACCATCCAGGTCGGCAAAGGTCATCGCCAGGAGCTCGTCTCTGTAGCCGAACACGCCAAAGGCCCGTCGGCGTCCGGTCAGCACGGCCGACGCTACGGTGAGCGGCATATGCGATGTGGCGACCCCACCGGGGTAGTCCTGGGCCATGGCGGCGTCCAGTTCGAGGATGGCGGCAGCGTCCTCCCCGGTCAGTTCACGGGCAGCGCCGGCCATCTGAACTCGAGGGGCCAGGCCCCGTAGGCGCTCCAGGTCGACGCGGTCGGCGTGGAGCTGCGCAGCCCACGAGCGCGCGCAAACTGTCCATCCATTGGCTTCGAGATGGCGGCGAAGCGGGTCGTCGGCTCGTAGAACTGCAGGGGCTCTTGTCATCGCGGCATGCTTTCACGGCGTGGCTGCGGCGGCTTGACGACACTGCACGCCGCACTGCGTGCAAGTCCGTCCGAGCGGCAAAGTCGGACGAGGCACCTCGCTGCGTGGCACCTTCTCGGAGCGGCTTGTCGCACGCCCCAGCTCCGAGGCCACCGTCGCAGCGCACCTCGCTCCGCTGCGACGACCCGACATCGACGCCGCGGTGCGTCCCCTCGTCCGCCGCATGGTCCTGCCCGAGGCCATGCGCATGATGCGCGGCGTCTACCGTCGGCGGCGACTCACGGTGCCGACTCTTGTGGTGTCGGCCGCCGCGACTTTCCCACGACTGAGGAGCTCATGGCCCGCATCTGCCGCAGTCCCGGGCGGTACGCCGATCGCGTCGAGTTCGCCTACGTCGACGACGCGGCGCATTTCATTACCGACGACGCACCCGCCGCGGTCACCGACCTCGCTCTCGACTGGTTCGAACGAGCCGCATGAGCGATGGTGCTCACTGCTTGACGGGGTGGATGACCAGGTCGCTGCAGCTCGCCGTGGCGCTGATGAGCCGGGTCGGCCGGGGCGTCATGGGCGCCGAGTGATGAGCACCGCTGAAGGCGCGTTCCCGATGGAGACGACCTGCACCTGGTCCGATACAGCGGACGGTGGAACCCGAATGACCCTGCGTAACCGGGAGAGCCATCGGGCTTCGGCCAGCTTGCAGTCCTGCCGGACTTCCGCAGTTCGTAGGCATTCTCGGGAGTCGTGGGTCGCGTTTATGCTGCTCAGCGGCGTGGGAGTCGGTCTGGATCTCGAAATCGTGTAGGCACACGACTATGGGCGTGTCGCTCGACATGCGTGGGCAGTTCGTGCTGTGGTGTAGGTATGTACTTGCGGCAGACACGGCGCACGAACAAGGACGGCTCGGTCGTCGCGTA
>NZ_DASSMH010000027.1:0-18364 GCF_035688975.1 Intrasporangium sp. | reverse complement strand
GAGGGCGAAGTCGCCCGACCCCCACACGTAGGTCGTCGGCACGGTGACCCGGCGGGCCCGGATCCGCGAGAGCGGGATGGCGCGGTACCAGTTGATCGGCCCGGCCAGCGCCGCGCGCGAGGCCAGGCGGGCGGCATACCGCTCGAGATCCTCGTCCGGAAGGCCGCTACCACTGAGCGCCTTCCGGAAGCGTGCTCCGAGGAGCGCCTCCGGAAGGAACGGCAGCTGGAAGGCGGCCATGTACCAGGAGCGCAGCGCCTGCTCCCCGCGCAGCGCCTGCGTCATCGCCCGCGGGTGGGGCGTGGACAGGGCGGTCAGCGAGGTGACCCGGTCGGGGTGGTTTCCCGCCAGGAGCCACGCCACCGCGGCGCCCCAGTCGTGCCCGACGAGGTGGACTTGCTCGTGACCGGTCGCGTCGACGAGGGCGATGACGTCCGCGACGAGCTGCTCCATCCGGTATGCCGTGCGCCCCCCGGGCCGCGCGCCGGGGGAGTAGCCGCGCTGGTCCGGGGCGTAGGTCCGCTGGCCCGCCTCGTGCAGGAGCGGCTCGACGTGCCGCCAGCTCGTCCGGTCGGTGGGGAAGCCGTGCAGCAGGACGACCGGCGTGCCATCCGCCGGGCCGGAGTCGGTGACGTCGAAGGTCATGCCGTTCCGCTCGTAGGTGCTCATGCGCCCGCGGTCGCTGGTCATGCACCCCATTGTGCGGGTGTGTGCAACCCGGCAGTGGGTGTCGGACCACCGAATTAGCCTTGGGCACATGACCATCGTGCGGGTGCCCGAGCAGCGGCCGCCCGCGCCCCACCCGGCGCGCCGCAGTCTGCTGCGCCGTGGCGGCCTGCTGCGCCGTGGCGGCCCGCTGCGCGGCGGACGCCCGCGCGCGGGGGCCAGTCCGGCGCCGGGCCGTGCGACCGATCGTGGCTGGTGGCACCTGTCCCACGTCGGCCTCTTCTTCGCCGCCGCCTACTTCCTCATCTCGTGGTCGCCGAGCCTCCTGCCGCGCACGTGGTATTACCAGGGCATGATCAGCGGCCTGTGCGCCGCGACCGGCTACGGCCTCGGGGTCCTGCTCGGGTGGGTCGCCCGGCACGTCGCCGCGATCCTGGGCCTGCAGGTCAGCGTGCGTCCGGGGGCCGGCACGTGGCTACGGCGAGCGGCCTATGTCGCCTCCGCTGCCGCGGTGGTCACCATCACGGTGGGCAACGTCCGGTCCCAGGGCCGCACGGCGGCATACGTGCACCTCCCGGCGCCCACGCCCCTGGACTGGGTCAGCGGCATCGTCCTCGCGCTGGTCCTCGCCGTCCTCTTCCTCGCCGTGGCGAGGCTGCTGCGGCGCCTGACGCGCCGAGTCGCCGCCGCGGCGGGCCGCGTGCTGCCGCGGGCGGTGGCCACCGCGGTCGCGGTCGCCGTCGTCGCCACGCTCACGGCGTGGGTCAGCGACAACGTCGTCTTCCACCGGGTGATGCAGAGCTTCGCGGCCACCGCGGCGCGCACCAACGCCCAGCCGCCAGCCGGCCGTGCGCCCCCGACGTCGGCGCTGCGCTCGGGCAGCCCGGCCTCGCGAGAGCGGTGGTCTGGGCTGGGATTCCAGGGCCAGCTCTTCGTCACGAGCGCCCCGTCCGCGGCCGCGATCTCCGCCGCGACGGGCCGCCCGGCGAAGGAGCCGATCCGCGTCTATGCCGGGCTCACCTCGGGGCGCTCCGTCGAGGACGTGGCCGACGCGGTGGTCGGCGAGCTGGTGCGCACGCGCGCCTTCGACCGCAAGGTGCTCGCGGTGCTCACCTCGACGGGCACCGGGTGGGTCGACGACTGGTCGGTCCAGTCGATCGAGTACCTCAGCGACGGCGACAGCGCCGTGGCCTCGATGCAGTACTCGTTCGTGCCGAGCGCGATGGCGGTCATGACCGACCGCGACACCGTGCGCGAGGCCGGGAGGACGCTCTTTGACAGGGTGTATGCCGCCTGGCTCAAGGTCCCGGAGGGGCACCGGCCGCGGCTCGTCGTGGGCGGCGAGTCGCTCGGCTCCTACGGCGGGCAGGCGGCGTTCCGCGACGTCGAGGACATGACGACGCGGGCCCAGGGGGGTGTATGGATCGGCACGCCGAGCTTCACCGACATCGCAGCCGAGCTGACCGCCTCCCGCTCGCCGGGGTCGCTCGCGATCGCCCCGGTCGTCGAGGACGGGCGGCACGTCCGGTTCGCGACGTCGCCGCCGGAGCTGACGGCCGATTACTACGGCCGGCCGCTCGGGCCGTGGCTTTTTCCCCGGTTCGTCTACGTGCAGCACCCCTCGGACCCGGTCGTGTGGTGGGACCCCGCCGTGCTCGGCGCCGAGCCCGAGTGGCTGCGCGAGCCCCGCGGGCGCGACGTCAACCCCGACGTGACGTGGATCCCCTTCGTCACCTTCTGGCAGCTGACCACGGACATGGCCGTCGGGCACGACCCGCCGGACGGCTACGGCCACCGGTACGGCGCCGAGCTCGTGCCGGCGTGGGCCGCCGTGCTGGGGGGCTCGCCCACCGCCGACTACTCGCGGATCATCGCCGGAGTGAAGCGGACCGTGTACCGGGCGAAATGACGGCGCGAAGTGACGGCGCGAAATGACGGCGCGAGGTCGAGGAGACTGAGCCCATGAGCGAGCTGATCGAGATCCCCGAGCACGGGCTCACGGCATACCGCAGCGACCCGACCGGCGAGGTCCGGGGAGCGGTCATCGTCATCCAGGAGATCTGGGGCCTGGTCGAGCACATCACCGACGTGGCCGACCGGTTCGCGGCAGAGGGCTACGTCGCCGTCGCACCGGATCTGCTCGGGCACGTCGGGCTGAGCCCGGAGGCCGGGGAGCGCCTGCACGCGCTGGTCACGGGCGGCGACGAGGAGGCCCGGGCGCGGGCGCAGCCTGAGCTGCGGGCGGTCATGCGGCCGGCGCGGTCGCCGGACTTCGCCGCGTGGGCCGTGCCGGCCCTGCGGGCGGTCGTCGACTACTGCCTCGAGCAGCCGGGCGTGGACGGCGCGGTCGCCGTCGTCGGGTTCTGCTTCGGCGGCACGTACGCCTACCAGCTGGCGCTCGCCGAGCCGCGGTTGCGCGCCGCGGTGCCGTTCTACGGGCACTTCCCCGAGGACGGCGACGTGCGCTCCATCGGCTGCCCGGTCCTCGCCTTCTACGGCGAGCAGGACCACGGCATCACCGACTCGGTCCCGGCGCTGGAGGAGCGGATGCGTGCCGCCGGCGTGGACTTCACCGCGCAGGTCTACCCCGGTGCGGGGCACGCCTTCTTCAACGACACGAGCCCTCGCTACGTCCAGCCGGCCGCGACGGACGCCTGGCAGCGCACCCTCGCCTTCCTCGACCGTCACCTGGGCCGACGTGGCTGACCCACGGCACGGCCACGGGGCGGACGGCCACTCCCATGGCGTCGCCGCGGACGCGGACCGGCGCTACCTACGCCTGGCCCTGGCCCTGCTCGTCGCGTTCCTCGTGGGCGAGGTCATCGTGGCGGTCGCGTCCAGTTCGCTGGCCCTGCTCTCGGACGCCGGCCACATGCTCTCCGACGTGGGCGCCATTGCAGCGGCGCTGTGGGCCATGCGGCTGGCCGACCGTCCCGCCCGGGGGTCGTGGACGTTCGGGTGGAAGCGCGCCGAGATTCTCTCCGCCGCCGCCAACGGCATCACCCTGCTCGTCGTGGCCGGAGTCGTCGGCGTCGAGGCGATCCGTCGCCTCGTCCAGCCCCCGACGGTGGAAGGCGCCCCGATGCTCGTCGTCGCGCTCGTGGGCGTCGGAGTCAACCTCGTGGCGGCGTGGCTGCTGGCCCGGGCGAACCGCACCAGCCTCAACGTCG
Organism: Intrasporangium sp.; assembly: GCF_035688975.1. Classification (GTDB taxonomy): domain Bacteria; phylum Actinomycetota; class Actinomycetes; order Actinomycetales; family Dermatophilaceae; genus CALMNV01. The sequence goes on along the minus strand of NZ_DASSMH010000027.1, from coordinate 14,528 downwards.
AGGGCGCCTACCAGCACATCCTCACCGACCTCTACGGCTTCGTCGGCACGGCCGTCGCCGGGGTGGTCGTCATCCTGACCGGCTGGACGCGCGCGGACGCTGTCGCGTCCCTGCTCGTGGTCGCACTCATGGTCCACGCCGCGTGGGGCCTGCTGCGTGACTCCGGCCGCATCCTGCTCGAGGTCGCGCCGGAGGGCATGGACCTCGCACACGTGCGCAGCCACCTCCTCGAGGTCGACCACATCCACGACGTCCACGACCTGCACGTCTGGACGGTCACCTCCGACCTGCCCACCCTTTCGGCGCACCTCGTCGTCGACGACTCGTGCTTCACGGACGGTCACGCGCCGCAGCTGCTGGACCAGGTCCAGGCGTGCCTGCACGGGCACTTCGACGTGGAGCACTCCACCTTCCAGCTCGAACCGGCCGGCCACGCCCTGCACGAGAGCGGCGCGCACTAGGGCGGGGGCGCACTAGGGCGGCGCGCACTGGAGCCGAGGGGTGCCGGCCACCGAGGTCCGGCGGGGTCCCCGCCGGTTCCACGTGTCGCCGACTGGCACGATGGGCAGCGATGTCATCCAACGTCGTCTACCTCATCGGCGGGGTGGCCCTGCTCCTCGCCGCGGTGCTCCCCATCGCGCTGCGCCGGTATGCCGTCTCGGCGCCCATGGTGCTCCTCGTGCTCGGCATGGCGATCGGACTGCTCCCGCCGCCCCCGGGCCTGAGCCTCGACCCGGTGGCCCTGCGCCCGACGATCCAGCGCCTCAGCGAGCTGGCCGTGCTCGTCGCCCTCATGGGGGTGGGCCTTGCCCTCGACCGTCCCTTCCTGCTGCGCACCCGGGCGTCCTGGGCTGCCTGGTCGCCGACGTGGCGGCTGCTCCTGCTCGCCATGCCCCTGACCATCGGGGCGGTATGGCTGCTCGGCTGGACCGTGCTGGGGCTCACCCCGGCCGTGGCGCTCCTGCTCGGGGCGGTGCTGGCGCCGACCGACCCCGTCCTCGCGGGCGACGTCCAGGTGGCCGGGCCACACGTCATCGAGGAGGGTGCGGACGAGGAGGTTGAGGAGCACGAGATCGACGAGGACGACGACGTCCGCTTCGCCCTCACCTCAGAGGCAGGTCTCAACGACGGGCTCGCCTTCCCCTTCGTGTATGCCGCCCTCTTCCTCGCCGCGCGTGGTCCGGTCGGGGACTGGCTGGGCGGGTGGGTCGTCTGGGAGCTCGTGGGCAAGGTCGTCCTGGGCGCGCTCGTCGGTGTCCTCGTCGGGTGGACGCTCGCCAAGGTGGCCTTCCGGTCGACCACCGAGGCGCTGCGTCTCGCCGAGCAGGGTGAGCCGCTCCTCGCCCTCGCCGCGCTCGTGACGACCTATGGCCTCAGCGAGATCGTCGGCGGCTACGGCTTCCTCGCCGTCTTCGCGTGCGGCATGGCGCTACGGGCAGCCGAGCGCAGCCACGCCTACCACCGGTCGATGCACGAGGTCATCGAGCGGCTCGAGCGGCTCCTCACGCTCATCATCCTGCTGCTCCTCGGCATGGCGATGACCCGCGGACTGCTCGGCCCCCTCGACTGGCGTGGTGTGACCGTCGCGGTCGTGCTCGTCTTCGTCATCCGCCCGGCAGCGGGCTGGGTGAGCCTGTTCCTTCGCTCCCGCGCCGCCCGCTTCCCTGGAGGGCTGACCCGCCCGGAACGGCTGGCGACGGCGTTCTTCGGCGTGCGCGGTGTCGGCTCGATCTACTACCTCGCGTATGCCGCCGGCCAGCACGCCTTCCCGGAGGAGCGCTGGCTGTGGGCGACGGTCGCGTTCACCATCGCCCTGTCGGTGTTCGTGCACGGCATCCTCGCGACGCCGGTGATGGCGAGGCTCGACCGGCGTCGCGGCGCTCGCGTCTCCTGACCGCGTGGGACGGGGGTCGTCGTAGGTTTCCCGGCGCCTGGTGCCGGAAGACCTCCGATGTCGCCACGATGCAGCCGTCCGACGAAGCTCACCTCGACGGTTGGCGGGCTGGGTGCCTTCTGCCGCCTCGGACAGCCGCTCGATCCGGGCGTCCAGCCCGGGATGCTGCTGCATCACCTTCCATCGCCAGCCGGTGCGGCGCTTGAGCATGTTGAGCTCGGCAACCTGACGCCATCCCAGACGTCTGAGCGTCAGGGAACAACTCGGCGAGTCGCAAAGTTGAGTCTGGTGAGCGCAAGATTTGCGAGCGTGACTTTGACAAGCGCCGGGTCGCGGTAGCAGATTTGGCGAGAACCACCTCAAGCAGACCCCGCCACGACGCCGCGCAGGGCCCCGAAGCGGTCCGGGCCCGGCGGCATACGGCAGACCAGAAGGAGACACACCCATGGCACGTGCGGTCGGAATCGACCTCGGCACCACCAACTCGGCCGTCGCCGTCCTCGAAGGCGGCGAGCCCACCATCATCGCGAACGCGGAGGGTGGCCGCACCACGCCGTCCGTGGTCGCGTTCTCCAAGAGCGGCGAGGTGCTCGTCGGCGAGGTCGCCAAGCGCCAGGCCGTCACCAACGTCGACCGGACCATCCGCTCCGTCAAGCGCCACATGGGCACTGACTGGAAGTCGCCGGAGATCGACGGCAAGCGCTACACGGCCCAGGAGATCAGCGCCCGCATCCTGCAGAAGCTCAAGCGCGACGCGGAGTCCTACCTCGGCGAGACCGTGACCGACGCCGTGATCACCGTCCCGGCATACTTCGACGACGCGGAGCGGCAGGCCACCAAGGAGGCCGGCGAGATCGCGGGCCTCAACGTCCTGCGCATCATCAACGAGCCGACGGCGGCGGCCCTTGCCTACGGCCTCGACAAGGGCAAGGAGGACGAGCTCATCCTCGTCTTCGACCTCGGTGGCGGCACCTTCGACGTGTCCCTCCTCGAGGTGGGCAAGGACCCCGAGGACAACTTCTCGACGATCCAGGTCCGCGCCACGAGCGGCGACAACCACCTCGGTGGCGACGACTGGGACGAGGTCATCGTCCAGCACCTGATCACCCAGGTGAAGAACAAGACCGGGCAGGACCTCTCCAAGGACAAGATCGCGATGCAGCGCCTGCGGGACGAGGCCGAGCGGGCGAAGAAGGAGCTGTCCACCGCGACGAGCACCAACATCTCGGCGCAGTACATCTCCATGACGCCCGAGGGCCCCATCCACCTCGACGAGACGCTCACCCGCGCCCAGTTCGAGCAGATGACCAAGCACCTGCTCGACCGGACCAAGGCGCCGTTCCACAAGGTCATCGAGGACGCCGGCATCAAGCTGTCCGAGATCGACCACGTCGTCCTCGTCGGCGGCTCGACCCGGATGCCGGCCGTGACCAACCTCGTCAAGGAGCTGACGGGCGGCAAGGAGCCCAACAAGGGCGTCAACCCCGACGAGGTCGTCGCCATCGGCGCCTCGCTGCAGGCCGGCGTCCTCAAGGGCGAGCGCAAGGACGTGCTGCTCATCGACGTCACGCCGCTCTCGCTCGGCATCGAGACCAAGGGCGGCCTGATGACCAAGCTCATCGAGCGCAACACCGCCATCCCGACGAAGCGCTCGGAGATCTTCACGACGGCCGAGGACAACCAGCCGTCGGTGCTCATCCAGGTCTTCCAGGGGGAGCGGGAGATCGCCCAGCACAACAAGTCGCTCGGCACCTTCGAGCTGACCGGCATCGCCCCCGCCCCGCGCGGCGTGCCCAAGATCGAGGTCACCTTCGACATCGACGCCAACGGCATCGTCAACGTCTCCGCCAAGGACCAGGGCACCGGCAAGGAGCAGAAGATGACGATCACCGGCGGCTCGGCCCTGTCCAAGGAGGACATCGAGCGGATGGTCAAGGACGCCGAGGCGCACGCCGAGGAGGACCGTCAGCGGCGTGAGGAGGCCGAGGTGCGCAACACCGCGGAGCAGCTCGTCTACTCGACCGAGCACTTCCTCAAGGAGTCCGGCGACAAGGTCCCGACCGACGTCAAGACGCCCGTCGAGGCGGCGCTCGGCGACCTCAAGGACGCGATCAAGGACGGCTCCGGCGCGTCGATCGACGACATCAAGGCCAAGACCGAGACGCTCAACGAGAAGTCCCAGGCGATGGGACAGGCGGTGTATGCCGCCGACCAGGCGTCCGCGTCCGCCGGCGCGTCGGCCGGTGCGGGTGCCCAGTCGGCGCCGTCCGACGGCGGGTCCGCCCGTGGGGCGGCTGACGACGACGTCGTCGACGCCGAGGTCATCGACGAGGAGGACGCGAGGGAGGCCAAGTGAGCGACTCGGCAACCAGTCCCGAGGTCCGCGACGAGGTCGAGGGCGCCGGCACCGCCGGCGCCCCCGGCCCCGCGGGCGAGGGGACGCAGGAGACGACGACCGGCTACGGCGACGACCTGCCGCACGCCGACCCGACCCCGCCGCGCTACTCCGAGGGCGGCCCGGGTGCCTCGGCGGAGCCGGGCGGCGAGGACGAGTTCGACCACGCCCCGACCGGCGAGCCGCAGCAGGAGACCGCGCAGCAGGAGTCCCCGGAGCAGGAGACCGCGCAGCAGGAGACCACCGACCTCGACGAGGAGGACCGCCTCGCGGCCAGCCTGCTCGTGGACCTGCAGCGCCTGCAGGCGGAGTACGTCAACTACAAGAAGCGGGTCGACCGGGACCGCGACCTCATCCGGGCGAGCGCCGTCACGTCGGTCATCGAGGCGCTGCTGCCGGTCCTCGACGACATCTACATGGCCCGGCAGGCGGGGGACCTCGACTCGGGGCCGTTCGCGGCGATCGCCGACAAGCTCGAGGGCGTGCTCGGCCGGTTCGGGATCGAGCGCATCGGCGCGGCGGGGGAGGAGTTCGATCCCACCGTCCACGAGGCGCTCATGCACGTCGAGGCCGAGCTGCCCGAGGGGGCGTCCGGGACGACGGTGGTCCAGGTGCTCCAGCCGGGCTACCGCAACGGCGATCGTGTCATCCGGGCCGCCCGGGTCTCGGTTGCCGACCCGGCCTGAGACCAGGTGCCGTTCCCGCCTGAGCCAGCGGGACGGCATACAGCACAATCAGCAGGAGGAGGTGCGCCGAGATGGCTAGCCAGGACTGGTTCGAAAAGGACTTCTACGCGATCCTCGGCGTGCCGCAGGACGCGGATGCCGCGACGATCAAGAAGACCTACCGCAAGCTCGCCCGGACGATGCACCCCGACCACGCGCACGGGGACCGGGCGGCGGAGGAGCGCTTCAAGGAGATCGGCGAGGCGTATGCCGTGCTCTCCGACCCGGAGCAGCGCCGCGAGTACGACGCGGTGCGGGCCATGTCGCACGGCGGGGCCCGGTTCAGCGCCGGCGGCCCGGGGGCGGGCGGCAACTTCGAGGACATCTTCTCCGCCTTCGGCGGCGCCGGCGGGCCCGGTGGCCAGCGGATCCGCTTCTCCACGGGGGGCGGCGGGGCGCAGCCCAACCTCGAGGACCTCCTCGGCGGGATGTTCGCCGGCGGACGGGGCGCCGGGGGCTTCCCGGGCTTCGGCGCCCCGGCGGGGCCGCGACCGGGGACGGACGTGCAGGCCTCGACCCGGATCGGCTTCCGGGAGGCGGTCGAGGGCTCGACGGTGACGCTCACGTCACCCGAGATCGGGCGGGTCAACGCGCGGATCCCCTCCGGGGTCAAGGACGGCGCCAAGATCCGGCTGCGCGGCAAGGGCCTCAAGGGCGACCCCGGGGCCCCCGACGGCGACCTCATCCTCACGGTCTCGGTGGAGCCGCACCCGGTCTTCGGGCGGGAGGGCGACAACCTCACCGTCGACCTGCCGGTGACCTTCGCCGAGGCCGCTCTCGGGGCGACGGTGTCGGTGCCCACCCTCGACGGCACGCCGGTCAAGGTGAAGATCGCGCCGGGCACGCCCAGCGGACGCGTGCTGCGCCTCAAGGGCCGGGGTGTCAAGCGCGGGTCCCACGTCGGTGACCTGCTGGCCAAGGTGCAGGTCGTCGTGCCCCAGCGGCTCACGGACGAGGCCCGCGCGGTGATCGAGAAGATGCAGCAGGCGGAGAACGGCTTCGACCCCCGGGCGGAGCTGTTCGAGCGGGTCCGCCGCTGACGACTCGGACGCTGACGACTGGGACGATGACGACAGGGTGGTGATGGGGATGGCGCAGGTGCCTCGGGCCGAGCACGACGACGACACGCCCGTCTTCGTCATCTCCGTGGCGGCCGAGCTGGCCGGCATGCATGCGCAGACGCTGCGCCAGTACGACCGCCTCGGGCTCGTCTCCCCGCAGCGGACCCGCGGCGGTGGCCGGCGCTACAGCGGCCGCGACGTGCAGCTGCTTCGTGAGGTCCAGCGCCTGTCGCAGGAAGGGGTGTCCCTCGTGGGCATCCAGCGGATCCTCGACCTCGAGACGCACGTGGACGCCCTGGAGGCCCGCATCGAGCGGTTGACCGCCGAGCTGGAGGCGACGCGGGCCGCCCTGGGCGCCCAGAGCCGGGTCTTCGCGGCAGGGGCGCGCGGTGACGTCGTGGCCGTGCGCCCGGGGCAGCGCCCGCCCCGTATGCCGTCGTCGCAGGCGCTCGTCGTGTGGCGGCCCGACGGCGGCTGAGCGGCATATCCCCCCGCGGGGCGCCCTCGCGGCACCGAGCCACCCTCGCGGCACCGAGCCACCCTGGCGGCACCGAGCCACCCTCCCGGCACGGAGCCACCGGTAGGCGGGTCGCTACAGACCGTGAGGGTGGCTCCAGACCGTGAGGGTGGCTACAGACCCTCAGGGTGGCTCGGGCCGATGGGTGCGGCATACGGGAGCGCCCACTGTTGCAAAGGTGAGTGGAATACACTCAACTTCGGGGCGGTTGACCACAGCAGATCCCCACATCCGGACCCAGGGAGCCCGCATGGACCTTCAACTGACCACCAAGGCACAGGAAGCCTTCGCCCAGGCCGCCACCACGGCGGCCGCGAAGCACCACCCGAACATCGAGCCGGCCCACCTGCTGCTCGCGCTCGCGGCCCAGTCCGGCACCACCACCACCTCCGCCCTCCTCGAAGCAGCGGGCTCCTCCGTGGCGCTCGCGACGAAGGAGGCGGAGGCCGCTCTGGCCCGCCTGCCGCAGGTCTCCGGCGCGACCCAGCCCCCGCAGCTGTCTCGCAGTGGTCTCGGCGTGGTGCAGACCGCCCAGACGCTCATGACCTCGATGGGCGACTCCTACGTCTCCACGGACCACCTCCTCCTCGCCATCGCGCGGACCGGTGGCTTCGGGCTCGACGCGGACGCCATCGAGACGGCCATCCCCGAGCTGCGCGGCGGCCGCACCGTCGCCTCGGAGAACCCGGAGGCGACCTACGAGGCCCTCGCGAAGTACGGCACCGACCTGACGGCCGCCGCGCGCGACGGCAAGCTCGACCCCGTCATCGGTCGCGACACGGAGATCCGCCGCGTCGTGCAGGTGCTGTCACGGCGCACCAAGAACAACCCCGTCCTCATCGGTGAGCCCGGGGTCGGCAAGACGGCCGTCGTCGAGGGCCTCGCGCAGCGCATCGTGGCCGGAGACGTGCCGGAGTCGCTGCGGGACAAGACCCTCATCAGCCTCGACCTCGCCGCCATGGTGGCCGGTGCGAAGTACCGCGGTGAGTTCGAGGAGCGGCTCAAGGCCGTGCTCGAGGAGATCAAGAACTCCAACGGCCAGATCGTGACGTTCATCGACGAGATCCACACCGTCGTCGGCGCCGGTGCCGGCGGCGAGGGAGCCATGGACGCCGGCAACATGCTCAAGCCCATGCTGGCGCGGGGTGAGCTGCGGCTCGTCGGCGCGACGACCCTCGACGAGTACCGCAAGCACATCGAGAAGGACGCCGCGCTCGAGCGCCGGTTCCAGCAGGTCTTCATCGGCGAGCCCTCGGTCGAGGACACGGTCGCGATCCTGCGCGGCCTCAAGGACCGCTACGAGTCGCACCACAAGGTGACCATCGCCGACTCCGCCCTCGTCGCCGCGGCGACGCTGTCGGACCGCTACATCTCCGGCCGCCAGCTGCCCGACAAGGCCATCGACCTCATCGACGAGGCGGCTTCCCGGCTGCGCATGGAGATCGACAGCTCGCCCGTCGAAATCGACCAGCTGCGCCGCGCCGTCGACCGGCTCAAGATGGAGGAGTTCGCCCTCGAGCAGGAGACCGACGATGCCTCCCGCGAGCGGCTGGAGCGACTGCGCAAGGACCTGGCTGACCGCTCGGAGGAGCTCGCCGCGCTGACCGCCCGGTGGGAGGCCGAGAAGGCCGGCCTCAACGCTGTCGGTGAGCTCAAGGCCCGGATCGACGACGCGCGCACCCAGGCCGAGCGGCTCCAGCGGGAGGGCGACCTCGCCGGCGCGTCGAAGATCCTCTACGGCGACATCCCCGAGCTCGAGAAGCAGCTCGCGCTCGCACAGGAGCGCGAGGCGGCCCGCGGCGGCGAGGAGCCCATGGTCAAGGAGGAGGTCGGCGCGGACGACATCGCCGACGTCATCTCCTCGTGGACCGGCATCCCCGCCGGTCGGCTGCTCGAGGGCGAGACCGAGAAGCTGCTCCACATGGAGGAGCACCTCGCGGCCCGGCTCGTCGGGCAGGAGGCCGCGGTGCGGGCCGTGTCCGACGCCGTGCGGCGCAGCAGGGCCGGGGTGTCCGACCCGGACCGGCCCACCGGGTCGTTCCTCTTCCTCGGCCCGACCGGTGTCGGCAAGACGGAGCTGGCCAAGTCGCTCGCCGACTTCCTCTTCGACGACGAGCGGGCGATGGTCCGGATCGACATGTCCGAGTACTCGGAGCGGCACTCCGTCGCCCGGCTCATCGGCGCGCCCCCCGGCTACGTCGGCTATGAGGAGGGCGGCCAGCTCACCGAGGCGGTCCGGCGGCGGCCCTACTCGGTCGTCCTGCTGGACGAGGTGGAGAAGGCGCACCCGGAGACCTTCGACATCCTGCTGCAGGTGCTCGACGACGGCCGACTCACCGACGGCCAGGGCCGCACGGTCGACTTCCGCAACGTCATCCTCGTGCTGACCTCCAACCTCGGCTCGCACTACCTCGTCGACCCGACGATGAGCCCGGAGGCCAAGCGCGAGGCGGTGCTCGGCGTCGTCCGCTCGTCCTTCAAACCGGAGTTCCTCAACCGGCTCGACGAGGTCGTCGTCTTCGACGCGCTGTCCGAGGAGGACCTGGCGCACATCGTCGACCTGCAGGTGAAAGGCTTCGGTGCCCGGCTCACGGACCGGCGGATCGCGCTGCAGGTCACGGACGCGGCGCGGGACTGGCTGGCGCGCAGGGGGTTCGACCCGGCATACGGCGCTCGTCCGCTGCGCCGGCTCGTCCAGCGGGAGATCGGCGACCGGCTGGCCCGGACGCTGCTCGCGGGCGAGGTCCGCGACGGCTCGACCGTCACGGTCGACGTCGACCCCGAGGGCCAGGCGCTCGTGCTGTCCTAACGGGCTCCAGGGAGCGTGCCCCCGCTTCGTCGAGTGGCCACTTTCGTTCGCACCGGCGGTGTACGCAAGTGGCCACTCGACCGGGTGGGCGGCGCGGGTCGAGTGGGTCAGGTGCGGTTGCGCCCTTCGTCGTGCGAGCCGAGCGGCCGGGTGGGGTCCTGGCGCGGCGTCTCGTCGCTCCACGTCGCGGTGCCCTCGCGGACGTTGCCCTCTGCGCGGCCGGTCACGACGTCCGCGACGGACGGACCGACCTTCTCGCGGTATGCCGCCTCCAGCCGGTCGAGCTCGCGTTCCCGCGCGTCGAGCCGGTCCTGGCGCTCGTCGAGCGCGCTCTCGCGCCGGCGGAGGTCCTCGTCGCGCAGTCCCGCCTCCTCGAGCCGCCGCTCGTGCTCGAGCCGGGCCGACTCGGCGGCGCGTTCCGCCTCGGCCACCCGCTCACTCGCCCGCTCCTCACGCCGGACGCGGGCCCGTCGGCGCAGGGCCGCAGAGACGAGCGCCCAGCCGAGCGCGAAGAGCAGCACCGTCAGGGCGCCGGCGACGACGAGCTCGATGAGGTGGGCGTTGCGCTCGAGCCCGAACATCGCGACGCGGGTCGTGGCCGACTGCGAGGTCGCGGCAGCGGTCGTCACGGCGCCGACCCCCACGGCGAGGAGGATGAGGAGCAGACCAAGCAGGATCACGATGGACTCCTTCGTCGGCGGAGGCGGCGGCAACGGCCTCGGAGCCGAGCGTAACGGGATTCCCCGCGTGAGCGGTGCAGCCGCGAGCGCGAGTCAGCTCGTGATGTCCTTGCTCGAGAACCGCGCCCACGCCAGCAGCCAGAAGACCACGGCATACGCGCCGTCCACCGACAGGCCGCGCAGGACGTTGTCCCACGCGGGCGGGTCACGCAGGAGGTCCCCGAAGGCCATCCACTGGTCGACGATGAGCCACGGATGCAGCCAGGCCACCTGCGGCACGGAGTCGAGGATCCACGACAGGATGGTGAAGATCATCAACGCCACGGTGGCCCCCATGGGCTGCTCCGTGAGGGTCGAGATGAACAGCCCCACCGCGCCCAGCCCGGCGAGGCCCGCGCTGAGGTAGAGCACGACGAGAACGATCCGCCACACCCCCTCCCAGAAGGGCACGAGGGTGCCGGAGAGGGTGACCATGGGGCCGGTCCCGAAGAGCGCGACGCCGACGACGCCTCCCGTCACGGCGACGAGGCCCACGCCCCACACCGCCCCGATGCAGAGCGAGACGTACTTGACGACGAGCAGCCGCGTACGCCGCACCGGGACCGTGAGCAGGTAGCGCAGCGTCCCGACGTTGGCCTCGCCGGCGACGGCGTCACCGGCGAGCATGGCGATGGCGAGAGGGAGGAAGAGCGTCATCTCCACGGTGAGGGCGGCCAGCGGCACGAAGAGCCCGCTGGACGTGACGGACGAGAGGAAGTCCGGCCCCCGCCCGGGTCGCGGCGCCGAGACCTTGACCGCGACCGCCATGATGACCGGCACGGCCGCCAGGACGAGCAGGCCCATCTGGTTGCGTCGGCGCCCGGCGATGAGCCGCAGCTCGGAGCGGAGCAGCCGGCCGGGGACGCGCCACTCCCGGCGCGGGCCGGCGACGGCAGGCAGGTCAGCCGCTGACATCGAACCCCTCCCCGGTGAGCGCGACGAAGAGGTCCTCGAGGCTGGGCGAGGACACGACGAAGGACCGGACCCCCACGCCGTCGTGGACGAGGGCGGACACGATCCGCTCGCTGGGAACATCGCCTGGTATGCCGCGCACCTCGCCGTCGGCGACCTCGACGCCGCCGAGCCCGAGCTCGCGCAGCACCCGGGCCGCCTGCTCGGGCTGCCCAGTCGTGACCCGCGCCACCCGGGAGGAGGCGCCGCGCACGGCCGCGGTCGTGCCCTGGGCGACGAGCCGGCCCTCGCTCATGACGCCGAGATGGGTGCAGATCTGCTCGACCTCGGACAGCAGGTGGCTCGAGACGAACACTGTCGTGCCGTCGGCCGCGAGCGACCCGATCAGGTGGCGCACCTCGCGGGTCCCTTGCGGGTCAAGGCCGTTGGTCGGCTCGTCGAGCACGAGCAGGTCCCGCGGTGCGAGCAGGGCCGCCGCGATGGCCAGGCGCTGGCGCATGCCGAGCGAGTAGGCCCGGTAGCGCTTGCCGGCTGCGGCGAGCAGGCCGACCCGGTCGAGCGCCGCGTCGACCCGGGGCCGCAGCGTCCTCGGGTCGGCGCGGAGGTCCGCCGCGTCGAGGCGCGCGAGGTTGTCCCGGCCGGAGAGGTAGGGGTGGAAGGCCGGTCCCTCGACGAGGGCGCCCACCCGCGGCAGGACGTCGCCCGTACTGGCCGGCATCGGCCGGCCGAGCACCGTGCAGCCCCCTGCCGAGGGCCCGACGAGGCCGAGGAGCATGCGGATCGTCGTCGTCTTGCCCGACCCGTTGGGCCCGAGGAACCCGTAGACCGACCCGGGCGGAACCTCCAGGTCGATGGCGTCGACGGCGAGCTGCGACCCGAAGCGCTTCGTCAGGCCGGAGGTCGAGATGGCGAGTTCGCCATCCGGACGGCCCGGTCCGGCGAGCGGGCGCGCAGCCAAGCCCACCGCCGCGCTGGCTGTCGACGTCATCGGGCGGCCAGCGCGGCATACAGCTGGTCCGGACCGACCGCACCGATGGCCACTCGGCCGTCGTCGCTGACGACCGCGGACACCAGCGTGCCGTCGAGGACCCGGCCACTGCCCCACGAGCCGGAGGCCCGGGGCAGGGCGCGGAGGACGCCGTCGAGCTGGCGCTCCGCACTCGACCCGGAGGCCTGTGCAGGCAGCGCCGGGAGCTTCGCCACGACGACCGAGCTCCACCCGGTGCCGACGACGCGGGGCCGCGACGCCGCGTCGACGGGCGGGACGGACCCGGTGGAGGGGGCCGGGTTCGTCCCGCCGCCGGCCTTGAGGGCTCCGGACTCGGTGACGGCGGTGCCGGGCGGTGGGTTGAACGCGAACTGGCGGGCGTCGGGCCGCGCGAAGTCGACGGCGGTGAAGCCGACCTCGAAGGCGGGGTTGCCGGCCTTGGTGGAGTAGACCTGCACCCGCAGCGGCAGGTGCTTCTCGGCGTCGATGGCGATGCGCACCTGGGCCACCCGGGTCGTGCGGTCCCGCGGCGCGAGGACGAGCTCGTAGGCGTCGCGTCCCGCGACGACGGCGGTGCCCGACGTCGTGACCTGCGTGGTCGGTGACATCGCGTCGAGCGCGAGCCGGGCGGCCTCGTCAGGCGTGCGGGGCAGAGCCGACCGGTCGGGGGCGGGGGCGGGGGTGCCGGCGTGCGCGGGCAGCTTCGAGTGCACCGCGGTCTTGTCCGTGCTCGACCACACCCACACGTCGGAGCCGTTGCGGATGACGTCCGACTCCCCGAGCGCTCCCACGAGGGCGAGCCGCTGCTGGTCGGGGCCGGAGAACCACACCCGCCACGTGTGCGTGCCGGAGACGAGCGAGGTCAGGGAGGCCTGGCCGCCGCCCGGCTTGGCGGCGCCCGGCACCTGGGGCAGGCCGAGGTCGGCGGTCTGCACGACCGTCCCCGACAGCCCCTCGACCTGCGCGTGCTGCACGTCTGCGAGCAGCTGGGCGGCGGTGCGCGCCGGGAGCCCCGCGTCCGCGTATGCCGTGCGGTTCAGGGCGAGCGTCGTGCCGCCGATGAGGGCGACGGCCGCCACGGGCAGCGCCCACCGGGCCGCGGGGTGCGAGGCGAAGTACGTCATGCCACCCATCGTGCTCCGCGCGTCCTGTGACGACGCTGAGACCCCGCGGCCCGAGGGGGCGGGCCAGTCCCCGGGGTCCGTGTCAAGGTGGGGGCGTGCGCCTGCTGCTCGTCGAGGACGAGGCCCGGATGGCCGCCGCGCTCGTGCGCGGCCTCGGGGCCGAGGGCTTCGTCGTCGACCACGTCGCAGACGGCGAGTCCGGGCTGGAGGCCGCCCGCTTCGGGTCCTACGACGTGGTCGTCCTCGACCTCATGCTGCCGAGGATGTCGGGCTACACCGTCGTGCGCACGCTGCGCGAGGAGGGGAACTGGGTGCCCGTCCTCGTCCTCACCGCCAAGGACGGCGAGTACGACGAGGCCGACGCGCTCGACTACGGCGCGGACGACTACCTCACGAAGCCCTTCTCGTTCGTCGTCCTCCTCTCCCGGCTGCGGGCGCTGCTGCGCCGTGACCCGGCCCCGCGCCCGGTGGTCCTCGCCGCAGGCGGACTCACCCTCGACCCGGCGGCGCACCGGGTGCACGCCGACGGCCGCGAGGTGTCCCTGTCGCCGCGGGAGTTCCTGCTCCTTGAGCACCTCCTGCGGGCCCACCCTGCCGTGGTGGGCAAGGAGGAGCTGCTCGACCGGGTGTGGGGCGCGGGCGAGGACGCCAACGTCGTGGAGGTCTATGTCGGCTACCTGCGGCGCAAGCTCGGGCGGTCGCGCATCGAGACCGTGCGGGGCGTCGGCTACCGGCTGGCGCCATGACGCCCAGCCCGTTCGCCCGGCGCACGATTCGCGCCCGGCTCCTCGTCGCCAGCCTCCTGGCGGTGGCCACGGCGCTGCTCGCCGGAGGCGTCCTGCTCTATGGCATCCTCACGACGTCGCTGCGCCACTCGGTGCAGGTCGCGGCGCAGAGCGTCGCGCGGGACGTCGCGGCCCTCGTGGACGCCGGTCGGCTGCCGGACCCGGTCCCGGTGTCGGGGGCCCAGGTGGTGCAGGTCATCGACGGCAACGGCCGGGTCGTGGGCGGCTCGGTGACCGCCGACCGCCTCACCCCGCTCGTCACCGACGACGAGCGCCGGGCGGCGGTGGCGGGGGAGACCGTGGTCGTCCCGGGCAACCGGACGGGCCTGTCGGGAGCGCTCCAGGTCGCGGCCGTCGAGACCGGTCCCTCGGGTGCCCGCGTCACCGTGGTCGCGGTGGCCCCCACCGCCGACGTCGAGGCGAGCGGGCGGACGCTGCGCACCCTGCTCCTCGTGCTCTTCCCACTCCTGCTCGGCGCTCTGGCCGCCATCACGCGACGAGATCCACGCCCTCGCGACGACCCTCAACGCCATGCTCGACCGGGTGGCCGCGGCCCGGCGCACCCAGCGCGCATTCGTCGCGGACGCCGCGCACGAGCT
>NZ_DASSMH010000026.1:0-12592 GCF_035688975.1 Intrasporangium sp. | reverse complement strand
GTGGCGCGCGAGCCGTCGCGGCGCATGGCGGCCAGCTCGGCCTGCGCGGTGGCGAGCATCCGGGCCAGCGCCGGCAGGGTGGCCGCGTCGAGGCGGGCCTTGAGCCGTTCGGCGCGTTCGATCAGCGCCAGCTCGGCGTGCAGCGCGGCGGCGCCGGTGGCCGGCTCGTCGACCGGTGTGGGGAGGGGGCTCATGGCCCCGACGGTGGTGTCCACGCCCATGCTCTAGTAGAACACACGTTCGACTAAACGTCAAGCCGCGAGGGCGCCGGCACCGCACTGCCGCGGCCTGGGCCGCTGGGCGCTACAGGGCCACTCCACGCGCCCGCAGGAGCGTGTAGCCCACGAAGGCGACGACATCGAGGAGCGTGCGGCATACTCCCCGAGCGGCTGCGCTCAGGCCGTGACGCGCAACGTCGACGTGCGGTCCGGGCGGACGACGACCTCGACCCGGTCGGCGACCCGCGACTTGAGCTCGGAGACGTGGCTGACGATGCCCACCGTGCGTCCGCCCTCACGCAGGCCCTCGAGGGTCTTCAGCACATCGTCGAGGACGTCGGGGTCGAGCGTGCCGAAGCCCTCGTCGACGAAGAGGGTGCCGAGCTCGACCCCACCGGACTCGGCCCGGACGACCTCGGCAAGGGCCAGGGCGAGGGACAGCGAGACGTAGAACGTCTCACCTCCGGAGAGGGTGCCGACCTCGCGGACCTGGTTGGTGTGCAGGTCGTGCACCCGCACCCCGAGGCCCGACTTGGCGTTGCCCTGCTTCTCGTCGGTGTGCTCCAGCGTGTACCGGCCGCCGGAGAAGCGGGAGAGCTCCGCGTTGGCGGCAGACAGCACCTCGGTGAAGCGCCGGATGAGGACGTACTTGGCCAGGTCGAGGTTGAGCTGGTTGTCCCCTCCCCCCGCCACGAGCTGGCCGACCCGGACGGCGTCGGCCGTCTCCCGCATGACGCCCGCGGTGTGCGTCAGGGCCTCGGTGATGTCGGCGACGCGCGACCGGGTCCGTGCCAGCTGGTCGCGCAGGCTGCCGTGCTCTGAGGTGGCGCGCTCCAGGTCGGCCTTCGCGGCCCCCGCAAGCGCCCGCAGCTGCGGGAGGTCGTCGAAGAGCGCGTCGAGCTGGACGTCGGCGAGCTCCGGTCCGGAGAGCCCGGCCTTCACCTTGATGCACTCAGCCTCGAACTCCCCGATCGCACGCGACTGCTCGGCGATCCACTCCGAGCTCTGCCGCGCCTGCGCCCACTCCTCGAGCGAGGCGAAGCCGGCGAGCGAGAGGTCGCTCGCGAGCACCGCCTCGTCGTCGTGCACGGCGCGTCGGGTCGCCTCTGCCTGTGCCAGCGCGTCGAGCAGCTCCGCGAGCCGGCCCGCCTCCTCGGCGAGGCTGTCGCGCCGGGCGGCCACGGACTCGAAACCGGCGCGCGCCTCGAGCACCGCCGCGCCGTCGGCGGCGATGCGGGAGTCGAGGTCGGCGATAGCCTGGCCGAGCCGCGTGCACTCGTCCCGCAGGCGTCCCGCCTGCGCGGCGAGCTCGTCCTCCCGGTCCCGCAGGAGCCCCAGCGTCGCGGTCAGCTGCTCGGCCGCGGCCGCGGCTGCGCCGGACTCGGTCAGCCTCGTGGCGGCGGCCTCGACGGCGCGGCGCGCGTCGTCGACGTCGAGGCCCTCCGCGCGGGCCGCCAGCTCGCGTTCTCGCACGCGGGCCCTGCCGAGCGCCTCGGTCCGCACGCGCGCCGCCTCGTGCAGTGCGGCGACCCGCGCCTCCTCGGCGGCCACCTGCTCGGGGGTGACCGCGCCGTCTGACGGCCGCGCCGGGGACGGATGCTGCAGCGACCCGCACACCGGGCACGGCTCGTCGGGAGCGAGCGCGAGCCCGAGCTCGCCGGCGATGGCGTCGATGCGGGCCTGGCGCAGCCGGGCCAGTGACCGCTCCGCCCCCTGGACCTCCTCGAGGGCCGCGGTGGCCTGCCGCTCCAGGCCCGGCAGGGCGGCCGCCGCCGCGGCATGGGCGAGCGCGGCCTCGAGGCGCCGGCCCGCCCGCTGCGCCTCCTCGGTGCGCACGTCGAGCAGCGCCACGAGTCGCTCGGCCTCGGACAGCTGCTGCTGCGTCTCGGCCCGGGCCCCCGGCAGCCGCCCCAGCTCGGCCGACACGGTGCTCACCCGGTCGGTGCAGGCCCCGAGCGCGTCCGCCTGCTCGACTCGCTGCTGCCGCAGCCTGACCAGCGCCGCCTCCGTCTCCGCCGCGGCGCTCAAGGCACCGATCGTCTCGCGGCAGGCGGTCAGCGCCTCTCGGAGGGTGGGCGCGTCGCCCTCGCGCAGGTCGGCGGCGACCCGGGACCGGGCGCGGGCCAGGGCCGCGTCCGCCTGCTTGGCGGCGGCGGTCGAGGTGGCGAGCGTGCGCACCGCGCCCGCGACGGGGTGGGCCTGACGGGCGAGCTCCACCCGGGCCCGCAGCGCCTTCATCTCGACCGCTCGCCCTCCGAGGGTCTCGTCCTGGCGCTGCAGTTCGAGCAGCCGCTCGCGCCGCTGCATCCGCAGGGTGGCGTCGCCGACCATGTCCGCCATCTGGCGGTGGCGCTCGATCGCCTCGCGGCTGGCCTTGCGGGCGTGCCGCTCGCGGGTGGCGAGCTCGTCGACCACCTGGTCGAGCTCCCCCGCCAGCGCGTCCGGCTCGGTCTGGGCCGTCGTGACCAGGGCGTCCCGGGCGGCCTCGTCGAGTCCGGCGCACACGGCGAAGGCGTGGATCGCGCTGCGGATCTCGTCGACGGCGTCCGCCCGGCGGGCCGCCGCCGCCCGGCCGGCCTCGACGACCGACTCCTGCACCCGCCGGAAGAAGGCGGTGCCGAAGACCTTCTCGAGCAGCTTGCCCTTCTCCTCTGAGCGGGCCCGCAAGAAGGTCGCGAACTCCCCCTGGGGAAGGATGACCGTCTGGACGAACTGGTCGCGGGTGAGTCCCACGGCCCTGGTGATCTCGTCGTCGCAGTCGCCGATGTTGGTCGAGAGCAGGTCGCCGCCGGTGAGGTCGTCGGGCGAGCCGATCCGCCACAGCTTGACGCTCGGCTGCTGGACGGTCAGGCCGTTGCCGTGCTTCTTGGGCCGCTCGAAGCGGGGAGTGCGGCGCACCCGGAACAGCCCGGCCTGGGTCTCGAAGACGAGCGTCACGACGGGCACCGTGTCGGGCGCGGCGTGGTGGGAGTGGATGCGCTCGACGTCGGCGCAGGCCTGGGCGACCCGGCCGTACAGGGCGAAGGTGATGGCGTCGATGATCGTCGACTTGCCGGACCCGGTGGGCCCTTCGAGGAGGAAGAGCCCGGCCCGCCCCACTCGCGCGAAGTCGATGGTCTCGGTGCCGGCGAAGGGACCGATCGCCGTCATCTCCAGCCGGTGCAGCTGCACGTCAGGCCACCTCCTCCGCGTGGATGGCGGCCCGCGCGGCCTCGTAGCCGGCGACGAAGACGTCGACCTCGCCCTCGCTCGCGACGGTCCTCGTGACGTACGACAGGAAGTCGGCCCCGAGCTCACGCGGGTCCCGCTCGCTGACGGGCGTGCTGCCGGCACGGCCGCGGTCGATCGCTC
Source organism: Intrasporangium sp. (assembly GCF_035688975.1). GTDB lineage: Bacteria > Actinomycetota > Actinomycetes > Actinomycetales > Dermatophilaceae > CALMNV01. Next base: position 9,023 of record NZ_DASSMH010000026.1, on the reverse strand, counting down.
CCTCCGGCTCGTGGAAGACCTGCAGGGCGTGGGGGAAGCGCGACCTCAGGCGGTCGAGCAGGGAGTCGGGCCGCACCCGGTCGGTCACGGTCACGCGAACCCAGCTGTGCTCGTGGGCCTCATGGGCGGGGTCGGAGAGCAGCTCCTCGAGCCGGCCCCGCAGCGTCGCCATGGGCCGCGGCTGCGGGATCTCGACAGGGGTGACCAGCGGGGCGCCCTCGAGCGGCACGTCCACGAGGAGCACGACCTTGCGCTGGCTCTGCTCCGAGAAGGAGTAGCGCAGCGGCGAGCCGCAGTAGCGCACGACCGACCCCTCGGCGGCCTCGGGGGACTGCGGGCCGTGGAGGTGCCCGAGGGCGGCATAGTCGAGGCCGGCGAAGACCGTGCCGGCGACCCGGTCGACGCCACCCACGGCGATCGACCGCTCCGAGTCGCTCGGCTCGGCGCCCGCCACGAACGCGTGGGCGAGCACGACCCCGCGCCGTCCGGGCCGTCGGGCGAGGTCGGCGCGGATCCGGTCGCAGGCGGCGCCGACGACGGCCTGGTGCGAGCGCGGCAGGGGCTCCTCGGCCTCCGGGGCCAGGGCGACCCGGGCGTGATCGGGGTCGAGATAGGGGATGCCGTAGACGGCTGCCCGCACGCCTGCGCGGCACTCGAGCTCCACCGGCTGGTCGAGCAGGGCGAGGTCGGTGATCATGCGGACCCGGTCGGTGAACAGGGCCGCGCCGTAGCCCAGCCGGATGGCGGAGTCGTGGTTGCCCGAGATCACCACCACCGTGGTCGTGCGGGCGAGTCGGGCGATGGTGCGCTCGAAGAGCTGCACGGCCTCGACGGGCGGCACGCCCCGGTCGTAGACGTCACCGGCGAGCAGCACCGCGTCGACCGGCACGCCGCCCGGGGGCTGCTCCACGAGCTCGCAGATGCGGTCGAGCACGCCGGCCTGCGCCTCGTGCAGGTCCACCCCGTGGAGGGTGCGCCCGAGGTGCCAGTCGGAGGTGTGGAGCAGCCGCATGCCACGACGGTATGCCGCGCCACCGACAGTGCCCTGCCCGACACCCCGGCCGGGGGGCAAGGCGGTGGAGGGGCAAGGCGGCGGTGCTGGTGGATGATGGCTGCCCGCGTAGGCGAAATGTGTCCGCGGCGGCGGCATACCGCTGGCGCGGACACTTTCCGCCCGCGGCTGCGCAGGTCACCGTGGCCGGCGGGCCCTCAGTCGTCGGCCGGGTTGAAGAAGCCGAGGATCATCGACACGAAGGTGATGACCAGGCTGCCCACGACGGCATCCCAGAAGAAGTGCTGCACGTGGAAGGCCAGCTGGAACTGGCCCGCCAGCCACGAGGTCAGCTGCAGCATGAGCGCGTTGACGATGAAGACGAAGAGCCCCAGGGTCAGGATGATGAAGGGCAGGCTGAGCAGCTTGGCCACCGGGCGCACGAAGGCGTTGACGAGCCCGAAGATGAGCGCCACGATCGCGACGGTCCGCACGACCGCCCACGTGTCCGGGCTCGTGCCGAACGTGATGCCCGGGACGAGCCACGCGGCGATCCAGAGGGCGACGCCGTTGATGGCGGTCTTGACCAGGAAGTTGCCCATGCCCGGATCATGTCACCAGCAGGCCCGGGTGGTCGTCGCTCGGCAGCCGTGGCTGGAACATCGCGTTGAGCCGCAGCAGGTCCGGCGTGACGACCTTGAGGGAGCCCACCGCCTCCCCGACCGGGACCCGCTCGATGCGCCCGTTCTGGAGCGCGACCATCTGCCCCCACGCGCCGTCCGCCGCCGCCTCTACGGCTGCCACGCCGAAGCGTGTGCCGAGGATCCGGTCGAAGGCGACCGGTGAACCGCCGCGCTGGATGTGGCCGAGGACCGTCGTGCGGCTCTCGATGCCGGTGCGCCCGTGGATCTCGCGGGCGATGGCGTGCCCGATGCCGCCGAGCACCTGGTGGCCGTAGACGTCCACCTCGGGCTCGGGGATCTCGAAGGTGCCCGGCTTGGGCAGCGCACCCTCGGCGACGACGACGATGGTGGCCCACCGGCCCTTGCGGTGCCGGTTGACGATGCGCTCGCACACCTCGTCGAGGTCGAAGGGCTCCTCGGGCACGAGGATGAGCGCCGCGCCCCCGGCGAGGCCGGACCACACAGCGATGTGGCCGACGTGCCGGCCCATGACCTCGCAGACGAGCACGCGGTGGTGGGACTCGGCGGTGGTGTGCAGCCGGTCGATGGCGTCGGTGCAGATCTGCACCGCGGTCTGGAAGCCGAACGTCATCTCCGTGAGCGGGATGTCGTTGTCGATGGTCTTCGGCACGCCGATGACCGGGAAGCCCTGCTCGTGCAGCCGGTTCACCACGCCCATGGAGCCCTCGCCGCCGACGCCGATGATGGCGTCGAGGCCGTGCCGGTCGTAGGCCTTGCGGACGCGCTGCAGCCCGTCCTCCCGGGAGAACGGCTGGTCGCGCGACGTGCCGAGGATCGTCCCACCGAGCGGGAGGATGCCACGGCACCGGTCGACGTCGAGCAGCTCGTAGTCGTTGTCCATGACGCCGCGCCAGGCGTTGCGGAAGCCGATCACCGTGCTGTCGTAGGTGACCTCCGCGGCGCGGACCGCGCCGCGGATGACGGCGTTGAGCCCGGGGCAGTCGCCGCCCCCGGTGAGGATGCCGATGCGCATTCGATGGGTTCCTTGCGTGCTGAGGGGTCGTGGTCGTGCGTCGTGACGGCGCTGGGACGACGGGTGTGAGCCTAGCCACAGTCGGGGGTATGCCGCAGGGCCCTGTCCGGAGCGCGGGCACGCGGGGGGTCCGGATCAGGCCGCCAACGGCCGCCGCCGGCCGGCAATCCGGCCGCCGCCGGCCCGCAATCCGGCCGGCCATAGAGTGACGGCCATGGAGAAGCACGCCTCGAGCAGTCCACCACCGGTGCGTCTGCGAGCGGTGCTGGCCAGCCTGCCGGACTACAAGCCCGGCAAGCCGGCCGCCGCGCCGGCCGGCGTCACGGCATACAAGCTGTCGTCCAACGAGAACCCCTACGGCCCGCTGCCGTCGGTCCTCGCCGCGGTGTCGGAGGCGGCGACGAGGATGAACCGCTACCCGGACATGACCGTGACCGCGCTGACCGAGCGTCTCGCGCGGGCGCTCGGCGTGCCGCCCGAGTGCCTCGCCTTCGGCACGGGCTCCGTGGCCGTGCTCGCCCAGGTCGTCGCAGCCGCCTGCGACGCGGGCGACGAGGTGGTCTTCGCGTGGCGCTCCTTCGAGGCGTATCCCATCGTCACCGAGCTCGCCGGCGCCAAGGCCGTGATGGTCGGGCTCGACGAGCAGCAGCGGCACCGCCTCGACGCCATGGCGGCGGCCATCACCGAGCGGACCCGCGTCGTGCTGCTGTGCACCCCGAACAACCCGACCGGGCCCGCCGTGCACGTCGACGAGGTGCGCCGGTTCCTCGCGCGGTGCCCGACCGAGGTGCTCGTCGTGATCGACGAGGCCTACGCCGAGTTCGTGCGCGACCCTGACGCCGTCGCCGGGCTGGAGCTGTGGCGCGAGCACCCCAACGTCGTCGTGCTGCGCACGTTCTCCAAGGCCTACGGCCTCGCCGGCCTGCGGGTCGGGTATGCCGTCGCCCACCCTCCCGTGGCGGCAGCGCTGCGCAAGACGGCGACGCCCTTCGGGGTCAACTCACTCGCCCAGACCGCGGCGATCGCCTCGCTCGACGCCGCCGAGGAGCTGCTGGAACGGGTCGAGGCTCTCGTCGCCGAGCGCGAGCGGGTCGCCCAGGAGCTCGCCGACCAGGGGTGGACCCTGCCGCGGTCCGAGGCGAACTTCGTCTGGTTTCCGCTGGGCGCCGAGTCGACGGCCTTCTCGCAGGCCTGCGAGGCGGCTGGGCTCATGGTGCGCCAGTACGGCGACGACGGGGTGCGCGTGACCATCGGCGAGCCGGAGGCGAACACCCGGCTGCTCGACGTCGCGGCCGCGTTCGGCGCCCGCTGAGTCGGTCTCGCCGACCGATCCCGACCCGGGCCGGCCATCAACTGGCGGATCAGCTGGCGTCCGGTGCTGTCCTGGCGACACCGTCCGCCAGTTGATCCGCCAGTTGATCCGCCGGCGGCGACTGCCGGCCCACCAGGCACGGCGCACCGGGCGGGGCGCGGCCCTGGCGCGTTCCGCATTGTGAGATTCCCGGGATGCTCCGGTACGTTGCTGCCGAGGACGCGCAGCGTTCGCCGTCACCCTCGGCGGGCCCTGCAGCCACCCACAGCCGACGAGCGGGAGACCTCCGTTCGCGGGCCGATCGAGCAGGCCGGACCCCGGTGTCCGGCGAAGGAGCCCCAGTGAGCGACAAGGCCGTCGCGGAGCTGCACGAGCCGACCCCATCGGTCGGCGACGGCGGCCCGGACATGATCCAGCTGCTGACCCCGGAGGGGCAGCGCCTGACCCACCCGGACTACGACAGGTACGTCGCCGACCTCACCGCCGACGACCTGCGCGGCTTCTACCGCGACCTCGTCCTCATCCGCCGCCTCGACGCCGAGGGCTACGCGCTCCAGCGCCAGGGTGAGCTCGGCCTCTGGCCGAGCCTGCTGGGGCAGGAGGCGGCCCAGGTCGGCTCGGGCCGCGCGCTCAAGCCACACGACTTCGTCTTCCCGACCTACCGCGAGCACGGCGTCGGCTTCGTGCGCGGCATGGACCCGCAGAGCTCGCTGCAGCTCTTCCGGGGCGTCAGCCAGGGCGGCTGGGACCCCAAGGAGCACAACTTCCACCTCTACACCATCGTCATCGGGGCCCAGGCGCTGCACGCGACGGGCTACGCGATGGGCGTGAAGATGGACGGCGACGTCGGCACCGGGGACCCCGACCGCGACACGGCGGTCATCTGCTACTTCGGCGACGGCGCGAGCTCACAGGGTGACGTCAACGAGGCGTTCGTCTACGCCGCGAGCTTCGACGCGCCCGTCGTGTTCTTCTGCCAGAACAACCAGTGGGCGATCTCCGAGCCGGTGACCAAGCAGACCCGCATCCCGCTGTTCCAGCGGGCCCGCGGGTTCGGCTTCCCCGGAGTCCGTGTCGACGGCAACGACATCCTCGCGACGTATGCCGTGACCCGGCACTGCCTCGACGAGGCCCGGGCCGGCAACGGCCCGCTGCTCATCGAGGCATACACCTACCGGATGGGCGCCCACACGACCGCCGACGACCCGACCAAGTACCGCGTCTCCGCCGAGGTGGAGCAGTGGAAGTTCCGGGACCCCATCCTGCGCCTCAAGAGCCACCTGGTCCGCGAGGGCATGGCCGCCGACGCCTACTTCACGGCCGTCGACGAGGAGGCCGACCGCTTCGCCGCCGAGCTGCGCCAGGGCTGCATCACCATGCCGACGTTGCCCGGCGAGACGATGTGGGACCACGTCTACGCCGAGGACCATCCCGTCATGGAGGCCGAGCGGGCGGCATACCTCGCCTACCAGGCCAGCTTCGAGGAGGCGAACTGATGACCGCGCAGCTCGAGCGGCTCACCCTCGGCAAGGCCATCACGGCAGGCCTGCGCAAGGCGATGGAGAAGGACGACCGGGTCGTGCTCATCGGCGAGGACATCGGCAAGCTCGGCGGGGTCTTCCGGATCACCGAGGGCCTGCAGAAGGACTTCGGCGAGGACCGGGTCATCGACAGCCCGCTCGCCGAGTCGGGCATCGTCGGCACCGCGGTCGGGATGGCCCTGCGGGGCTACCGGCCCGTGTGCGAGATCCAGTTCGACGGCTTCGTCTACCCGGCGTTCGACCAGATCGTGAGCCAGGTCGCCAAGCTGCACGCCCGCAGCCTCGGCGCGGTCACGGTCCCGCTCGTCATCCGGATCCCGTTCGGGGGCGGCATCGGCTCGCCCGAGCACCACTCGGAGTCGCCGGAGGCCTACTTCGCCCACACGGCCGGCCTGCGGTCCGTCGCGTGCTCCAACCCCGAGGACGCCCACTGGATGATCCAGCAGGCCATCGAGTGCGACGACCCGGTCATGTTCTTCGAGCCCAAGCGGCGCTACCACGACCGGGCGGAGTTCGACACGGCCGCCCCCTCCGCGCCGCGGGGGCTCTTCGAGGCCCACGTCGTGCGGCCCGGCACGGACGTGACCGTCGTCGCCTACGGGCCCACCGTGAAGACGGCCCTGGAGTCCGCCGCCGCCGCCGAGCAGGAGGGCACGTCGATCGAGGTCGTCGACCTGCGCTCGCTCTCGCCGCTGCCCATCGACACGGTCGTCGCGTCGGTGCGCAAGACCGGCCGCCTCGTCGTGGTCCACGAGGCGAGCAGCTTCCTCGGCATGGCGGCCGAGATCTCCGCGCAGGTCACCGAGCGCTGCTTCTACGAGCTCGAGGCGCCGGTCATCCGCGTCGCGGGAGCCAACATCCCCTACCCGCCGAGCCGGATGGAGGAGCACTTCCTCCCCGACCTCGACCGGATCCTCGACGGCGTCGACCGCGCCCTCGCCTACTGACGTATCGGATCGGAGTGCCATCGATGGCCGTTCAGACGTTCAAGCTGCCCGATCCCGGTGAAGGCCTCGTCGAGGCCGAGATCGTCGAGTGGAAGGTCGCCCCGGGCGACACCGTCAAGGTCAACGACATCGTCGTCGAGGTCGAGACCGCCAAGTCGCTCGTTGAGCTGCCGATCCCGTGGTCGGGCACCGTGGCGCAGATCCTCGTCGACGTGGGGGCCACCGTCGACGTGGGTACCCCGATCATCACGATCGACGACGGCACCGGTGCCGGCTCGGGCGACCCGGGCGGCATGGAACAAACGGGCGTCTCGCCCGCCTCGGGCGCCGCGCAGGAGTCGGCCAAGGAGTCGGCCAAGGAGTCGACCCAGGAGTCGGCGCAGGAGTCGGCGCAGGAGGCGACCCTCGTCGGTTACGGCGCCAAGGCGGGCGCCTCCGCCCGTCGCTCGCGCAGGGCCGCTGCGGGTGGACCCTCCGCAAGCAGGGGTATGCCGCCCAGTGGGCAGTCCGTGGCCGCGGCCTTCCAGCCCGGCCCGGCCGCGGTGGAGGCGGCCTCGCCGGCAACACCCACGGCGGCGGAGCCTGTCGCGGCGCCGGCGCGCCACGCGCAGCCCGCCACCGGACCGGCCGTGGAGCCGGCGGGGGGTCGGCCCAAGGCCAAGCCGCCGGTGCGCAAGCTCGTCAAGGATCTCGGGATCGACCTCGCGGCGGTCACCCCGACGGGGCCCGACGGCATCGTCACCCGGGAGGACGTGCAGGCGTTCGCGGCTCGCCCCTCGGCGCCTCCGGCGCCGGCCGGGGCACCGGTCGCCGGCCCGGCGGCATACGCGCCGGTCGGCGACCGTGAGGTGCGGATCCCCGTCAAGGGCGTGCGGAAGATGACGGCCCAGGCGATGGTGGCCTCGGCCTTCACGGCGCCGCACGTCACCGAGTGGGTCACCGTCGACGTCACCCGGACGATGGAGCTGCTCGACCGGCTGAGGGCCGACCGCGAGTTCGCGGACGTCAAGGTAACGCCGCTCCTCGTCCTCGCCAAGGCCCTGCTGGTCGCGATCCGTCGCCACCCGGGCATGAACGCGACCTGGGACGAGGCGGCGCAGGAGATCGTGCAGAAGCGCTACGTCAACCTCGGCATCGCCGCCGCGACGCCGCGCGGCCTCATCGTGCCCAACATCAAGGACGCCGACCGGCTCGACCTGCATGGGCTCGCCGTCGCGATCGGCGGGCTCACCGCCACGGCGCGCGAGGGGCGCACGCAGCCGGCCGACATGGCGGGCGGCACGATGACGATCACCAACGTCGGCGTCTTCGGTGTCGACAGCGGCACGCCGATCCTCAACCCCGGGGAGAGCGCCATCGTGGCCTTCGGCGCGATCCGCAAGCAGCCGTGGGTCGTCACCGCCGCGGACGGCACCGACGAGATCGGCATCCGGCACGTCACCACGCTCGCCGTCTCCTTCGACCACCGGCTCATCGACGGGGAGCTCGGCAGCCGCTTCCTCGCCGACGTCGCCGCCCTCCTCGAGGACCCGAGCCGCGCGCTCGTCTGGGGCTGACCGGGGCCCGGGTCAGGCCGGCAAGGCCTGCTGCGCCTGCTTCGCCTGCCGGATGTCGACGAGCAGGGCGGACGTGAGGTCGTCGCCGACCTCCACGAGGCGCTGGATGTCGATGGCCTCGTGGCGCTCGGCCACGGTCGGCTCCTTCGTCGTCCTCACGGTGTCGGCGTCGCGGTCCGTGACGGCCGTCGCCAGCTCGAGCCGGAGCGCGGGGTCGAGTGCCCCTCCAGGGCGCTTCGCGCGGGCGGCCACCTCCACGGCATACCGCTCGGTGTCCGCCGCGACGGCGTGGTCCTCGGTGGTGAGCATCCGGGCGGTGCGGGCGAGCAGCGCGGCACCCCGCTCGAGGTCACCGTCCCCGACCTGGGCCACGGCCCGCCCGAGGAGCGGGCGGTCACCGGAGAGGGCCGCCTCGGCCAGCAGCCCGAGCCGCACCCCGAGGAGGCGCTCGGAGGTGCGGGTGTTGCCGGCGTCCCGGCCGAGGGGGACGACGAGCTCGTCACGGGTCGCCGTCTGGCCCATGGTGTCGAGCAGCTCGCGGCCCGCCTCGTCGGCCGTGTGGACGGTGTCGCGCAGCGGCAGCTCCCGGATGAACAGCGTCGCGGCGAGCGCGAGGGCGAAGGGCACCAGACCCCAGACGAAGACGGCGTGCAGCGAGTCCGCGAGGCCCTGCTGGACCGCGCGGGCGATGGCGGGCGGCAGCGAGGAGAGCGCGGCCGGGTCCAGCACCGAGCCGGCGCTCAGCGTCGTGCCGGACGAGGCGAGCTGCTGTCGGGCCGCGGCGGGCAGGTGGGCGGCGATGTTCGTCGACAGGCCGCTCGTCATGATCGTGCCGAAGACGGCGATGCCCACGGTCGAGCCGACGTTGCGGAAGAACTGCGTCGAGGCCGTCGCCACGCCCAGGTCCTTGCGCTGCGAGGCGTTCTGGACGATGAGGGTGTAGACCTGCAGCGCCATTCCCAGCCCGATGCCGAAGACGACCATGGCGAGCGTGAGCTG